>NZ_CP022121.1:3193750-3505000 GCF_002224645.1 Dehalobacterium formicoaceticum | reverse complement strand
GAGCGAAACGGGAAGAGCCTAAACCGGTTGCTTAGGCAACCGGGGTTGCGGGACTTTCATGAGAAGTATGGAAACCTAGCCGAAGAGGTCTGGAAAGGCCCATCACAGAGGGTAACAATCCTGTAGGCGAAAGGCGGAAATGCTCGAAAGTATCCCAAGTACCGCGGGACACGAGAAACCCCGTGGGAATCAGGGGGGACCACCCCCCAAGGCTAAATACTCCTTGGCGACCGATAGTGAACCAGTACCGTGAGGGAAAGGTGAAAAGAACCCCGGGAGGGGAGTGAAAAAGAACCTGAAACCGTATGCTTACAAACTGTCAGAGCACTTTAAATGTGTGATGGCGTACCTTTTGTAGAATGGACCGGCGAGTTGCCATAACGAGCGAGGTTAAGTTGAGAAGACGGAGCCGAAGCGAAAGCGAGTCTTAATAGGGCGGAAAGTTCGTTGTTGTAGACCCGAAACTTGGTGATCTACCCATGGTCAGGGTGAAGCTCAGGTAAGACTGAGTGGAGGCCCGAACCGACTTACGTTGAAAAGTGAGCGGATGAATTGTGGGTAGGGGTGAAATGCCAATCGAACCAAGAGATAGCTGGTTCTCCCCGAAATAGCTTTAGGGCTAGCCTCAAGAGATGATTTATGACGGTAGAGCACTGTTCGAGCTAGGGGCCTAACCAGGTTACCGAACTCTCACAAACTGCGAATGCCATAAATTTATCTTGGGAGTCAGACTGTGGGGGATAAGCTTCATAGTCGAAAGGGAAACAGCCCAGATCGACAGCTAAGGTCCCAAAGTGTGTGCTAAGTGGAAAAGGATGTATAGTTGCTAAAACAACCAGGATGTTGGCTTAGAAGCAGCCACCATTTAAAGAGTGCGTAATAGCTCACTGGTCGAGTGACCCTGCGCCGAAAATGTAACGGGGCTCAAGCACACCACCGAAGCTTCGGATTCAAGAAGCAAGATGCTAGAGGCAAGAAACAAGAGGTAAGACTAATAATCTTGCATCTTGCTTCTAGCTTCTTGCTTCTTGAGTGGTAGGGGAGCGTACTGAACACGACGAAGGTTTACCGAAAGGAGAGCTGGAGAGTTCAGTAGTGAGAATGCCGGTATGAGTAAGCGAAAAGGCAGGTGAGAATCCTGCCCGCCAAAAACCTAAGGGTTCCTGGGGAAGGCTCGTCCGCCCAGGGTAAGTCAGGACCTAAGTCGAGGCGAAAAGCGTAGATGATGGACAATCGGTAAAGATTCCGATACCACCTGGCTCCGTTTGAAGGAAGGGGTGACACAGGAGGGTAGGTCAAGCGCACCGTTGGTCGAGTGCGTCCAAGCCTGTAGGGAGAAAGATAGGAAAAACCGTCTTTCAAAGATCCTGAGAGGTGATGGGGAGCGAAAATAAGTAGCGAACTGACTGATCCCACACTGTCAAGAAAAGCCTCTAACGAGGAGCCAGGTGCCTGTACCGAAAACCGACACAGGTAGGTGGGGTGAGAATCCTAAGGCGCGCGAGAGAACCCTTGTTAAGGAACTCGGCAAAATGACCCCGTAACTTCGGGAGAAGGGGTGCCTTTGTAATGTGAAGTTTTTAACAGACTGAGCATGAAGAGGCCGCAGAGAAAAGGCCCAAGCGACTGTTTAGCAAAAACACAGGTGCCTGCAAAGTCGAAAGACGACGTATAGGTGCTGACGCCTGCCCGGTGCTGGAAGGTTAAGAGGAGAGGTCAGCGGAAACGTGAAGCTTTGAATTGAAGCCCCAGTAAACGGCGGCCGTAACTATAACGGTCCTAAGGTAGCGAAATTCCTTGTCGGGTAAGTTCCGACCCGCACGAAAGGCGTAACGATTTGGGCACTGTCTCAACAAGGGACTCGGCGAAATTGTAATACCGGTGAAGATACCGGTTACCTGCGACAGGACAGAAAGACCCCGTGGAGCTTTACTGCAGCCTGACATTGGATTTTGGTATATCACGTACAGGATAGGTGGGAGACTAAGAAGATGGGACGCCAGTCTCATTGGAGTCGCTGGTGGGATACCACTCTTGATGTGCTGAAATTCTAACTTCAAGCCGTAAGCCGGCTGAAGGACATTGTCAGGTGGGCAGTTTGACTGGGGCGGTCGCCTCCCAAAGAGTAACGGAGGCGCCCAAAGGTTCCCTCAGCGCGGATGGAAATCGCGCGAAGAGTGTAAAGGCAGAAGGGAGCTTGACTGCGAGAGAGACATTTCGAGCAGGGACGAAAGTCGGGCTTAGTGATCCGGCGGTACCGAGTGGAAGGGCCGTCGCTCAACGGATAAAAGCTACCCCGGGGATAACAGGCTTATCTCCCCCAAGAGTCCACATCGACGGGGAGGTTTGGCACCTCGATGTCGGCTCATCGCATCCTGGGGCTGTAGTAGGTCCCAAGGGTTGGGCTGTTCGCCCATTAAAGCGGTACGTGAGCTGGGTTCAGAACGTCGTGAGACAGTTCGGTCCCTATCCGTCGCAGGCGGAGGAAATTTGAGAGGCACTGTCCCTAGTACGAGAGGACCGGGATGGACAGACCACTGGTGTACCAGTTATCCTGCCAAGGGTACAGCTGGGTAGCTAAGTCTGGCAGGGATAAGCGCTGAAAGCATCTAAGCGCGAAGCCCCCCTTAAGATAAGATTTCCCACAGCGCAAGCTGATAAGACCCCAGAAAGACGAACTGGTAGATAGGCCGGGTGTGGAAGGGCAGTAATGTCCGGAGCTGACCGGTACTAATAGGTCGAGGACTTGACCTTAAAATGAAACCTAAGCATGAAAGACTTCACTGTGTAGTTTTGAGAGAACAGTTATAGATTGTTCCAACTTCATAAATTTTCCTGGTGATGATGGCGGAGAGGCCCCACCTGTATCCATTCCGAACACAGAAGTTAAGCTCTCCAGCGCCGATAGTACTTGGGACGCAGGTCCCTGGGAGGGTAGGTCGTTGCCAGGTTCTAATTTTAATTAAAAGCACACTATTTGGTGTGCTTTTTTGATATAATTTAATAGTAACCCTGCAGCCTAAAAGCATAGAAAAACCTAAAAAAAGACCGTTCCTTAAATATGGACGGTCTTTTTTTTTATACTTTCAGAAAGCAACTTTTAAAAGGTTGAAAGTATAAGTGCAACTAAGGCTTACGCTAACCTTCGGCTTGGCGTAAGCCAAGTTTTCTATATTTCCACTCTTATTTTTTAATCATAAAAGTCCAATTTTGCCCATGGTTATTGTCCCAATGATCAGCGCTATCCTTAAAGCAAAAGCTGAACAATCCATCCTCTCTCATGGAGACATCACATACTGATCCGGTAGCAGTATTAAACATAGGAATGTCTTCAGCATTACTCCAGCTGGCTCCATATCCGCAATGAAGAAAAACTTGGTCGGCACCAGACTTTTTTAATAATCCCTCATAACTGATGCGGCAACGTTCACCCAATTGATCAGGCATGGGATCCAGGCTAATTCCTTGATTGCTTAATTGATACATAGCTTATACCTCCTTTTATAATTGGACTTTAATCAACATATTATATATTTTGGCCTTATTATGTTTTACATGAACCGAGGATTTTATGAAACCTATTATTACCATACATAAATTTATTTAATCTCGGAATATTATAAACACGGTAAATTATATCCCGTTATGCTATTTCTGCTTCTTATAAATAACAAGTATTGCGCAAAATGCGCTTTTTTTACGTAATATTTACGTTTATCGATCATATAGAAGGAAAGGAAGATCGAATCTATGCGTACTTTAATGCTCTCATGGGAGTATCCGCCAAAAAACGTGGGTGGGCTGGCAAGACATGTTTATGACCTGACAAAGGAATTAGCTAGCCAGGGAGAAGAGATCTTCCTATTAACATGTGCTGCGGAAGGAGCACCGGCTGAGGAAAATATCAATCATATTCATATTTCACGCGTGGAAAGTCTCAATCTTCCCTCCCGAGATTTTACCAACTGGGTCTTACAACTAAATTTTGCTTTATTAGCAAAGGCGATTAAATTAGAGGAAGAATATGGACCATTTGATCTGATTCATGCCCATGATTGGTTGGTGGCTTTTGCCGCACGCACCATGAAACACGCAAAGAATATACCCTTATTAACTACAATTCATGCAACAGAACATGGACGAAACCAAGGAATTCACAGCGATCTCCAAAGATATATTAACGATGTGGAATGGTGGTTAACATATGAGTCCTGGCAGGTGATTGTGTGCAGTCAATTTATGAAAGGGGAATTGAAAAAAATATTTCAATTGCCGGATAACAAAATACAGGTGGTACCTAATGGTGTAGACATAGATGCTTTTAAAACCATTGCCACCGAATTTAATAGGGCTCAATATGCCTCAGAACAAGAAAAAATTGTTTTCTTTGTAGGACGTTTGGTACAAGAAAAGGGATTGCAGGTTCTATTGGATGCCGTTCCCAAGATATTACATTATTGCCCGGAGGCAAAATTTATCATAGCAGGTACGGGGCCTCATGAAGAATACCTGAAGAAAAAAGCTCATATGATTAATAAGAAGGATAAGATATTTTTCACCGGCTATATTGATGATGCTGTGAGAAATGCACTGTATAAAAATGCACATGTTGCTGTCTTTCCCAGCTTGTATGAACCATTTGGTATTGTGGCCCTGGAAGCAATGGCAGCAGGGATTCCTGTTGTAGTATCAGATGTTGGGGGCTTTAGTGAGGTTGTAACCCATGGAATTGACGGCTTAAAAGCATATTCTGGCAATCCAGAATCTTTGGCAGATAATATCATTTTAATGTTAAAAAACCAGAATGCTGTTCAAGTTATGAAAACTAATGCGCTTAATAAAGTTGAAACCTATTTTACCTGGCCTAAAATTGCCACGCAAACCAGAGCAATATATCAGATGATTCTGGAGGAAGCAAGACATAGTAAATCACTGGCAGCAGCGCAAAGTGAAAAAAGAGGTTGGGAAGTAGTAAAGTCACATTAATGGAGGAGATCATATGAAAGCCATTATTATGGCTGGTGGTGAGGGATCTCGTTTAAGGCCCCTCACCTGTGACAGACCCAAACCGATGGTTCCTGTCATGGATCGGCCGATAATGCAGCATATTGTTCAATTATTATGGGATCATAACTTTCGGGATATTGGTGCCACTCTGATGTATCTACCTGAGGATATTAAGGATTATTTTGGAGACGGTTCAGATTATGGAGTTAATATGCAGTATTTTATTGAGGAAACTCCTTTGGGAACCGCCGGAAGCGTAAAAAATGCTCAAGAGTTTTTGGATGAAACATTCTTAGTGATCAGCGGAGATGCCCTAACGGATTTTGATCTTAATTACATTATGTCCTTCCATCAAAAGAAAAAAGCAGCAGTTACCATTGCTCTAACACGAGTGCCCACGCCATTGGAATATGGTGTAATTATTACGGATGAAGCAGGATCTGTTCAGCAATTCCTGGAGAAACCCAGTTGGGGCGAAGTTTTTAGTGACACCGTTAATACCGGTATTTATGTGATAGAGCCAGAGGTCCTGAAGCTGGTTCCTAATAATACTGTTTTTGACTTTAGCAAGGATCTTTTTCCTCTCCTGTTAAGCAGGGGAATTCCCATCTACGGATGTGTGATGCCGGGCTATTGGTGTGATATCGGGAATTTAGCTCAATATCAGCAAGCCCATTACGATATTTTAGCCGGTGAAACCAATATTTCTTGCCCAGGATCGGAGATTGCAGAAGGAATCTGGGTGGGATCAGGAACGGAGATTCATCCCGAGGCTTATTTAGAGGGCCCGTCTTTTATCGGGCAGAATGTCAAGATTGGTAAAGGAGCTAAGGTAAGTGGATTCTCTGTGATTGGTTCAAACAGCATTTTAGAAGAAAATGCCTCTGTAAAAAAGGGTATTATCTGGAATAATGTCTATTTAGGAAAAAAGAGTTCACTCTGTGGTGGTGTAATTGCCAACCGTGTGAAGATCAAATCCCATACGTCAATTTATGAAGAAGGAGTAATCGGTGATGACACGATCCTAAACAGTTATGTCACCATCAAACCAGGGGTAAAAATATGGCCTCATAAAACTGTGGAGAAAGGTGCCGTGGTCCAGGAAAGTTTGATTTGGGCGGATCAGGCAAAGAAGCATCTTTTTGGCGCTAATGGTGTGACCGGTACGGTGAATGTGGAGTTAACCCCTGAAATGGCGGTGCGCTTAGGATCAGCATTTGGTTCTTGCAGTAAAAAAGAGGGACAGATTGTTCTGGGCGCAGATGGGTATCCCTGCTCCCAAATGATTAAAAATGCCTTGGCAATAGGATTAACGGCTACCGGATGTAATGTCCTTGATTTTAATAAAGTGGTAACCCCGATTAGCCGTTATGGCGTGCGCACACTGGGTATCAATGGCGGCATACAAGTTCATGCCTTGGAACAAGGGGAAAAAGTATGTATAACTTTTCTGAACCGGCAGGGCACCAATATTACCAAAAGTGAAGAAAGAAAAATTGAAAATGCTTTTTATCGGGAGGATTTTCGTCGGGTAGCCGGCAGTCAGGTTACTGATATTAAAAATTATCCGGATATTGTAAGCAGCTATTTTGAGGATTTAGAAAAATCCATCGATGGAGATATCATCAGGAATGCCCACTTAAAAATTTATCTCGATTATGACTTTATGAATTTTGATGAGAATCTGCCCGGGATGCTGGAAAACATCGGTTGTGAAGTGATATTTTCCGAGGGTGCCGATTTAGATCATAGATTTAATCAGGATTTGAGATGGTATCAGCAGCGAGTAGTCGATTTGCAGTGTGATTTAGGGGCAATTTTCCAATATGACGGCGAAAAGATGATACTCATAGATAATCTGGGCCATGTGATTCAGGATGATCTCTATATGGTTCTGGTCTCATTGCTTGTGATGAAAACACATCAAGATGCAACCATTGTAGTGCCGGTTACTGCTTCTCAGGTGATTGAAGATATGGCTAAAAAATATCAAGGAAAAGTGATCCGCACAAAAACAGCCAAACAATTTTATATGCAGCAAATGATTGAAGATAAAATTGTCAGCACCCAAAAAGGATATAAACAATATATTTTACAATTCGATGCTATCAATGCTTTGGTATATATCTTAGAATTTATGGCTAAGGAAAAAATCCCCTTGTCGGAAATTATGGCCTTATCTCCGGAGTTTTATCAGCATCAAAAGGCCATTGAATGTCCCTGGCATGCCAAGGGAACTGTGATGCGTAAGCTGATTGAGGAACAAAGCATGGAAGAGCAGGATGGAGGAGGAAAACAAGGGGAGCTTTTGGACGGGGTTAAAGTTTATCATGAAAATGGATGGGCTTTGGTGCTGCCGGATTCTGATGAACCGATCTGTCGTATCTTTAGTGAAGGTGTTAGTATGGAAACGGCCGAGGAACTAACTGCTATGTATGCAGATAAAATCAATAATTACAAAAAGGAATAAAGGAGGTCCATAGAATCCCCCTGTCAGAGGGGGATTCGTTATTCCTTAATTAAAAACTTAAACCTGCATCAATGAACTTGTGTCGTGGGATATAATGAATTTTGGCTATTGTATTCATTAATTCTTTGGTATTGATTGAGTGCTCCGTCTCCTTCCCCCGACATATCTACCAACTGATTGCGTACTACGGTGATATGCTTTTCTTCAGCTTTAGCCAGATCGGCAAAAAGTGCAGCCATATCCTGGTTTTCACTGTCCTGGGCTTCCCGCATATACCTTACATATTGAATTAATGCTTGTTCCTTTTGTTTTAGGATTTCTTCCAAATGGTTCAAAGTATGCATGTTATTCGTCTCCTTAAATTTATTTAAAGGTCTGATAATCAATCTCAGGGAAAATATGATTTTGATTTTCCAGCTGCTCAAGCTGCTTTAAATTAATGTTGTGATGGATCAATTGCTCATAGAGATGGTTGAAATGATGCAAATGATTTTTGGTTCGTTCTGTAGCGTATGAAACCATGGTTCCTGTTTTCATGATAAAAGCCCAATCACTGGACTGAGCAAGCAAGAGTTCTCGTGCCGCCTGTTTAAGTGTTCTGGTGATATTTTCATCCGCCGAAGGAAAACGTTGGACCAATTCACTCATCCGATACGCCGCCTGATGCAGATTAGGATAGATCCAGGCGTTGGACTCGTCCAGCCATACATCATGATATCCTTGATTGCCCCAGCTGGACATACAGGGCTGAGTAATCTGATTATGGGGAAAGCGGGATAAATAGTCCATGGGTGTAATAAGCTTAATATTTTGGGGATCAGCTGCAATGCTGCGAAAAAGGTTTTCTAAAAACTGAGGCCCTTCAAACCACCAATGACCAAATAGTTCGGCATCATAAGGAGCCACAATAATTGGTGGCCGGTCCATTTTTTTGCTTAAACGTGAGATTTGTTTCTGGCGATTTAATTTAAAGTTCAGGGCATGTTCCCTAGCTTTCCTGGCGGCTTGCTCCGGATGATAAACTTGTTTTTCCTGATTTTTTCCGGTAACACGGTAATATTTAAAGCCTGTATTTACCTGCACACCTTCCGGGTGGATATAAGGGTAAATATAATCATAATCCAAATCAAACCCAATATCTCGATAGTATTCCCGGTAATCAGGATCACCGGGATAACCCTCAGACATACTCCAAACCTGTTTAGAAGATTCCTGATCTCTGGAAAAAGCCGCTACCCCGGAAGGACAAAAGATCGGAGCATAACAGGCATATTTAGGTCTATGAGTTGCATAAAGTATGCCATGAGTGTCAAGGAAAAAATATTTTAAACCATATTCATTCAGGATCTTATCGTCACCGGGATAGTAACCGCATTCCGGGAGCCAAATACCTTCCGGAACAGATCCCAGGTATGATTGATGGGTCGCGATCCCAGTAGCGACTTGGGCACGCACCGTTTTGCGGGAAGGCTCAGCCAAAGGAAAATATGCATGGGTAGCTCCTGAAGTTATAATCTCCAGATGGCCGAGGGTCATATGTTTTTTAAAGCCGTCAATTAATTTTTTATGGTATCTGTTCAAAAAAATATTTCGAGCTTTTAATAACTTTTTTTGATAAAAAAATGCCAGGGCAAGAAACTCAGGCTGCTGTCTTAATCGAATAATTTCCTTATCTGCTAATTCCAGGAGTAGGTTCAGGTGTTTTTCATAACGATTTTGCATTAATGGATCTCCCAGCATTGTGAGCAGAGGAGACGTTAATGACATGGTAAAGCGAAAAGGGATCTTTTCTTCCTCTAAACGATCCATCATATCAATTAATGGGGTATAGCAATCACTGACCGCTTCGTAGAACCACCTTTCTTCTAAAAAATGTTCGTGCTCCACATGGCGCACGTAGGGAAGATGCGCGTGGAGCACAAGAGCCAGATATCCTTGGGGCATTAATGATCCGTCCTTTCTGATCCCTGGGTCATAGCAGAACTTAAGCCATAGGAGATATTTTCTAAGTCTTGGTAGATATCACAAGGGATCCAGGAAGCATCCAGAGCTGTAGATAAAGATGCACGGGGAGTTTCAACATCATTGGAGCGGAGCAGGGGATAAAAACTACCATCTTCTTTTAGTTCACCTAATACCACGTAATAACCGGAATTGTCATCTGGAACGTTGATAAACCATCTATTACTATCTGGGGAAATATTAAGCTCAAATAAAGATTTAGCACCATCTTCTGAATGGTCTGTTATCTGGTAAACTCTTAAAACCGGGGTTCCTGATCCCCATTTTAGTGAGGGTGGAGCATAGGCGTAGAGACAGGTAGGATTTTTGACAAGCAAAACCATATGTTCCTTTTGAGTTGAATCAGGATTTTTTTCCAGGGGAGTTTTTTGAATATGATTTCCCTGGGGCGAGAGTTCCTGGGAAAATTCATTTTGTCCGGAAGGAGACGGTTTGCGTTGTTCTTGTTGGGAGAAAAAAAGACGGGATTTAAACAGCAGCATAATAATAATGGAAATAACTAATACAGTGATGAGAAAATAAGATATAATTAACATGATTAGCCTCCTTATTACTTATTTCGTCATTATTATCCCCGAATTTAGTCTTCCTATTTGAAGATGTTTGAAACTATAGCGAGGTAATTACTGCCTGACGATGATTTAAGTTGAAACCAGGAAGCTTATGAGTCGATCATCCTGAAAAAAATAGCATGAAGAAAAATGATGAGGGAGGAAAATTTTTTGAATGAGCAAATTACTCAGCCGCGCTGGCAACCTTGGGAAGGCGTTTTAGGTATTATTGGCATCTTTCTCGCCATGACGGTTTTAGGTATTGTATTGGAAGCCTTTGTGGAGTTAGACGATATAAAGCCATTGTTGCTTGCCTTCACATCCAGCTTGGTCCAGACTTTATTCATGATCAGTTTACCTGCCTGTATTGCAGTACTTAAATATCGTCATTCTTTTCGGGACCTAGGGTTTGTTAAAGGTGGTTTTTGGCAGGCTGTACCTCAGGGTCTCAAGTGGGGCGGCGGTCTTTTTGTGACAGTGATGATTTTAGGAATCTTTAGCAGTATTTTTTTTCCAGGGGAGCCGGATCTGCAAGATTTTGCTAAAATTCTTTTAATGGTTGACTCCCAAGGCGAATTCATTTTAGCCTTCATCATGGGCGTAATTCTTGCTCCTATGGGAGAAGAGGTGTATTTTCGCGGCTTTCTTTATCCGGCCTTGCGTCAGCGCTTTGGAGTAAAAAAAGGAATCCTTTTTACAGCCTTGTTTTTTTCTTTTTTGCATTTCGATGTCTATCGTTTTATTCCTATTGCGGTGGGCGGGCTTGGTTTAACATATTTATATGAAAAGACAGGGAATCTTTGGACGAATATAATCGCCCATGGTGTTTGGAATGGGGTCATGATTTTATTGATTTTTCTCTATTAATCAATATAAGGCTTGCTTTCAATCACTTGTTCCTGCCCGCCTTGCTCCTGATACCTGCGCATACCATGGGCAGGTATTTTTTCCGGAAGAAATTTTGCAATATCATCCGTTGCTTCATTGGTAAGAATCTGGAGAGTATTTTCCCTACAGAAATGGTAAGTGATGAAATGGTTGGTGGAAACTTCCGGCGTTGTGGGTACAAAGTATACGGTATCGATTTTCTCCAATAAATAAGTAAATGTAATAGGATTTTTTTCACCTTTCGGGAAAACAAAGAAATAAGCCTGGGGTTGAATAAGCTGCAATTTTTTTTCTATTATGCCCAGAGGAATGTTTAAATTTCTTGCCGTGGGACGAGGCTTGCCGGTAATGGGATCCTGATCCAATTCAATGAGCACATGACCGTAGGCATCAAAGAGAATGCCAGACCGGTCCTTTAAAACAAAATAATAGTGGTAATCGTCAAGGGGCAGTTCTTCTTTTAAGAGTACCTCCCAGCTATCCGGTGATTTTTGCCGCAGCACAGGGGTGGGACGAGCTTGCTGCATAATGGTTTTGACGGCAACGTTGACGTAGCTGGATAAAAAGGCGATACTTCTCAGGTATCTGGGAGGAGGAATAAAAGAATTAAACAAACGGTTATCTACCGGGTTTAGAGTGCATTTGATCAACTTACGATAAAATAACATCACAAAAAGCATGGCAAATAAGGGCCATAAATAGATGAGACTGACCCAGTTAAAGGGACCGCGAAAGATTAAATAAAGCAGCCAGCTCCAAAAAAGCAATTGAAAGGCAATATTGATATTAATGTAATGGATCACTGTTTTGATCGGCTTGGCCGGAAAGATGTATTGCATTTGATATTTGTAAATCAGGTTTTGGATTTTTACCGTAGTATTGGCACTTTCTTCGTAAGATAAATCCAGAATTTCCTCAATAATATCCTGAAGTCGGCTTACCCGCCGCTGGATGATTAATGAAATAAATATTCCCACGGCGCCCAACAGGGATAATAAACCGGAAGTAATATTAAGCAGAATAAAAAAGTAGCTGTTTAATTCAAACATAATGACCCCTTTAGTTTTCCAAGTTTTGTCTTAAATTTTGTATCAAGGTGCATCCTTCTTGATTACCACTATTCCGGCAAGCCAATTCCGCAATGCGGAAAGCGTGCTGCAGCGTTCCGGTACTTAAATCTCTGCGGGAAGCTTGTTTGCCTAATAAGGCGGTGCATTCAAAAAAAGTGGGGATAGCCGTGGTAAATGATTCTTTGATGAGAAAAAGGCCCGTTGGCTTGATCATCGTGCTGATGACTTCCCACATTTTTTCCGTATAAGGAAAACAATCTTCCGTCAGAAAGATGAAGAACATTTTCAGAAATTCCAGAAAATGTTGAGTGACGCCATCTTGATTTTCAGAAGTTAAATTTTTTAAATAAGATTTAAAAACTTCATTAATGCCTAAAATAATATTTTCGATACGATAATTTTGACCTTCCTCGATGAGCAGATTAAAAGCTTCCATTAAAGGATTCTTTGCCGGAATACCGGAATCATCATTTAAAGCTTGCCTGGTGGCTTCACCCACTTGGTCAAGACGCAGATAATTTTGAAGACAGGTAAAATCCCATGGTGCGGTGAGTGTTTGCTGTATACGCAGGGTGAATTGCTGCAAACTGCTTTCGGTCAAGGATATCAACCTCCCAAAATCCTTTACATGATAGTTTGATACCCTGATCTTTTTCTATTCATCAGGCGCACCAAGGTCTCGCTTCCATTAAAAGTCATACTTCCATCAATTGACGACCTTCATTTTATTGGATAAAATTAATTGTTCTGATTATTTTTGACTATTTTATGTTTAGTTGCTACGATGATTCTAAGGTATATGCTATCTAAAGAAATTGAAGAAACCGTTTCTATAGAATCTTATGGAAGAAAGAGTTAGAAGTAAGAGTTATTTGAGGAGATATGATCATGAAGGAAAAACCGATCAGGGTTGGAGAAATTTTTGAAGCAGAAATTACAGGTATATCCCATCAAGGATGGGGTATTGGCCGTATTGAAGGATTTACTGTTTTTGTTCCGGGCAGCTTGGTGGGAGAAATTGTGCAGGCGGAGATTGATCAGATGAAAAAGAGTTTTGCCGTGGCAAAATTAATCCGTGTTATCCATGAATCGCCTTATCGCATGATCCCGCCTTGTCATGTTTATGATTCTTGCGGCGGATGCCAGCTCCAGCATGCCCGATACGAGCATCAATTGGAAATGAAGAAAAAAATTGTGGAGGATGCACTAAGGAAGATTGCTCAAATGCCTGAGGTGGAAGTGCGGCCGGTGCTGGGCATGTCCCATCCCTGGCAATACCGTAACCGGATTCAGCTTCACGTAAAAATTTACCATGATCAGGTCGAACTGGGATTCTTTAAACCCGGAAGCCATGAATTAATCTCTTTTAGGGAATGTCTTCTGGTCCCTGATGTTTTTAATCATATTCGCTCTTTTCTTCAGGAGGAACTAACTACATACAAGGACTCGGATAATCTTTCTTCATTAAGGCATATTGTATTGAAGATCAGTGCCTACACCAAAGAAATCGCCGTGATCTTTGTCACCTCGGAAAAGAAGTTTCCTCTTCTCCCCAAGCTGGCCCAGTCTTTATCCGGCAGGTTTCCTGAGGTGGTATCTGTGGTACAGAATATCCAGAAAAAAGAATCCGGTGTTTTATTCGGACCCAGGTGGCAGCACATTTTAGGGAAGGAAAAGCTGGAAGATAAAATCGGCAATGTGCTTTATTCAATTAGCCCCGGCTCCTTTATCCAAGTGAATCCGGAACAAACCCGGGTTTTATATGATCAGATTAGGGATTTTGCAGATTTAAAGGGTGGCGAAACAGTGCTGGATGTGTATTGCGGTATGGGGAGCATTTCTCTCCAAATGGCGGAAAAAGCGGGGCAGGTCATCGGTATTGAGGAGTTTCCCGAAGCGGTTAAGGATGCTGATTATAATGCTCGGTTAAACGGATTCAACAATGTACAATTTCTGGCTGGAAAGGCAGAGGACTTGTTGCCGGAATTGGCTGCAAATGGCATTAATCCCCAACTATTAATCGTGGATCCACCCCGCAAGGGCTGCGATCCGGCAGTGTTATCGGCCATTGCCAGGATGAATCCCTCAAAACTGATTTATGTTTCCTGTGAACCGTCAACTTTGGCAAGGGATCTTAAGACATTGGGGCAACATGGATATCAGGTGGTTACTGTGCAGCCGGTAGATATGTTTCCGCAGACGGGGCATGTAGAGACGTGCGTACTTTTGTCCCACAAGAAATCACAAGCATCTTCACCGTCTTTATAAACAGGGAAGTTGAACAAAATAGACTTTAGGGGCAGCTCAGCCTCACCACATGGAAAAATCTCTATTTCTTTGATTAACGAAGATATTAGGGATTTTTTCTCTTCATCGCTGATTTTGTCGTACACTTTGTCGAAGTTTGCTAACAGGGTATAGATGTTTTCTAAAGTGATTGCATCCTGCTCTACAGCTTTGCGGCGCAGCAGAACATCTTCAATTTTTTCTTCAAGCTCTACGATAATATCATATAGTCCATCAAGCCTGAGGGTCATATCATGGATTTTACGCTCTCTGAAACGAGTATCCTCAGGCAGGCTGTCGATTTCATTTTCAAGCCGGGTTTTATTCAATTCTGTCTCTTTTAGCTTGGATTCGTAATTTTTCAGCTCTCTGTTCAAGGTGGAAGTATCAATTTCTTTCCCAATCCTTGATTTAATTTCTCCTGCAAAATCCTGATTCTGAATCAGCTCTCGGATCGCTTCAATGACTAACGGCTCGATGTCGGTTTTCTTGAGCATGGTTGTATACTCACAGGTTTTTCCTCTGGCTGCACGAGCTTTGCTGCACACATAATAATACACTTCTTTATAGGTACCGTCTTTGTTTGTCCATGCGTGCTTGTTGGTATACATTGGGCCGCCGCATTTAGGACACTTTAAAATACCGCTTAACAAATGTGCTCTGTCACGACCTATTTTGGAAGGTGACTTAACGCCTGTCAGCTCTCTTTTTTCATGTGCAGCATTCCACAGCTCTTCACTTATAATTGCCTCATGTTGACCTTCGGCTATAATGTAATCTTCCTGCGGGACTTGCTTATATTCATTCTTACTTCCTTTTACTTTTTCACGTACACGTCTGCCATAAGAGATTTTACCGCAGTAAACAGGATTATCAATAATCATCCTGATAAAATGTGTGCCCCAGAGCGAAAGGGTGCCGTTATTTCGTTGTACTTTCTGAATACCTTGCAGGTTGAGGTAATTGGCGATTTTATGAAATCCCATATTTCCATTCAGATATTTATCAAAGATAATGCGTACAGCCTCAGCCTCATCCTCTTGAATAAAAAGCTGTTTGTCTTTGAGGAAGTAACCGTAAGGAGCAAAACCACCGTTCCAGCCGCCCTGACGAGCTTTTTCCTTTCGTCCGTTCATTGTCTGCTCGATAATGTTTTCACGCTCTATTTCAGCAACGGCAGATAGAACGGAAATCAAAAGCTTTCCGCTTGTTTGTGATGAATCAATGCCTTCCTCAATACAGATTAAATTCACGCCAAAAGCTTGAATATGCTCCAAGGAGTTCAGAATATCAGCTGCATTCCTGCCAAAGCGAGACAGCTTGTACACCAATACATAATCAATCTCTAAACCATTTTCAATATCAAGCAGCATTTGCTTAAAGGCAGGTCTGCCCTCGATGGATTTACCAGATTTACCGGCATCTTCGTAGATGTTTACGATCTCCATTTCTTCTCTATCAGCAAAACGCCTTAAGTTGCTTTTCTGCCCATCCAAGCTGAAACCATCTACTTGCATTTCAGTGCTAACACGGGGATAAAGCACACACTTTTTTCCACTCCTATTCATAGTCATACCTCCAATATAATATTGGAAAATATCTATATCTCAAATACAGCCATTTACTCAACACGGTTTATTTCATCCAGCACATCGGCACCATGCTTTTCTATAATCTGCGAAAGCACCTTAATGAAATCCTGAAATGATTTTGATGCCCTTGCCGCATACAATTCTTGAGGCAGGGTAGCTTCGACCGCGGTTTCTGGTAAGTTTTTGATATTTCCCATTTGCAATCACCTCCAAGTGAGGTGCTTATTTTGATTATAAGCACTTATTATCTTTTGAGAAGTTTGTCGTTGTATCAGTAGAAGCACACCACAAATTGCACTGTGCAGAAATGTGGTGTGCCTTATCTTTATGTTCATGTGCCTTATTTGCCACGCACCCAGGCAAGGGGGATATTTTGAGCTGTCATTGGCTTGACATCATAGCCCCGCAATACCGATCAGCCTTGTCCCTTCAAGAGGCAGCAAATATCGCAGGAACTCCCCCTCAAGTCTGTGGGAGGTCGTGAGAAAGTATCATTATTCCTGATGTGTGTCATCGCACCAACCGTGCCAATGGTTGGTCTAATGGCTGCATTTATCGCTTCGACTGTGCAATGCACTGTCATCATGGCGCTGCCCATTATGCCGCTTTGCTTTTCAGCCACATAGGATTCGTACTCAAAATACCGTATATTTAGTTGTCAAGGAACAAAATTGCATGACGCTAAACTCGTCTTACTAATCAGGACAAAAAACGGGTGAAAGTAAGGGGTGTTAAAGAAATTATTTTAAAAATATTTAAAATAATTTCTGTTCAGGGGATTGTGTAGCTGATGAATACATAGGCACAACAAAAAACACCCGCAACCCTTTTTTCAAATGAGTAGTAGGTGATTTGTTGTGGTAAAGGCTGGATATGTTCTTCTTGTTGTTTGAAACCAAATGATTTATAATGTTTGTATTAATATGTGGAGGGCGTACAATGAAAACTTCGGATATGATACGGCAGTTATGTGAACAAATGAATATCAGCGTTTCGGAGTTGGCAAGACGGTTAGGTCAGTCACCACAGAACTTTGGCAAAAAGCTGAAACGTGAGACGATTACATTGGAAGAGCTAAAGGCTATTGCAGAGGTTATGGATGTAAAATTTGAACAAGCATTCATTCTTCCTGATGGCAATGAAATAAAGGCTGGAAATGAGTAAGGGAGGTGGCTTACTATGATGATTAGCCCGGAGGTCTACTATGAAGAACAGCTGAAAGGAAATACTAAAGAGCAGATTATAAGTGCTATTCGTGGGCTTAAACAAGAAATAGGTCGCCTTAAAAACATAATGGAAAGCCCCGGCTATGGCCAAGAGCTGATTGTGCATCCGAGCGAGGATGTGCGCCTTCACTGGACTTGTGAATATTTAGAGAAAGCCAAACAAGCCTATGCTGAAGCTGGCGGAATCTATACCTTTTCAAAATCAGAAGAAAAGGCTGCGGACTTCACGCTAAACATGGATTCTATCTGTAAGATTACTTTCGGTATTGGTGGTTTCTTTGGCGGTTACCGTAGTTATACTGTAGAAATTTTAGATGGATTGAAAGCCTATACAAAATTATGGGAAGATGAAGAATCACTCATTCTATTTGACAATGAAAATGAGGAAACATTCACAAGGGATACCTTTTTAGCGGCATTGGCAGATCTTCATATTGGCGAATGGCGTAGAAGATATACGACCCGGCGATTTGGATATACGGTATGCGACGGCACGCAGTGGGAATTGGAATTTGAATATAATAATGGCCATAGGCCTGTAAGATTTGATGGCGATAACTCCTACCCGTATAACTTCGATAGGTTCAAGATGCTATTTGGCATTGACGACACTGAAGAGAACGAAGATGAGGATGATGGCGAGTTCAAACCTCTTTAAGAGTGGTTGTGTTTTAAATGGCTTGAAAGATTAAAATATATCGAATAATGGAGGAGTGAAATTGGATATAGACAAAATGAAAGCTTTATCATATGAAGAGCTGCGTGCTACTTATAAAGGTTTCCTACATAGCCAGAGTATTTCAAAATTAACAATCAATACTGCTTATACGGATACCTTCTACCTTTGGAGAAAAGGGAGCAAAGATTTGTTCTGGGATACAGTAACTGCAATGGATTTTGAGGATTCGGCAAAGAATGAGCTAATAAAAGCTCTTACTGAAAATTCGACTGGTAATGTCAAATCGCTTGTTAATAGCTATTTGTCTCATTTAAGAAAGTTCCGTTTATTTTTAGTTTCTGATGGAACTGCCCAGCCGTTTACACCAATGCAGGATAAGGTTGATAATCCTTCGAAACCTCGTAAAAAGAGACTGGACGTTGAAGTACCCGCCCCATCAATCGAGCAGGTCGATTTTTATCTTGAGAAGTGGGATGGTCTTGAGAACTACCACCTGCAAGAGGATGCGCTTCATAAACTGTTCTTTGAGCTATGTCCGAAGAATACCGACATTGTTGATATTCTCCTAAAGGCGTCAACGCTCAATGATTTTTATAGCACAAACATTTTCTCAATCTATCCGGTGGCTAAACATATCTATAATTTAGATATTGATGCGAGACTTAATGCCGGTGATGTTACCTTGGTGGGTGATGTCCAGTATGTAACCATCGGTGATACATTGAAGAACTTTTATTCCTTCGCCTCAAAATATTGCAGCCATCATAATCCGCTTGAATATCCGATTTATGATAGCTACGTTGATGAGGTGCTTCGCTATTTTAGAAATAACGATGAATTTTCAGATTTTCAGGATGGCGACTTGAAGGAATATGTTAAGTTCAAAAGCATTCTGAATGATTTCCGTACATTCTATGGCTTGGATCAATATAACCTGAAGCAAATTGATCAGTATGTATGGCAGCTCGGGAAGGATTACTTTCCGAAGAACTATGGGAAGAAAAGCTCTATTTTAAAAATCTCTAAAAGCTAATGAAACTGTAAAAAGGAGGAGATCATGATGTCTAAAATTTGCAATTCAAAAACAGTCAGCGTGATCTGGTCGTTGATATTGGGAAAGGTTTCATTTCTTATCAGCGGAGTAATTGCCTGCATTGTAATATTGCGTCTTGATAATTATATTTTAGGAACAATAATCGCTGGAGGCGTAGGGGGACTTTTATTTGGCCTTTTACATTGGAAGCACAAGATGATTGGCCGAATGACCATTGCGGGTCTTATCGCCGTCCCAATCGGTCTTTTGGGAAGTTTCGCTTTAGTCGAAGGTTTGGTAGGTGGTTTTGGCTTACTATTTCCTTCAGTTGCTGCTTACTTTGAAAATTCCAGCATTGCTGACATCATTGCTATCATTTTGATGGGAATAATATTTGGAGTGATATTTGGGGCAATAGCTTATGACCGTAAATCCATTCGGTTGTTTTCTGCTGCTTGTGGGGCTGTCTCAATTCCTATCGGATTATTAGTAGGATCTATGAATTCGGGGCATTGGATAAAAGTGTGGCTGGAGAATTTATTTCATATATTTGGGAAGATAGATTTGAATTTTTTAATGATTATCACAGGATTTGGCATTGGTGTAGGTCTTAGTATGGGATTATATAGTATGACAAAACAAAGAAGGTAAGGAGTGGTACTGCAACATGAGGATTGATGTGGCAGTGTAAAGATATTATTAGATCATATGATGGGAGGTATATTGGATTTTATGAATTTAACACAACAAACCAAGTCGCCTGACGATTTATCAGAGGCCTTGGCTGAATGTAAGGCTTTTGCGAAGCGTGGACATATACTCGCTAACGATGCAGTATCATTACTAAATCGTGTAGTCAATAATGTATCCGAAAAGTTACAGAGTGAAATTATTAACCTTCAAGTCAAAAACAATATACAGATGAATTTAAAAAAACAATAGTAGAACTTTATAATTCTGGAAAGAGCCTAGCAGAGTTGAATAGTGAATATGCCGTATCAAAATCAACAATAACTGGCTGGGTAAAGAAAAATAAACCTGTTTCTGTAGATAAAAATACAACTATAACAGCAGTGGAACATAAAAATTTATTAAAGAAAAATGCAAAACTTGAGGAAGAAATTGAAATATTAAAAAAGGCTATGGGCATATTCGCAAGGAAGTAACTACTATATTTGAATTCATCACTAACAACAAGAAATATCATGATATTAAGCTCATGTGTAAGGTTTTAAAGGTAGCTAGGAGCTCTTATTACAAGTATTTAAATAAAAAACCAAGTGATCGAGAATTAGAAAATAAAAATATAGAAAAAGAAATCATAAATATCCACAAAGAGAGCAAAAACCGTTATGGAGCACCCAAAATAAATGAATCACTAAAAGCATTGGGGATAATTATTAGTTTAAAAAGAACTCAACGTTTAATGAAGAAGTTGGGAATAAAATCTATAATAATAAAAAAATTTAGACCAGCATCATCTAAAAGGAAAATAGTAGAGAAAGAAAACCTTTTAAAAAGGGATTTTGAAACAGCTACTATTAATGAAAAGTGGGTAACTGATATTACTTACATCCACACAATTAAAGATGGTTGGTGTTACTTAGCTTCGGTTATGGATCTATATAGTAAGAAAATAATAGGACATGCTATGTCTAAAACTATTGATACCCCATTAGCGCTACGGGCTGTAAAGAATGCTGTACAGCTTCAAAAACCAAGCACTCCATTAATACTTCATAGTGATTTAGGATGTCAGTATACAAGCTCCGCTTTCAAGCAATACATAGATAGTACTAAACTTATTACCCATTCCTTTAGTGCAAAGGGATGTCCTTACGACAACGCTTGTATAGAGTCATTTCATGCTTCTTTGAAAAAAGAGGAAGTCCACCTTGTTAAATATTTTGATTTTGACACAGCAAGATTATCGATATTTGAATATATAGAAGCTTGGTACAATAGAAAAAGGATACATAGCAGCATTGGTTATATCTCACCACAAAACTGTGAAGATTTAGCTAGAAAAATTGCATGAAAAGTTCAGCTTTTTGTGTCTAAGATATTGACATAGATCCATTTTGAATATTCATTGATGAAGGTGCTTTAGTCGCAACTTCAACCAATTCAATAATATCTTTATCTGAGATCTCCGTATCTTTAAATCGACGGATACTCTGTCTCTTGCTGACAACTTCTTTTAGTTCCATGCTATTGCACTCCTTTACGCTCTTTATACATGGCTAACAGTTTGGTGATAGTATCTGCCGCACGATGACATTTTAAAATAGAATTTTCTTGCTGTTTAAATTTGGGTGGTAACATCTCTGTTGTAATTTTATCAACAAAACCGTTATCTTTCACAATATTTCCGTCAGCACAAGTCATACCATATTTACATGAGTAACATTGCGAAAAAGCACCCACTAAAAATTTTGAAATTACTTTCATTTTATTTTTATTCGCAAAATGTTCTACTATATTCAGTACTTGACTATTTTCTTCATCCTTAGAATAACCAGTCGATAGAATGACAATCGGTTTATCTTTTAAGGAGAAGGTGCCTTGGTGACGAAAGCAGAAACATCGTTCTAACATCGCATGTGTCAAAGCATTGGGTACATCATAATAATTAGGTACGCCTAGAACAATAGCGTCTGCTTGAGCCATAGCTTCTGCAATCTCTTGAAAATCATCTTCTACAACGCATTTATTGTCTTTCGTACAACCAAGGCAACTGATGCAACCTCCTATATGTTTCCCAAATAGGGAGATATACTGTGTGTCCTCCTTGCTCTGAGAAAGAATTTCTTTGATAGCGTGAGCGGTAATACCATTTTCCCTCGGACTACCTGATATACCTAAAATCATATTCATACACCTCCTATAATTGAATTACTTAATAAAACTTGATCCTTTTTGAATAACCATCTTTATTTTTGACATGACAAAGTCATAACTACCTTCAGCATGAGGTTTTGTACAGCCGGAACAATCTTTTACCCCATTGGTCACTTTGAAGTTACCGCCACATTCGTTACCTAACATATACAATGGACAATAACAGAAAAGGCAGTTAAACTTGTCTTCCTCTACTCCTTTGTGACAAGGAAAAAATTCACATTGTCTATGTTGATTAAACTTATAATTATCCGTTTTGTATGTTCTCATCATTTACTCCTTTAATTCATTTTTTTCTTTTTTCGCATGTATATAAAAAATTCCTAGGAATTTCTAGATTATTGTAAAAATGAATATGTGCATACCCACCAAGGAAATTTTTGTAGGTATAACCACATGACCATTTATTGATATTGCCATTACCTCTGTCTTTTTCAACACTATAAACTGTCTGGTCATCCAAGTGCTCCGTCAGTTTTGAGCGATGAAACTCATGAGCTTCAAAATTGGTCATATCTGATCCAATAATCGATTCCTTATTGATTCTGACATCTACATAACCAAATCGTTGTAACTTTTTTGTCATGACAGAGTCATTTTCCAAGATACCAACCATTTCATAAGCATTATCCTCAAGATCCACTATCCGGTTACACATATACATAAGTCCACCACATTCCGCATAAACTGGGCCACCTGCTTCAATAAACTCTTTAATAGATGTTCGCATTTGTTTATTAGCCGATAGCTCTTTAACAAATACTTCTGGAAAACCACCTCCAAAGTAAATACCATCTATGGATGCTGGAACTGCCTTATCTTCTAAAGGACTAAAATACACTAGTTTCGCTCCAAGTGCTTCTAGTAGTTCTAAGTTGTCTTGATAGTAGAAGTTAAAGGCCTTATCCAACGGCACACCAATTCTTACTTCATCAACAACTTTTTTTATGCCTAAATCTACTCTTTTTAATGGTGCCGCACTTTGCCCAAGTTCCAGTAAACCATCAAAATCAATAGAGTCTTCCATCAAATTACTAATCAAGTCGATTTTGTCTTGTAGCACTTCTACTTCATAAGAGGGTATTAAACCTAGATGACGACTATCCAAATTAATGTCAGGGTGTTTCTTTAAATAGCCAAAACACTTTACGCCCGTCATTTCTTCAATAGCTTCTTTTAATATGTCATAATGACGTTTACTGTTGACCTGATTAATAATCACACCTGCTACGTCCACATCATTATCAAAATGCTTAAAGCCGTGTACAATTGCTGCGGCACTTGTAGAAATACCACTACCATTAATGATGAGTACAACTGGTGCTTTTAATACTTTTGATAAATGAGCAGTACTGCCAACATTTTTATGAACAATATGCCCATCATAAAAACCCATTACGCCTTCGATAATAGAAAGATCTTTATTCACTCCAGTTTGTTGCATTAAATATTCTATAGGGTTTTCCTGTATAAGCCATGTATCTAAATTTCGCGATGGGTTTCCAGTAACAAATGTATGAAATGCAGGATCGATATAGTCTGGCCCACTTTTAAATGGCTGAACATTAATTCCTTTCCGTCGAAACCCATTTAAAAGACCTAGGGTGATTGTCGTTTTACCTACACCACTATTTGTACCTGCCAGGACAAATCTTGGACAATTCATTCTATCTAAGTTAGCCATTTGTAACTTCCTTCGCAAACGTCGCTACCGATTTCAAGTCATCTTTATCTGGTTTTCCACGATGCATTACTGTAAAGCTCCCTCTACAATGAAACTCTTTATCAGACATCGTGATACCTCTTTTCTTAACTAATTTTTTAACTTGATTGTATGTGGACTCGATAATCGCCGCAGAACTAAAATTAACTACTTTACCAACATTTTTGTCTAAAGTATTTATAAAGGTTTTAACTTCTCCGGACACGCCTGCTGCGTAAACAGAGCTTCCTAAAAATAAAATATCTGTATCTGGGTCTACAGGTTGTGAAAGTGGAAAAGCTTTAACACCTATAGCCCTTCCAATGGCTTCAGCTAACTTTTTTGTATTACCCGTTTTCGAATAATATCGCACCGCTATTTTCATCATTTCCTCCTCCTTTTTAATATGTGACTTGTTTTTTAAATTATTTTCAGTATAATTATTACATATATATCCGTTTTTAAAATATAATTATTTTTGATAGATACTATCATTAATGATACCGAGGTGATGAAATGTTTAAAAAATACTTAGATGAATGTGGCTCTTGCCAAATCAGTCCAGAAGTAAGAGAAGCACTCTGTCCATATTGTATGGCACAAAAAGTCATAAAAGGAAAATGGAAACTTCTAATTTTCTGGCATCTACAACAAGGTACCAAACGATTTAATGAACTAAGTAGACTTATTCCTGCAACTCAGGCAACACTTACGAGACAATTGAGAGAATTGGAACAAGATGAAGTCATTGTTCGGGAAGTATACAACGTCATACCTCCTAAAGTGGAATACAAATTGTCACCACTAGGAATCGAGTTTGGCAATGTCTTGTCTGCTATGAATATTTGGGGAGTCGAGTATCTCACACACATGGGCATGATCAATCAAGACAACTAATTAATCGCTTAAAATAAAAGGTTTAGCCTAGCGTGTACTATCAGAGGCTAAACCTTCTTTAAACATGGCTACCTGTACTGCACGATATTTAGAAGTTATATACTTCTGGTTCTTCTGTAAATGAACAAATACTTGCTGTTACATCTTTTAAATAGAACGGCGCCATAATATCCGCTGGGAACATGGTTGCGATTTTCTCGTCCATCCCTAGGAATGTGTTTACTGTTTCTTCTGAGTCTTCAAGTACTGCAGTGCCGTAAAGTCTTAAGAATTTCTCTCCGTCATAAGCAGAAATAGATACTTTATTATCTGCTTCTAATTGCTTAAATACATTCATTGGTTTAGCTGCTACAAAGTATAATTTGTCATTATATGGAATTGCAATTCCCATTGGTCTTACATCAGGTGCTCCTTCACTATTTGTAGCTAAATAAAACACCTTACTCTTGTTTAAAAATTCTACTATTGCTTTCATAAAAAAATCCTCCTTTTGTCTTATGCAACATATTTTATTTATTCTCAATATGATTATAGCATTCACAGCTTTTTTTGTTAATACATCTATTTTTAATAGGTACTATCATTTTTGATACTGACTTAATGAATTGAAAGCCTTTTGTTTTATCTGTTAAAAAAGAAATTTTTCTCTTTACTTCCGATAAAAAATCAAAAATTTGTTTCATTTATCGTTGTTGGCACATTATTTTTAACTGCTTCAATGACATTTACAAATGCTTCAACTGGTTGCGCACCATAAATAACTTCCTTTTCATCAAAGATGAAATACGGCACACCATTGATTCCTTTTGAATGAGCATTCTGTTCAGCTGTCCTTACTTCTTGACTATAAGCCGACGAAGTTAGAATGCCTTTTGCTTTCTCTCTATCTAACCCCACTTCAACCGCAAGGTCTAACAGTGTTTCTAGATTGGAGATATCTAAAGCTTCAATAAAATAGCTTCTCATGACAGCTTCAGTAAATGCACTTAATCTACCCTTTTCTTTTGCATAATAAGATAAACGGTGGGCATCAAATGTATTTGTCCGTTTTAAGTCATCAAAGTTAAACACCAACCCTACTTCTCTTGCACTTCTAACAATGTTGTTATTGGTTTCAATTGCACGTTCAATACTTATGCCGTATTTCTTTGCCATCAATTGATGAATGTCTCCCTCATATTGTTTTTGCGCATTAGGATCTAATTCGAAAGATTTAAATATAATCTCAACGTCATCTGTCATCTTTAATTGTTCAAGCGCTTGTCCAAGCTTTCTTTCACCAATATAACAAAATGGACATACATAATCTGACCAAATTTCTATTTTCAATGTTATCTCCCCTTTATGAACATTATTTTATCTATTATATTGCAATAAAGACATCAATCGCCTCTATAAAAACTGATAATCTATGAACCTTTAGTTTAGAAAGTAATTCATCTGAATGAATCATTCTTCCTACGCATTTTGTAACTCAAACGCTTGAATTTTATAACCTGTTTTTAAAGCATTCTTTGTAGTACCTCTCTTTGCCTGAATTTCAACATCTTTTACTAATACATCTGATAATTCCTTTGATACTTTCTTTAAATTTTCTTCCTTTAACTTTGCTAATTCACGATTTAAACTCATGGTATCTTCCTTGTTATTCACTATGTTTAATACATATCTTTCTTGCTTGTTATTTCATCTCTCAATAGAGTTATATCTCATTTAGTCTTTTAACCTTACAATTTTTTCAGCTAATTTAACCATATGGTCATCATCTATATCAGGGTCCGAATAAAACGGATTATAAATGACGTCTTTACGCTTGATATAAGCTGTTTTCAACCCAGCACTTTTAGCACCAAACAAATCCCAATCATGAGAAGCCACCATTACGACTTCAGAGACATCCAATAGTTCTTCATTTGCTACGAATTTATATATATCTTCAAAGGGTTTGTAGCGGGCTACTGCATCTACTGAATAATACCCATCAAAATATTTGATAATCCCTGCATTTGTCAGCTGTTCTTCCATCATCGTTAGTGATGAATTGGATACTGCAATAACTTTTAAATTATTATCTTTAAGCATCTTCAGCGCTTCAGGGACATCTTCAAAAGCTGGCATACTTCTAAAAGTATTCAATATACTTGCTTTTTCATCTTCTGATAAGGATTTTCCACCTTCATGGAACACACTTTCTAACACGACACCTGCTAGTTCTCCAAAATTCTTATACGCGTTCATGCTAGCCATTACCAGAGACGTCTGAAGCAACTTTGTAAACCAATACTTTAGGACATACTCATCTTTAAAATGCTTATCAAAATGCGTTTTAAGGGGTTCCAGATTAAGTAACGTTTCATTCATATCGAAAAAAACTGCTTTAATCATTTTTTACATCTCCCATCTAAATAATTTGATTATAAAGTTTCACTTGCATAGGACTTCTTTTTTTGTGCTTCAAATTGTGAAACAAATATTGCTGCTAGTATACCAACTATTAAAAATAAATATGATGCAATATTAAAGATAATCGTTGTGTTAATTGTTTCCATTACCCAACCATTGATTGACGTACCGACACCTGCTCCTAAAAACATGTTGAATGCTGCAAGAGCCATTGCTGTACCCTTCATATGAGGTAATTTCTCCTGTGCTGTGGCAATAATTGTCGACTGCATAAAGATAAAGGCTACACCAAACCCAAATAATCCCAATGACTTGATTACTACCTAAATTCCACGTTGTTTTACGAAAACCATTAAAAATCGATATTTTCGCTGAACCTACGAAGAATTCAAGTAGTTACTCCTACATTTTAACATTATTCACACCCCTTCCTCAACACATTTGAATAAGATATACCCATTATTCTCAATTAAGTTGCAAATATCACAATTCTAGGTTCAATTAATAAACCACTCGATTCATTCAAGCGATTCAAGCGCCAATTTATCAATCGTTACGACTCTAAGCAGATACATTTTTTATACACCTCTTGATAAGGATATTTGCTTGAGAGCTTCATAATCACAGACCTAGCTGTTTTGATAATTTTGGCCGCAAGAAAAACGTATTTCAAGCGAAATGTCTTTATCTGCTGCCTATATTCAGACACATCCAAGTAGTCAAATTTGAAGAGTAAAAACAGATTGTATGAAAGCATCATCATTTGGAATACTGCTTCATTTGCCCAGAATGATTTCAAAAGCAAGTGGCCTACTGACATGTCGTATTTTGCTTCTTTGATATAGTTTTCAGCATTGCCACGCTTTTCATAGGAGAGAACCACCGCTTCTGACTCTAGGTCTGTATTGGTGACAAAGAAAAAATAGTCGTACTCTGAACCTTCTAACAGGCTTAACTGAGCTCTTTCTTTTTCGGGTTTCAGAACGCGAGACACGACAAATCTTCTTTTTTTCTTCCACTTATCCAATTTTATAAGCAGCTCAGCGGTTTCTCTGCCGTCTATACCTTTAAGAAACACAGCAGAGGAAGCGGTCACTTGGGAGACAAGTGTTGCATAAGCTTTAGCTTTAATTAAGTATTTGCAACCAAGAGACTCGATTGTTTCAATGATTTCTTCATCGAAGTAGCCACTATCCATACGGAAAAAGATTTCCAAGTTTTGAGCTTTAAGAGTGGCAACAATCTCTTTAATCAGTTCAGCAGCACCATTTGCGGTGTATGCATTACCACTTCTAACAAAACCAGTGACATAGGCTTTGAGTTCATCACAAAAGGCAAACTGGACATTGTAGCATCGATTGCCCAGCTTTTTAGGATTGTAACCTTTAGTAGCGCCTTCTTGGTGGCCTTCTACATTAATGACACTGCTATCGATATCAATAGTGATGGATGTCAATCCACTTTTAGAAAGTAGCTTTTTAAACACTTTGAAGTTGATTTCTCTGAACATTTGCGTCGTTTTGAAGCTGAAGTTGCTTAAAAAACGCGACACGGTTTCAGGCTCTTTAACAGAAATATCGAATTCACGAACAAGGGGATCATTCTTTAAAAGTTTTAAACGTTCGAGCTTATCTATGCCTATAAAATGACCAGAGAGCATGGTTTTAACATGATTCATTTTAATCTTGTTTACAGAAGCGCTTTCAAAAGTGAGGTCATTTTCAATCATCTCAAAAATGCCGTTATTTTTAGTGTTCTCTAGCATCAGAAAAAGTCCTGCATTTGAGGTAAGATTTTTAGCCTTAAACTCGATTTTATTTATCATAAGCCATCTCCTTCACAACACCTCTATTTGTTACATTTTTACCCATCAAACAAGACAAAAAACATACAAATAGATGTTAATTTGCTGCAATTTTCTTTCACCCATTGGGTGAAAGAATGGTTTTGGCTTAACGATTATAAATACTTGCTTAAAGGGTTATATGAGTAGATTGCACGTAGAATCTAGGTTCAAGTAAGTAATTTTAATGACAATGCAACTACCAGCAGCTTGGCATCACAATTATCATTAATCCGTTCTAACTTTGAGATTCTTCCGCAGCAGCTTGTTGAAGATATAAACGCATTATCAAAAACATCTTTTTCAATAACGCTTTTTGGAAGAACAATGGCGGGCAAGTCCACTCTGATGGAAATTTTAATCCACGGAAATGGTGATTCCATAGGAAAAGGTGCCCAACGAACAACTCGTGATGTTAGAACTTACATATATAAAAATTTACAGATTACTGATGTCCCGGGGATAGCCGCATTTGAAGGCGAAGACGACGAGAACATTGCTTTTGATGCTGCAAAAAAAAGCGACCTTATATTGTTCTTAATAACTGACGACGCACCCCAAGCTTGTGAAGCGGAATGTCTGAACAGAATCCTTGAACTCGGCAAGCCTGTAATTTGCCTTATTAACATCAAGGCTGATATCAATGCAGCCAGCAGTTTAAAAATGTTCAAGCGTGATGTTCAGAAGAAATTTGATAATGAGCGCTTGGAGACAATTAAGAAGCAGTTCTTTGATTTTGGTAATCAATATGGACAGGATTGGCGTAATATTCGGTTTGCATATGTGCATTTGAAGTCCGCCTTTCTTTCACAGCAAAATGAGTTTAAAGAAAGCAGCTATGAACTCTACGACTTGTCTCGATTTAGTTATGTCGAGAATTTAATTATTAGCGAAGTGTGCAAAAACGGAAGCTTTTACAAGCTGAAGGCTTTCACAGATATTGTTGTTGTCCCAGTAGTAGATGCCTTGGAAACCCTGTTTAGTCAGAGTGCTAAAAACAGTGAGCAAGGGTCTGTCCTTGTTGGCAAGAAGCGAAAACTAAAAAAATGGACAGACGATTTTGAAACCGACAGCAAGAGCAGGATTGAGACATTGCTGACATCAATTTCTGGCGAGCTAAAACGTGAAATAGCTTCTTTCGCAGAGGATAACTATGACAACTCAAATGCCAGCGCCGAATGGAATAAGATTTTGAAAAGTCGTAAGATTGAAGAGCGGTCTTCTGATTTGTTAAAACAACTCGGCAAAGAGTGTGAAACAGAACTGCGAGAAATTAGCCGTGAAATTAATGCTGAGATAAATTTCTCTCACTCTGTGTTCTCTGACCGTTCAATCAATATGCATATGCTCGTAGATGGAAAACGCATATGGAACTGGACTACCACGTTACTTAGCGGCGGGCTTATGATAGCCAGCTTATTTAATGTTTGGAATCCTATAGGGTGGATTGGACTGGGAGTCGGTTTAGTGGGATGGATGGGTTCGTTCCTTTTTAATGACCGAGAAAAGAAAGTCCGTAACGCTCGTCAGAAATTAGAGAAGAAGCTCTCTGACCATATCGATAAGATGGTGGTTGGGCTACGGAAGAAGCTACTCGACGTTTTGTATGATGAATTGCTGAAAAAACAGTTGTACCCTATGAGTCGTAACATTGATGATGTTATTAACTCAGTATTCACATTGTCAAAAACGCAGCGTGAATTCGCCATAGCTCTTAATAATAAGTTGCAGGAGATAAACGCTGCCGTTATTAAAGAAGCATTGGCGTATTTGGGCTATGAGGGTTTGGAATGGCACATTTCAAGTATCGCAAGAATACCAGGATACGCAGTTATGTTGGTACTTGAGTATGGGAAAGTATTCCCAAATGACGCAGCCAAAGCCTTGTCTAACCTTCTAAAAGAAAAGGTATGGTACATCATAAAGAATAACAACATCAAATCAATGCTGTTGCAGGCAATATGGCGTAAAGCCGACAGGAATTCAGTTGATATCCAGAGCATCAATATCCAGTATATCGATGATGTACCGAGAATCGCACACATTCCTTTTCTTGATGCCATCGACGCCAATACGCAGAACCGTATTCGAATGGCACAGCAAATTACAGAACTTCTGATTATGAAATAAAGGAGACAATCAAAATGAGAGAACAAGACTCTGTATACATTGCCGTATGGACGGCTAAAAGCAAAAAGTTACTCGAAAGTATCCGAGATTTGCTTGGAAAAATTGGATTCGACGGGAGTGGTTTGCCTCAAGAAATATTTGAAGGCAATAAACCAGTAAGCCTTGTCTTTGCTGGACAATATAGTGCTGGCAAGTCAACCATTCTAAAAGCTTTAACAGGTATTTCAGACATAGCTATTGGCGCAGGGATTACAACCCAGGAAGCCCACACCTATGACTGGAATGGAATTGAAGTAATTGACACTCCGGGCATCCATACGACGCTCCGACCCGACCACGATGAAATCTCATATCAGGCAATCGCAGATGCCGATATGCTTGTTTATGTGGTCACTCAAGAGTTGTTCGATGATTTTATAGGTCAAAATTTCCGCAAGCTATTGCTTGAAAAAGATAAAGCTGGCGAGATGATTTTGATTGTAAACAAAATGGCGGGCATCGGTAATACGATTGAGAATCAAGAAATAAAGCTAAAAGATTTGGAGAAAGTAACAGCTCCGTATACCCCGGCACAACTGCGGACTGTTTTTGTAGATGCTGAGTCATATTTAGATAGCCTTTCAGAGCCAGACAGCGAAATTGCGGAAGAACTCATAGCGCGTAGCAATTATGATGCTCTTGTTTCAACGCTAAACGCCTTTGTCCGTGACAAAGGAATTCCCTCACAAATGACCACGGTTTTGTATAGGTTATTCGAGTTTCTGCAAAAAGCCTTGGAGGAATATCAACCTTCAACCGGAGACAGCGACATTGATGCTCTCGAAGAGCATTTACGTCAAGAACGCTATATCATTTCAACGACTCAATGGAGAATTGAGTCGTCGGTCAAATCCATCTTTGAAGAAGCGGCTTCTCAAATTCGTGAAAAAGGCCGTGAAATTGCTAATTCGGTTTATAACTACGACAATGAAGATGATGCTAACGATGCAATTACCGCTGCATATAACGAGGTTGATCGCATCACAGCCGATTGTGTTGATAGCATTACAAGAAGAATCACTGAGTTATCTGAAGACTGCCAAGCACAGTTGGATGAATTCTATAAATCGGATTTTTCGCAGACTCTCAAATTCCGATTGGAAAGCAAAAATGGGAAAGGCAATCCACTTATAGAGCGCATATTCAAATCTGATGTTCTGGCTCAGGGAAGCAGCAAGATTATTGCTAATACAGCCGGAACAAACGCCGCTGCAAATGGGCTTAAAGCGTTCACCGGCAGCAACGTCCACCAGATGGTCTTAGACATAGGCCACTTTTTCGGACACAGCTTTAAGCCGTGGGAAGCTGTCAAATGGGTAAAAGGAATCAATGTTGCGGGAAAAGTGCTTGGTGCCTTCGGCGTGGTACTGTCAATTGGAATGCAGGCTAAAGAGGATGTGGATGCCGACAAGCGTGAGCAAGAGATGAGGAAGAGCCGTGAAACCCTTCGTGCAGGTTTTAATAACGCAGCCAACGAAGTCATCAAGTATTTCAATAATGCTCTGGGCAATTTCCTATCAGAGAATTACCTTACACGTATCGCTGGAATCGACTCACAGATTTCTGAAATTAGAAATATGCGTTTAGGTAAATCAGAAACGTGCAAGCTGCTTGAAAGCGCACAGACGGATTGTAGATTGTTAATCTCGAATATCCACCAGAGCTATTCTGATTATGAAGAAATGAGCGAATAGCGCAAATAAAAAGCCCGTAACTAGCGGCGGAAATGCCGAAGTCACGGGCTTTTTTGAGCTTAATGACTACTACTCATAAGAGTAACACCTATAATTAGAGAAACTTCTTCAAAAACTTCTCAATCGAGCATAATCCTCTTTCAATAGATTCTGAAACCGATACCTTGCTGACACCTTCGGAGCGTGCGATGGCAGTTTTGCTCATGCCTAAGAAGAAGTGGGCATAGATCCGTTTTGCTTGCTTGTCGGGCAATGAGGCTATTGCTGCATGGAGCTGCTCTTGGGTAAGTTTGCGCTCGTAAAGCTCATGGGGAGAGAGGGAGACGAAGAGAATATCCCGTTCGATACCATCCCCACGGTCAAGGGAGTATGTAGCTTTATAACGGCGTTTTGTTCGTTCATAGGTTTCCTCTGCTTTGATATAATCTGCAAATATCTGTGCCAGCTCGTCCGGCACGTCAATCCATTTATCTTCTGTAAAGTAATAAGGGTAAATATCCTTTAGGTTTATGGTTTTCATATTTGACCATCCTTTCAATTTTTTAAAATCTGATTGAAAGGACAGACGGTGGAGAACGCCCGGATTTTAATCTAAAAAACCGATAAATCTTTAGAATAAAAAAACGCACCGAGCCAGAATGGTTCGATGCATTAAACACAACAAGAAAGCTTGTTTCGAGTTTAAGACGAAAAGACACCATAACCCTCCTATGAGTTACGGTGTCTTTATTTTTTAAAATATGACGTTTTCTATGGCAGGACGTAATTCGGCTATATATGTTACTTGAGTAAGCTCCGTTCAGAGCCCTTGGTATGAAGTTTACAAGTGAAATAGCTCATTGCTCTCAAACATACCATAAGTGACAGCTCCTTATATGATCAAACAGGCAGATTATCTTACATACTTTCTTTTACACCGAACTTTGTTTTAAAATCCTCATAGCTATTAACCCAATTGAATTTAACCAATTCAGATACAGCCTTGAAGTGTAATTCGCCGCAGCGTATTTTGTTTACTTCCACATCAGTTAAGTCTTTTTCAAGTTTTCCGGCTTTTGTTTCTACGATGAAGTAAATTCCTACAGCACCTGCTTCAAGTCCATCTTTTCTACATACAACCGCCCAGTCGGGGGAGTAGTTTCCGTAAGGGGTGTCTATTACGAAACCGCCTTTTTTAAGTTTGGTGAATAAGATAACATTGTCATTTGCTTCAAGTTTTTCTGCAAATTCCTTTTCGCCCTTGCTATCCATTTTGTAGTATTCATTTAAGGCGTTTTTTCTATGTGGGTTTGACTTGAAAATACGCCATTCATCGTTAAAATCTTCTTCGCTAATGGTGTCTGTAGCGAAAATCTGCCCTTCGTCCAGCTCATAGCCATCAATGACTTCGTAGGAAGTTATATTTGCTGCTTTGGCATCATTTAATCGCACCAAGATCTTTTGTGTCACTCTGTCGAGAATGTCTTGGAAGTTTAGTGCGTCCCTTTTTTCAATTCCAGCCAGCATGTTAAAAATGGCAAGGCGGGGCAGCATGGTGTGGTGCATGATATAGTTAACGACCTCAAAATCGCTTTTCGGAATAACCTTCATGCCCACATCAATATCAAAAGTCTTATCGCCTGATTTTACCATTTCAAACATTTGGGCATCGTTAAAGCCAGCCTTGCCGGTTGCGATATTGACCGCCTTATTGACCTTAAAGTATTGCAGGTAGGTGTTTATTTCCTCAATGCAGCCGGAAACAAACTTGTCCTTATCTACATTGCACTTATAAAGAGTGCGCTTTGTCAGATTTCTGCTAAGCCCAAAGTAGATTTGCTGAAACTCCTCTTGGGATACAAAAGCACGGATTGTATTCACATAGGGTTCGTTATCACCATTTTTAATTTCAATGCGCTGAGAGCCTTTCTGCACCATGTACTCTGCAAAATTCTCCTTAAGCAATAGAGCGTGCTCATTTAGTATCTCATTTTCAAAAACAAGGCCTTCAAGGAGCTTGGATGTTTGCTCCACGTTTTTGCCGAGAATATTATTGCTATCAAAGATGCCTTTACGCATTAGCTCCTGCTTAAAGGTGTCAACCAGTTCGGCAGTGATTTTTTCTTTCGGAACACCTGCTTTTTCAAGGGTAACAGTCAGGATATCGGCAGTTACTTCATTCTTGTTGAAATTCATGTTTTGATTGAAGTCCTCTTGCAGCACCCGTGAAAAATTCTCATAGCTGTCGTTTGCAATAACCGTCAGCTCATTGACTTCGGAATCCAAGCAGCGGTTGCCTGTAATATCAACAGGAAGTCTTAAACCACGCCCGATTTCCTGTTTCTTTGCGATATCGGAGCTTCCATTTTTCAGCGTGCAAAGGGTAAACACATTTGGATTATCCCAGCCTTCACGAAGTGCCGAATGGGAGAATATGAAGCTCAGTGGCTCTTCAAAGGAAATAAGCTCGTCTTTTCTTTCAAGAATCAAGCTGATACCACGATCAATATCCTCCTGGGATTTCGCCTTAACGTCTAACTCGCTTTTGCTGTCGTCCCAATCTTCAATTTCGACTTCATTGTTCTTTTTATCGATGGCAAAATAGCCTTCACGCACCTTTAAAATATCTTGATGCTCGGGGAAATACTCTTTATATTTTGCAAGCTGTTTTTCGTAGCCTTTTATTGCACTTTGATACTCTTCATCAAAAATACGCAGATATTCTCCACGTCCATCAGGTCGGGTATTATCTCGAACTTTGCTAACTGCATCCACAAAGAATAGGGTTGTATTTGTCAACTTAAAATTAGGCCATATAGTCATTTAATTTTCGGCCACTAAGAAAAAAAAATTTAGTCGTTTCATAAGCATATTTAGTTTTCAAAGAGCATTGTTTCACGATGAATGCTAACGCGCTATCGCTTGTTACATCCTGTATAAATGTTTATCAAAAACATGATAAACCTTTATACAGGGTTATTGTTTTTTTCTTCATGCCAGTTGCTGTTGTTGTAACCACTCCTTCGTTTCTTTCATGCGGTACGAGTTTCCATTCATGTTGACGATGTATGACTGATGCGTCAACCGGTCAATCATGGCCGCCGTCATCACGGGATCCTGAAAAATTTCACCCCATCGTTCGAAGGATAAGTTGGTTGTGATGATTGTCGATTTGCGACCAGCCCTCAGCGACAAATGGGTAAACAATAATTCAGATCCTTCCTTATCAAAAGATATATAACCCATTTCATCGGCAATAACCAAATCATATTTTTCAAAGCGGTTCTGGAAGGCTCGAAGAGTTTGCTCTGCTCGGCATTCTTTAATCCGGTTAATGAGGAGGGGAACAGTTGTAAACCATACTTTATATCCCTCCAGGCAGGCCTTTAAGCCTAGCCCAATACTCACATGCGTCTTGCCTGTTCCCGGGTTCCCCGCCAGAATAATGTTGCGCCCCTCCTGAATAAACTCTAATGTTTTCAGCTGCTTTAACTTCTTTTGGGCATCATCTGGCAAATCCGCGATGACCAAATCTTCAAGGTACTTTTTATGTGTAAATTCAGCCAGACGAATGCGATTATGCCGCGAGGCTTCCCGACGAGCATCACATTCCTTCTCCAGTAACTGCGCCAGAAATGCTTCATAACTGGCATCCTGCTGCGTTGACTCCCGAACTTGCTCATCCAAATGCTTACGAATCATAGGGAGTCTCAGTTCTTTGCTATATTCCAATATCGCTTCCTTAAACGCCTTGCGCGGCGCGTTACTCATGCAACGTCCTCCTTTGCTTTTGGTGTATGGGTATCAAACATGTCATCGTACATGCGAAGCTGCTGTGCTGACCGCTCTACAATCTCTTTTCCCGTTTTCGAGAGATTTGGTTGAACAACAGGCATCGCGTCACGATTCCTAGCACAAAGCACTTTAATTTTATCCGTAGTCACTTGAGCCGGATGAATTTTCTCCAGCTCCCGAATAGCTTGCTCGACTTCCGCAAATGGGACATCGTCTCGAATATATTGCAATAGCTGTATAAATTCCTTGTCTTGTTTGGTATAATATGTTTCGTATATTTCTTTTATCCTTTTAGGAGCCTGCTGCCATGCCGCACTACCGGCAAATGCACCAGGTTTTTTCCTTAGCGTATCCAAATAATGATTCAGATCAAGCCGCCACTCGTGGTTGCCGGTTAATCGCACATGCTCCGCTACCAAGGATTCCTGATGGAAGCATCGCACCCGGGTCGCATATGCTTTAATCATGATCGATTCACCTACCAAATGATCCGGTACTGAGTAACGATTCTGATCAACGATGATGGTGGAATATTTGTTCACCCGTCCATAAATCACGCGAGCTGCATCAAATGGTGGAAGGGTGGGCAGCAATGCGGGGCGCTCTTCTTCCAATCGTTCCTCCGCCGTCTGGCCGTTGTACTCATCATGGGACTTACGATTACGCTTAGTGCACACATCCTGCAAATATTGATTTGCCTCCTCCAGGGATTCAAATTCGTCCCGAAAAGCGAAGGCTTTTCGGCGAACGACCTCGACGCTTCGCTCCACATGACCTTTTTCGTTGCCCTTGCGAATATTGCAAAACCGATACTGAAAACCATAGTAGAGCGACAATTGAAGCAATCCTTGCGTCGGCTCCTTCTCCGTTCCAATAAACCTTTTCACCGCGACTTTCATGTTATCGTACACCATGGTACGATACACTTGGCCGATATGCTGGAAAAACAGGGCGTGTGCTTCCTGAAAACACTCTGTTGTTTGTTTGGTGAACAGATAAGCAAAGCGATAGTTCCCGTAAGCCGTTGTGAATACGGCCATCTGAAAAACTTGAAATTTTCCATTAATTTTTAGTTTAACCTCACCCCAATCAAATTCGCAAATGTCTCCAAGTTCATACAGAGCCTTAATAAACGCTTCCTTTGGTTTCCGTTCCAAGCTTCTAATGGTTCGAAGAACGGTACTGTAACTTAGTTGAGTACCCTCGGCTTCCAGTGCTTCAAAGATATCAATGGCTTTTTTTTGCTGCTTGTGCCGCCCCTGATTTCGCTTAGTTTCATTCTCGTCAAGATAGAACTGGATCCTGTTCACAACCTCGTCAGTCATTTTTCTTTTGGGTCGAATGCCCACAGTATACTTGGGGGCAGAAGTGAGGGTGTCGACTAGTGCCTGGATATCTGCCGACCCGCTCGACAATAATTGCTGTCTCCCTTCCTCATATTGTCCAATGTACTTTCCTACGGTGTCCCGATTGATCCCTGTTATTTTCGCAATTTCCCGGCGCGATTTCCCTTCATGAATATGCATCATTAAAATTTGTTGCTTGATGTTCATTGTGATCATCTCTCCCAGCCCCTACCTGTTGAATTTCCTCTCAAGTAGGTTAATCTATTGTGGCCGGTTTTTCAATGACTACGGTGGCCTACTATTAGATTACCATAGACATAGGGTCAAGGCTTTCATCTTTTTCCCACTCTTTAAAATTGCAAACTGCTTTTCAAAGTGATTTCTGATGGCAAGCCTAATCTGAATGCGGGTAGCCTCATTATCCTCAAGACCGTTGTTGCTTTCTCCCAGTTCAAGGGTTATCGAGCCATCAGTGGTGGCTATTTTTAAGGGCTTGAGCTTATGGGGTTCTTCTGCTACACGCATATTTCGATATTGCACCAGACCGCCGGATAAATCCTCCAGAGAAGCCCCTGCCGAAACTTCAAAGGTTTTAAAACGAATGGAATCACCTTGCTTCTGGGAGAACATCTCAATCCTTGCCTTTAAGTCCTTTGTGAAGGCAACATAGCGAATATAAGGGTAATCACGCTCTATAACGCCGTTTACCGTCTTGACTGTAATTTTCTTAACCAAATCATTCTTATAAGCGGCATAGGAGTCCAGCTTGTAAATCTGATTGTATAGCTGTTTATGGGTAGCCGAGTAGCGGAGCACAAACAAAGGCTCAATATCGTCAATGGCTTGCAATGACTTGGATTTTTTTCCTTTCTGTCCTTCAATTTTTTGTGGCTCGTCAATGATTACAATGGGTTTGATGTATTTAATATCCTCCCACAAAATCTGACCGTATTCATCTTCGCTGCGAATTTTATTGTTATCCTTGTTAAAGGCTTGAATGTTGAGGACGCAAATGCTCAAATCATTGGTTTCAACAAGGCTTGAGCTAACTTTTTTGGGGTTGTTGCTGTCATAAATAAAGCTGTGCTTGGACAAATCCACATCATAGAGCCTTTTGAAGTGGTCTCTTAACTGGTCGATGGACTTTTCCACACCTTTACGGATGGCGATGCTTGGCACAACAATCATAAACTTTTTAAAATCATATTCCTTGTAAAGCTCTAAAATGGTACGCAGGTACACATAGGTTTTACCTGTGCCGGTTTCCATCTCTACAGTAAAATTGTTGTTTTCAAGGACGTTATCTGCAAACAGCTTATTTTCAAGCTGCACCTGTCTCAAGTTTTGCAACAGCCTGCTGCCTGCCACAATACTCTGGTTTCTTACGGGGTCACCTTCGCCAACCTTCTTGGAGCGGTTTGGTCTGTATATTCCATCTGTTTGACGAGGAAGTCCCTTAAACAAGTCCACGGTGGAGTGGATTGCTTTTAGCTGATAGTCCAATTCATCGTCGAATTGAAACGCAATTCTTTTTGCCACGGCTGCTTCCTCCTTATATAAATTCTACGGTATAGCTTTTTTTCTCAAGCCCGGAATTTCTTTCAATGAGATTTTTCAGTCTCCTGAAGGTTTCGTCCTTCAGATTGATATCGTCTTTGAAAGCAGAATCTCTAAAGACAAATTTAATCGGCAGTGGATCAAGAGTAGCCAGTTTATCTATGAGTTCTTCAGTAATCTCAGTTTCAAGGCATACTAAATACGCACTGCCGTACAAATAGGTTCTGCTGCCGATGTCGGTCAGTGTCTCCAGAGTGGAAGAGAGCGGCACATCTTTTTGACGGAGCATGACTTCATACACAACATCAATGTCATTAAAGCCCATGGTGAAGTCCGCAAGGTCAGGGGTATGGGTCATTGCACTGGTATCAAGCTGCCCTAAAGAATTATACAAGTTCCACTTGATATTGGTATCGGCTGTGCGGAACACCTTAAAGCCAATATCAGGCACTTGAGTTGGCTCTTCCCCAATTTTCAGCATTGCGTTGGCGGCTTCGATTTCTTGTTTAATCTTTTCACCAGAGCGGCGTAGGCGTTCTTTACCGATTTCGGTAAGAATATGCGGTTTTTTTATTGAATCAAGAAAAGTAATTGACGCACTAATTGATGGTTTCGTGTTGTTATCAGCTAGGTCAAGGGATTTGTCAAGATTTTCTGGTATTTGTACACAGATAAATTTTCTTTTTCCACCATCTTGGTTAAATTTCATCATAGCTTCACCAAATGATGCTGAGCCAGAAAAGAAATCAAGACAAATACACTGTTTCTCATTCTCAATACCTGCTAATTTCATAAGATGCAATAAAAAGGAAATAGGTTTTTTGCCATTTCTAAAAACAACATCTCCCTCATACCCAACATTGTTGAACTCGTTCACCATATCTAGAAAATTAGGATATGGTAATTCTTTTGTATCGCTTCTATTAACTGGTACTCCTTGAAAGTAAGAACCATTCAAAAACTTTTCAGATGATGGTTTCACAAAATATCTATAATCAAAAATATCATCACCTATATCAGGAACTTTATATAAATAACCAAAATCATCGGTTATGCTATCCAAGTAATTCATGTAAAACCGACCGCTACTGTTTCCATCTTTTAATGTTCCACGGATGTTAACTTTTTTTAAAGATGTCTCCTTTGGATTTGTTTTATTTGCAAGGTATTGATTCGGATTAAACACAGCAACGTCTTTATTCCCTAATTTTATTATTTTTTCAGGTTCACTTATTTCAATTATTTCATAAATATAGTCTTCTATTGAGGTGTTATCAGCTACCCGTTTAATTTGGGTATAATCTGTTCCTTTCTTATAAATTAGGCAATATTCAACTACTTCATGAAAATCTTTATCACCCTTCAATATTCTATCTTCATGACGCAATTTTATATTTAATGTTGTTAAAAAATTTCCGGCCCCAAATATTTCATCTAATATGGTTTTCAGTGCATTAATTTCATTTTCATCAATACTAATAAATATGACTCCATCATCTTTTAACAAATCTTTTGCAATCTTCAATCGTGGATACATCATATTTAACCAATTTGCGTGATAGCGGTTAGAGGATTGCTGATTTCGTTGCAGCGGATTCCCTTCATCATCACGAGTACCTTCTGCAATATCGCTTTCTTTACTGCTCATGGCGAAATTATCGTTATACACAAAGTCGTTCCCTGTATTATAGGGTGGATCTATGTAAATCATTTTAATAGCCCCATAATAGTTTTGGCGCAGCAGCTTCAAAACTTCAAGGTTATCGCCCTCAATATAAAGATTTTCTGTAATTTCAGGGTTCTTGCTGTCTGATTCGATATAGTTCAGTGTTCTATTATAAACGTCCTCTTGAGCCTTTTTCTTTGCGTCTTGTTTGCCAGCCCAAGTAAGCTCGTATTTTTCTTTGTCTACTTCTTCAAATTGACCAAGCTCTTCTTTTAAGGCTTCAAGGTCAACTTGTCCGTCTTTTACTGCGGAAGGGAAAAGCTGTGCTAATAGCTTTACATTATCCCCGACAATGTTATTAATCTCCTGCGGTACTTTTGGGTAGTCCATTTGTTTTTCCTCCATGTTTATATTTTGTCTAATTCCGATATGGCTTGTCTTATTTCTTGATTCAGCTTCATTTTTTCACTGTTCGATACAGCCTTTTGCACCTTTTCCTTATTGCTTGCAAGGTTACAGAGCAAGGGGTAAACCTCTTTTAATTTATTCATGCTGTACCATATAGGCTTGGATAAAAAGGATTTTGCACCTGCATACACCTTGTCGTTTGTTAAAATATAGGCTCGCAGGAATATTTCAAAATAAAACGCTCCTTTGTTGTCATGATTTTTGATGTTGTCATAGGCAAGCTCTCTAAGCAAAGTGTTTTTGTCAGAGTTGGGAAGAGCGGTGGGGTAAAGTGCCGTAACAAATTTATCTGTAACTACAATCTGTGTGTTGTCATTTTGATTCAGCCTTTTTAGTGCGAAGGAGTATGCCTCGCTGCTGGCATTATGAAGTCTGAGTACACAGGCAGATTTGATAATCTCCTGATACAGGTTCGCAATGAAGACAGCTTTTTTGATATCAGTCAGCTCAAAGTCATAAAACTGAATCACTTGAAAATTGTATTCATCATTGACCAAAGAGGGAATGTCCTCCCCCATAATTTGATAGCTTAAGGTGACACCTTTTACACTCTCTTTGATTTTCTTTTTTATATCTGGCTTAAATTCCTTTGGGATCAAATCCTTCATGGGAACTTTTTTGCCGACTTTATATTTCTCAGGTAAGTTAAACATCATTCCACCACCTCGTTGTTAAATGGAAACTCTCACATAATCTATGAATCAAGAATATCAATATCTTTCAAGAATCTTGACGGAGTTTGCCATTTATTATCGCCCCAAGGCATTTTTTTGCTTCTAGGATAGGAAAGATAGCATAGACGTTTGGCTCTTGTCACGGCAACGTACATGTTGTTTTTTTCTTGTTCCATTTCTGAACCACCGGCGCTAACTGCACGATAGTCTGGAAATGTTCCTTCAGACATTCCGATAACAAAAACCACATCATATTGTAAACCCTTAGACATATGTGCGGTCAGCAAGGAAACTCCTTTGGAAGAAGAGGTATCCTGGGTTTTCCCAAGGGATATATAATTCCTAAAAGAGAGTAGTGTCCTATTTTCACGCTGTACTTGGCCAGAGTACTTTTTCCAATGCTTATCCCATTGCTCAATATCGTTAATAATTAAATACCTCTCTTCATCCGACATGCTTGCAGGAAGTTGTTCTTTAAGTTGCAGCAAAACCTTAGAGAAATTCATTTCCTCTTTATTTAACGATTGAAAACAAGGGAGCAAGTCAGTGAATATCGTATTTTCTATAGCTTGCGTTAGGATTGCTATTGAATTATCATCACAAACAATTTCATCAGATGGTTTTCGGTCAGTAATTTTGCACAATTCTCTTAAATGAACAATATCTTTCGGATTTAACAATATTCTGATTCCTAATTCAAATACTTTCATGTAGTCTGATTCGTTCTCAAGCCCATTAGAGCTTTTTTTATAAACAAATGGAATATTAAGTTCTGAAAAAATAGTTTCCAAAGGTGAGAGTACATATTTGTTTCGTGCAATAACTGAAAAAGAATCATAACTTAAACCATTTTCTATGTCGGGATGACCGCTGGCTAGTAATTTCTTAATTCTATCTAATACAAATTGAGCTTCATCTTTTTCATTCGAAAAAGAATATGCCTTTAATTCTCCTGAATAAACATAATTGGAGACGCTATCGTAATTTCCTAATTTATTCGCAAAATTTACAATCGTTTTTGCAGATCTATAGTTTTCATTCAACAAGTAAATAGTGGGCTTGAAGTCCTTAACAAACTTTTCAGACATTAAAGTGCTATCTGACCCATTGAACCCATAGATCGACTGATTTTCGTCTCCTACAAGCATTATATTTTTGCACTTATCTCCACAGAGTGCTTTGATAACTTGATATTGTGCAAAATTCAAATCCTGTGCTTCGTCTACACATACAAACTTATATAGCGAGGTATATAAGTTCACAACGGAAGGATTTTCTGTAAGAATTTTGTATGCAAAAAACAGTATGTCATCAAAATCTAAAGCATTTTGGCTCAATAAACGTTCATTATATTCACGATAGATTACTGGAAATGGTTCGTTCAATTCACACATTTCTGGCGAAATGAATTTCTTTTTTTGTTCAGAAATTAGAGACAAGCATTTTTGTAGAAAAGCGGTAGGCTTTTCTTTTGACTTTAATATTGTCATTAGTTGAGGATCGCTGGAGAAAACATCTCGCAATATTGAAAGCTGATCTGAATTGCTTTCAAAAATCATCAGTTCTTTTCCTAAGCCAATTAAGTTGCCTCTGCTTTGCACTAAATCTAAACAAAAAGAATGGATAGTGCCTACGGTAACATTTTCAGCTAAATCACTGATTAAAGTATCTTCCTTAAGTCTATTTTTCATTTCATCAGCAGCGAGGTTACTAAATGTCAGTGCTAAAATTTTACAACGTTTTTTGGTTAGAAGAAGATGTTTAATCCTTTCTATGAGGACTCTTGTTTTTCCGCTTCCTGGTCCTGCTTTGACTAGAATAGCCCCTTCCACATGTTTAACAATTTGTTCTTGCTTACTCGATAACTTCATGAGTTCTGTAATCCTCCTTTTCTGTTAAATTCAAAAGACGCCCAATTTCTTTTAAAAGAGTATTAATTTTCGATGGAATTCGTTTGGTAACGTCTTGCTGAGATACTATTTTTTCAGCCACATATGTAGCATATTTCGCTTTCGCTTTTTTTCCGGTACAACAATCATATAATGCACGTTCCAATCCACCTTCACCATCAAAATCCCTTAAAACGTCCTTATATATATGTTGCTGACAAGTACCACACATAGGATCATTAGTACGTTCTCTACCCATAGATGTATGATTTTTAGTGAGAATATAGTTAGCAAAATATTCTTCATCATTTTCACACTCATTTATTGCAGAAATAATAATGTCCCTATAACCGTCAGATATTAAATATTTTTCATAATCATTTTCGTTGTCTAAAATAATAATATTTGACATGCTGTTCAATTCTTCAATATTTTCAACGCCGACGGCTTTTTTAACAGTCTTTTTGGTTTCAGTTTCACCATCGCTGAAAATAAACCAAGGGATATCAAGGTCTTTAATTAAATTTAGAAATGTTTTGTAATTCTGACCGCCAATTCCGATTATATTTATACCGCTACAAATTGCTTCAAATCCGAAGTATTCTTTGAAGTATATTGGTAAGGCTTGTTCTTCGGTTATCCCTTCACATAGAACAATAGCATTAGAGAACAGCAATTCACCTCTTGTATTGATAACTTCTCGCTCTATTCGATTCAATTCTTCCGGAGTATATTGACCTACATTAAAACGCTTCACACTAGTTTTACCTTGCTGCTTATTAATATAAATAATATCCCTTAGGTCTGCTTGAGCAAGAACGCTAGGAGAGTGAGTGCTAATAATTTTCTGCCCATCAAATTCACTTATTTGAAAGTACAGTTGACGTTGAGCTTGAGGGTGTAAATGCGCCTCAGGTTCTTCCATTGTCAACATTGTATAATTTTCAGCATCTTCATCATCCTGCTTTAGTTTTTCGTTGTGCCAATCTACATAAGCACCTAGTGTTAAAAAAGATATCCAACTTCGTGTCCCCATTCCGTGTTGTGATATGGAAAACTGAGCAGCTACGCCGTCTTTATATACAATGTCCATTCCTTTGTGTAAATCAGAAATTTTTCTAGCGAGGGGTTCAATTTCCACAGTACCTGTTGATGAACCCATTGTTTTACCTATAGAAGACATTCTTCTATTTGTTTGTTGTAGCGCAGGTATATTTCGAACAATTTCTGAATTTATATGGTTTAGCTGTCCTTCTAATTCCGAAGTTAGCTGATCTGATAAATCACTTTGCGACGTAGCTTTACCAAAAAATGATTTTCTGTTTTTGATATCTTCAACAGCATCACGATGAGCATCCATATAAAAAGATGTCAATGAATCAACCATATCATTTCCAAAGCTTTTCTTTGCGCCAACAACTGATGTTTCAATAGAATCATTCCATTCCTGAATAGGCTTTTTGACAATAATATAGTCATCTTTTCTTATATCGTATTGAAGGACAGTTCTTATTCCGACGTAATCTCCATTGGTTTCGTCAGGTGTAATCCAAGAATCTGTAAACACACTTATCCAGAAATCAGAAAATGTTTTTTGAAAAGTACCTTCTAAGTCTACTGGCTTCAATAAAATATCTATTGTAGCTGTTTTAGTGCTTGAAATTCTTTCCTCTGATGAAATAAAAATATCAGATTCAGAAATATGTTACTGGCAAGTACTTTTGCATGTTTTTTGGCAAATAAAAATACAACTTTTTTATCCGCCCGTTTATTCTTTCCCTTCAGGTTTGCGTATACATTCACTTTTTATGGGCTCTGCCCATACCCGCCCTCGCCGGTAGGCAGTTGGTCATGCTTTGCAAGACCAACTAACAATAGGGTATTATACGGGGGCAGTAAAGGGTAAAGCTGCGCCTGGCTAACGCCAGCCCTTGACTGCCAGCATAGGCTCGAAGTACTAATCCAGGCTAGTTCTATAACTAGTTTTAATTTTTGCCTAAGAATGAACTTCTGTGTTCTAATCGATAACTTTTTCCTTCTAGTGAAATCATATCGCAACGGTACGTAAGTCTGTCCAAGATTGCGGTAGCTAATGCCGCATCTCCTAAAAACTCTGTCCATTCCTCAAAACCTTTGTTTGATGTTATGATTATAGATGCCTGCTCATGCAAATCTGATATTAACTGAAAAAAAAGGTTTGCATCCGTTCTTTCTATCGGAAGGTACCCAACTTCATCAATTACAACAAGACTGGACTTATATATCCTGTTAATCTTAGTTTTGCTTCTTCTGGATATCTCCTGGGTCCTTAGTATCTGTACCAGGTTACTCATAGTGGTGAAACTTACCTTATAACCTTCCTGTGCTGCCTTATAGGCCAATGCTATGCTAAGATGCGACTTTCCAACACCCGGAGGGCCTAAAAATATTAGATTATACATTTGTTCAATCCACTTAAGCTCAGCAAGTTGCTTTAGTTGTTTCTCGGTAATCGAATACTGAAAACTGACGTCAAAATCTTCCAGTTTTTTTATGTAGGGGAAACCAGCCTCCTTGATTCGTTTCTCCTTTGCTCTGTTTACTCTATATTTTAGTTCTCCTGTTAATACAGCTGAAATAAGCTCGGTATAAGTCTGATTCTTTTCTTCTGCGACTTTTATGAGTTTATCGATGCTGTCCCTCGTATTGATTAAACCTAGGCTGTACGCGTCCGCTTTTATATCTTTCATGTTAATCATCAGCCACACATCCCTTCATTGCTCTCTTGTATTCATTGATATCCCTTACCTTAGGATTGTTGCCCTTATATTTTGACGGTATTTGGGATATCTTCAATGGTGATGCTTTATGTGGCTCCTGTTGCAATTCCTTAAAATATTCCATACTTGACCTAAAGTCACCCGCTGACCAAAGTTTTTTCTCAACACAGTAATGTAGTGCCTGTCTTATGACATAAGGATCAAGTATCTCTTCACATATCCTCAGTATTACGCCTAATTGGTCTTTAAAATACCGTGGTTTATCTTTCTTTATAGCATCAAGCAGTACTCTTGCCTCATCAAGATAGAGCAGAGATTTAAAAGCTTTTTGATAGAGCAGTTCCTGTTTATTATTTAAATCTCTCTCCTGATGGTTTATTGAAATTAATTTACCCTTGTCAATAGATATCTTATGTCTTGCGTATATTTCACCCGTTTCCACATCTGCAATTACCATACTGCCCTTGTCGATTAGTAAATTTACTTTTAGACCAGGTTTATATGTTCCCTTTGGAACCCTATATCGGTTGGACTTATATAAAACTGTATTGTCTTTTCTGACGATATAAGGTAAACTTTTACTGGAAGATATGTTTTTATATGCAGGTACCGGCATCAGGTGTTGTTTTTCAAGGGCGAACACTTCTGCTGGTATCTTTTTTGTAATTTCATGAACCTTTGCATTGCCTGTTCTTTCAAGCCAAGCAAGACAAAGCTGGTTAAAGTCATCTATATTATCAAATATGCGATGCTTGGCAAAATTATATTTTGCATATTTCACAACGGCTTCGACTCGTCCTTTGGTCTCTGGATCAGCACCCTTACACAAATAAACCTTAAATTTCATTATACTTGTATAATGCTGAAATCCTTCGGTGTAGATGATATCACCACTATTTTCAGATACTGCCAGCACTTTATCCTGATCATATACAATCTCTTTTGGCTTGCCCCCAAAGTAGGCAAATGCTTTGTTATGAGCATTCACAAACATCTGTGTAGTAAAGGGCCGGTCAGTCCAGTATACAAACTTGTACCGTGAGTGAGACAGCACCATTGCAAAGCAGTATACTTGTGTTCGTTTTCCGTCAGCCTTTTTTAACCATATCTGGCCCATATCTACCTGCGCTTGATAGCCCATTGGCGGGTCTTCTAGCGCTTCATATTGTCTGAAATTTGCCCTCTTTGGAATGTTGTACTCTATTCTTAAATGCGCTACATAAAGTCTTAATGTTCTGTCAGAAAGCTTCGCGTCACCATGCCGCTCTTTGAGCCAGTCATAAAGCTGCGCTGAAGACATATCAGGATTATCTTTTAGCCAACTGACAAGCTCTTCCTCATAAATATCGCCTTTTTTGCATCTTGTACGGGTATCCTCTAGAGTAAGCGCGTACTCATCCGGTGGCATGTCCCAATATTTGTTTACTGTTCTGAAATTAATGCCTAGTTTTCTAGCTGCCTGGGTCTTTTTAAAACCCTCTTTTTTCTTTTGTTGAATTTCACTATACATTTTCCAATCTGTCATCCTTTCTGTCACCCCCAAGGAAGATTGTACCATTCTTCTCCTAGGTGATGTTACTTGACGGATTGAAAAGTTGTATTTTTATTTGCCAAAATCACTGCACTATTGTTTGCCAAAATCATTGCACTTTATTTTACCATTCACAAAATATCTCGAACGTTACCAAAAGCAATATTTATTGCTTTGAGCAGGTTGGATTTTCCACAATTATTCTGTCCTATGATAATATTGGTTTTATTGATTGTTAAATCAATGTTTTCCAATGATCTAAAGTTATTCACTCTAATATTTGTTAAGGATATTGACATTAAGTACCTCCTGGTATGATATTACCGATGTTATTGGGAATTATGTGATAATCATTCCACTACTAAAAAAGAAATCAGTTCAAAGTCATCCGTCGTTTCCTCGGCAAAAGCATTGTTGAATCCGCCAAAGTCAAAGGTGGCTTGGAAGGCTTTTTCTTCTTCTTCACCCTTGATGGAATGTACCGCCTTGTTGAGAAGCTCGGAATAAATCTTCATGTCCTTTGTATTGTTTGTTTTCTGAAAGAACTGGTCAAACAAGGGCTGAACAGGTGTATTTGTCAACTTAAAATTAGGCCATATAGTCATTTAATTTTCGGCCACTAAGAAAAAAAAATTTAGTCGTTTCATAAGCATATTTAGTTTTCAAAGAGCATTGTTTCACGATGAATGCTAACGCGCTATCGCTTGTTACACCCTGTATAAATGTTTATCAAAAACATGATAAACCTTTATACAGGGTTATTGTTTTTTTCTTCATGCCAGTTGCTGTTGTTGTAACCACTCCTTCGTTTCTTTCATGCGGTACGAGTTTCCATTCATGTTGACGATGTATGACTGATGCGTCAACCGGTCAATCATGGCCGCCGTCATCACGGGATCCTGAAAAATTTCACCCCATCGTTCGAAGGATAAGTTGGTTGTGATGATTGTCGATTTGCGACCAGCCCTCAGCGACAAATGGGTAAACAATAATTCAGATCCTTCCTTATCAAAAGATATATAACCCATTTCATCGGCAATAACCAAATCATATTTTTCAAAGCGGTTCTGGAAGGCTCGAAGAGTTTGCTCTGCTCGGCATTCTTTAATCCGGTTAATGAGGAGGGGAACAGTTGTAAACCATACTTTATATCCCTCCAGGCAGGCCTTTAAGCCTAGCCCAATACTCACATGCGTCTTGCCTGTTCCCGGGTTCCCCGCCAGAATAATGTTGCGCCCCTCCTGAATAAACTCTAATGTTTTCAGCTGCTTTAACTTCTTTTGGGCATCATCTGGCAAATCCGCGATGACCAAATCTTCAAGGTACTTTTTATGTGTAAATTCAGCCAGACGAATGCGATTATGCCGCGAGGCTTCCCGACGAGCATCACATTCCTTCTCCAGTAACTGCGCCAGAAATGCTTCATAACTGGCATCCTGCTGCGTTGACTCCCGAACTTGCTCATCCAAATGCTTACGAATCATAGGGAGTCTCAGTTCTTTGCTATATTCCAATATCGCTTCCTTAAACGCCTTGCGCGGCGCGTTACTCATGCAACGTCCTCCTTTGCTTTTGGTGTATGGGTATCAAACATGTCATCGTACATGCGAAGCTGCTGTGCTGACCGCTCTACAATCTCTTTTCCCGTTTTCGAGAGATTTGGTTGAACAACAGGCATCGCGTCACGATTCCTAGCACAAAGCACTTTAATTTTATCCGTAGTCACTTGAGCCGGATGAATTTTCTCCAGCTCCCGAATAGCTTGCTCGACTTCCGCAAATGGGACATCGTCTCGAATATATTGCAATAGCTGTATAAATTCCTTGTCTTGTTTGGTATAATATGTTTCGTATATTTCTTTTATCCTTTTAGGAGCCTGCTGCCATGCCGCACTACCGGCAAATGCACCAGGTTTTTTCCTTAGCGTATCCAAATAATGATTCAGATCAAGCCGCCACTCGTGGTTGCCGGTTAATCGCACATGCTCCGCTACCAAGGATTCCTGATGGAAGCATCGCACCCGGGTCGCATATGCTTTAATCATGATCGATTCACCTACCAAATGATCCGGTACTGAGTAACGATTCTGATCAACGATGATGGTGGAATATTTGTTCACCCGTCCATAAATCACGCGAGCTGCATCAAATGGTGGAAGGGTGGGCAGCAATGCGGGGCGCTCTTCTTCCAATCGTTCCTCCGCCGTCTGGCCGTTGTACTCATCATGGGACTTACGATTACGCTTAGTGCACACATCCTGCAAATATTGATTTGCCTCCTCCAGGGATTCAAATTCGTCCCGAAAAGCGAAGGCTTTTCGGCGAACGACCTCGACGCTTCGCTCCACATGACCTTTTTCGTTGCCCTTGCGAATATTGCAAAACCGATACTGAAAACCATAGTAGAGCGACAATTGAAGCAATCCTTGCGTCGGCTCCTTCTCCGTTCCAATAAACCTTTTCACCGCGACTTTCATGTTATCGTACACCATGGTACGATACACTTGGCCGATATGCTGGAAAAACAGGGCGTGTGCTTCCTGAAAACACTCTGTTGTTTGTTTGGTGAACAGATAAGCAAAGCGATAGTTCCCGTAAGCCGTTGTGAATACGGCCATCTGAAAAACTTGAAATTTTCCATTAATTTTTAGTTTAACCTCACCCCAATCAAATTCGCAAATGTCTCCAAGTTCATACAGAGCCTTAATAAACGCTTCCTTTGGTTTCCGTTCCAAGCTTCTAATGGTTCGAAGAACGGTACTGTAACTTAGTTGAGTACCCTCGGCTTCCAGTGCTTCAAAGATATCAATGGCTTTTTTTTGCTGCTTGTGCCGCCCCTGATTTCGCTTAGTTTCATTCTCGTCAAGATAGAACTGGATCCTGTTCACAACCTCGTCAGTCATTTTTCTTTTGGGTCGAATGCCCACAGTATACTTGGGGGCAGAAGTGAGGGTGTCGACTAGTGCCTGGATATCTGCCGACCCGCTCGACAATAATTGCTGTCTCCCTTCCTCATATTGTCCAATGTACTTTCCTACGGTGTCCCGATTGATCCCTGTTATTTTCGCAATTTCCCGGCGCGATTTCCCTTCATGAATATGCATCATTAAAATTTGTTGCTTGATGTTCATTGTGATCATCTCTCCCAGCCCCTACCTGTTGAATTTCCTCTCAAGTAGGTTAATCTATTGTGGCCGGTTTTTCAATGACTACGGTGGCCTACTATTAGATTACCATAGACAAACAGGTACGCTTTTGCCATAACAGAGCTTTCTAAAGAGCTTAACCACTTCACGAGCCTTACCATTCCCATAGAGCACTTCCCCGTTGTTATCAAGGTAAAGCAAATAGTAGGGGTACAGGGAGCTGTCAGACTTAGGTTTTTCGTCAGCATTGCTATGCTTAAAGCAGAACAAAACGCCTTGCTCTTCACCGTCTGTTACAGAATATAGCCCATTAGGCACACCCTTTATTGCCGGAGTGTTGTTCACGTAATCAGACAATTCATAGAGGTATTCGTTCATATTTAGGTCGGTAAGAGATATATTCTCATTGGCATCTTCAATGTCAATGACTTCATCCTTCAAGCGTTCCAGCTGCCTTTTTCTAAAGTTGAAATCATTCATTTCAGGGGACAAGAAATCCTCATCGCCGGTGGAAACAATATTCAAGGTTGTCATTTTCCCTTTTACCCGCTGCTCCAAACCTAGGTATTCATTCAGCTCAAGGTTTGGGAAGAAGTTAATCATTTGAATACGTTCATTGGTGCTGCCGATACGGTCAATTCGACCAAATCTTTGTATTAAGGATACTGGATTCCACTGGATGTCAAAATTGATTACCGTATCGCAATCCTGCAAGTTTTGACCCTCCGAAATACAGTCTGTGCCAATAAGAATGTCGATCTGCTTATCCGCTGGAATCTCCTTTTTCATTTTTGATTTTGGAGAGAAGGCACAGAGCAGGGAATTAAAATCATTATCCACATGTTTATTGTTTGTCTTTACGCCTTTACCTGTCACGCAGGCAGTGTATAAGTAGTTTTTCTTAAGCTCATCTGCAATTTGCTGATATATGTATTCTGCTGTATCTGAGAAAGCAGTGAATACGATAATTTTCTTGTTGCCGCTGTTGTAAGGCATCTGCGTTACTTTTTTTATAATTTCATCTTGCAGGGTGCGGATTTTCAAATCTCTATTTTCATCTAAAATGCTCTTTGCATCATTGTATATTTTTTCTAGGATAATTTTGTCGCCCTCTAAATCGTACAGATAATCCGCAACACGAAGGTGGGCAACCTCAATTTCATATTTGCCTTCCAGGTATTCATATTCTTCATCAGTTGTGCCTGTTTCCTCGTCAACAAATCCGCCTCGATTAAGTATTTCCACGGTTCTGTCAATCTTTTCCACCAATCTTCTGATGGTTTCCGCAAAGGAATAGACCGAGCTTTCCAAGCGTTTAAAGAGATTGAAACGGTGCATAACAATCATACCCTTGGACTGGGTTTGGAAGTCCATGCTTCCGCCACGTTTTCCTTTCAAATTGTATTTCTCGGCATATATTTTCTGGTATTCGCTTTTAATATATTTTGTCGGCGTGTACACCGATAATTCAAGGGACTCAAGCAATTCATTCGTATCAGCAAACTTTAGCAGCTTTTCATGACTGTCAATTTCAGGACGTCTGGTTTCCGGCTTGTTTTTACTGGGGAATTTGCCAACGCTGCTGTTGCCGTAATAGCTGGTAATATGCTTTCTGCTTCTGGAAATAGTCATAAGCTCAAGGAGCTTATAAAAGTCCGAAGGAAGGCTGTCTAACAAATCATTTTTATTATGGTTGGGAGTAGTTTCCCATTGATTGATAACAGCAGAGGACTTCCTGAGAAGATTCTCTACACTGGAAATGCCTTCATCCTGAAAAGCGAAATCTCTATCGCCGGTTATGATGCTAATCTGGTTTTTAAGGTCTACCAAACTATTATTAACTGGAGTAGCAGAGAGGAGTAGCACCTTGGTGTTGTTTTTTCCTCTTTTGATTACGTCCTGCATCAGTCGGGCATACCTTGTCATAATCAACTGGTCGTTGTCATCGTAACGGTCATTTCTGTTTCTGAAATTGTGTGATTCATCAATGACAACAAGGTCGTAATTGCCCCAGTCGAATCGCTTTAGGTCTTGTCCAGATTGAGACATGCCTTTGTATCTGGACAAATCTGTGTGAAACATAATTCTGTAATTGAAAATTTCATTTAAAAAACTGTCCTTGTATGTACCACGGAATGAGTTCCAGTTATCATATAGTTTTGCAGGGGTGAGAACCAAGACATTATCCATCTTGATTTCAAAATATTTTATTACAGCAAGGGCTTCAAAGGTTTTGCCTAAACCAACCGAGTCGGCTATGATGCAGCCTCTGTATTTTTGCAGCTTTTGAATGGCAGAGACAACACAATCCTTCTGAAAATCATAAAGAGATTGCCATATTTCAGTCTTTTTGAATCTTTCGCTGTCTCTTTCAAATCTTTCTATACCGCTATCTATTTGATATCCAAACAGTTCGTTGAGGGTATAATAGTACAGAAATTCAGGGGAGTGTTCTTTATAAACAAAGGATAAACTCTGCAACAATTCTTCTTTGTAATCCGAAGAAACCTGATCGTTAAACCAGATTTGATTGAATATGTTTAATGCCGAAAGTATTTGATCTTTATCCATCGTGCCATTGAGCATCGTATCAAAATTGATATTCCTGTAAGAGTTTTTGCTTTTCTTTGGAGATACCTCCAAGGAGGATGATCCTTGTATCATAAAATCATCATCAATAATGATGATATTTCCACCTATTTTGGTTTTAGGGTTTGCCCTTTTTACACTCACATTCGCTTTGATAAAATCGTGCATAGCCTTTGCTTTTGCAAAGTGCTTCAATTTGTTTTTTTCGACAATATCATAGGAATTGTATAAGATATCCGCTGGAGCCATTTCAAACTCATGCGATATTTCAGATTTCTCAGGGACAAACTTAGTATCTCTGATTACAAAGTTTATCTCCTTTACATTTTTAAGATTTTGTTCGAGTAATGCAAAAACTGACAGTGTCAGCTTGTCATTTACAATATTAACAACCGCATTCTTTTTTGATTTAAGAACATCGTTGATTTTTTCAATCATTTGCTCTGTTGAAGCGATTACGTTTCCCATGTGAACACTCCTTTCCGCTGAATACTTCAATTATTTTCTGTAACATTGCCATCTGAAACCGCTGAACAAATATCACCGATGTCACATTGTAAAACTTCACAAACTGATAGCAATACGGCAACAGAAACAGGTTCGTTTTTATTCAGCTTTGTGATTGTTCCTGCCGATAATCCGGTTAGCTTTCTCAAATCACTTTTCTTGATATCTCGCTTAATAAGCTCAATCCATAATTTCTTATAACTGATATTCATATTCATCCCTCTTTTATCACCGACTTTGCTTTGCAGGCATTGTAATCCGGGCATTATAATAACCATTACATTGTAAACCAGATATCGTAAACTTACAAGAATTAATAGCAAATCAGTAAAGAAACTCACAACTTTATGTGATAAATGACTACAATTTAATGAAGTGGGATAAGAAGAAGCGGAGTTGAAGAGAAATTGTACTGTCTTAATGTCCTGTTTTTTTGAAAACAATCGTGGCAAGCAGGGCAAGGTGGTACACACCTTGCAATTTTGCTTGTTGGGGAGCATCCCCAATCCCCACTGAACACACAATGAATTGTGTGGCTACGCTCACTGCGTGAGCTGAAATAATATGGGCAATGCTATCTTTGATTTGGAGCTTTTTCATTCTCTTTTACTGGAGGCTCACTCTGTAAAAGGCGATCGATATTTGCCTTTGCGGTAAGTACCTCCTGCATTTCTTTTTTTGCTGCGTGGTAGATCCCATAGGCTTGTTTCTTTTTGGAAAGCAGCTCGGCATACTCTGCTTGCAGAGACTTAACCGTTGACAGCTTTTTAAGCCCAAGCTCATCAAAGGTCGCCTTTGATGCCTTGTGTAAAAGAAGGTCAGCAGCATGTTCTTCATAGAACTTTTTAGAGTATCCTGCTTTGCGATAGGCAGTATAAACTTCACGGGTTTTGGCGTAATTAATTATGTGGGCTTTAAGTATAGCAATCTCTGCCATACGCTTTTCAGCAGCCTTGATTTCTGTAGAAAGGCGATTGAAATTATCGGTGGCGTTCAGAGATTTTTTCTCTAAATCCTCATAGGCAAGAAGCTTGTTTTCTGTTAAGAAGTTTATTGTCTGTGCCATCTGCTTCAGATTGAAAATTTTAGCCCACTGCTCATAGCCAGCACCTTTGCCAGCCTGTAATTTTGCCTGTATATCCACAAGCAAATTGACACGTGACGGAGGTGTTTGGTGATGATTTTTCTTGTTTATCGGGGCTTTCTCGCCACTGATTATTGCTTTGATTTCATCCTCAGAATAACCATTGCCGAGAGAACGCAGGCGAATGAATTTCTTTTGATTCTCTCCCTTGAAGGATATGTTGTTTCCTTGTTTTATTTCAAAGCCTGCCAGCTTCATTTCTTCTAAGAAGACTGTAAAATCCGCAGGCTTTCTTGTAAGAACTTCGTCAATAATCTGGCGTAGCTTTTCGGAGTGGGAGAGAGGCTTTTTATCGCCTAACCACTTGCCATAATGATTCTTTCCACGCTTTGGATTTTCGATGATAGAGAGACTGTTTTCAAGGCAAAGGCGATCAGAAATTTTACGGACAGCTTTTCCAGAGCCTAAAAAATCCCTGAACTTTTTTGTGCAGTCCAAGGAAGTGGAGTTAAAGATAATATGATTGTGAATATGGGCTTTGTCGATGTGAGTTGCAACGATAAAAGCGTGGTTGCCTTTCGTAAAACTCATGCCTAATTCATAACCGATTTTGTTGGCAAGCTCTGGCGAAATCTCATCCGGTTTGAAGGACTGGCGTATTTGATAGGCTATCACATCGTTCTCTTGCTGCCTGCCTGTAATATCAGAATACTGTCGCTTTGCTAGGAGAAATTCACCCTGTATAGTTTTGGGATCGCACTCGAAAGAACGGATGAGTTCGCCATCGTTTGTCTTGCTTGGATTCTTTGCATAATCGGTACGATCCGCAAGGCAGTCGGCTATGGATTTGCCTTTATTTTGGTGCATGGATATCAAACGTGTGGTAGCCAGGATAACACCTCCCTTTGCAAAAAAACAGCACCTAGATCCAACGATCTAAGTGCATAGTATCAAATAGATTTGAGCCTTTCATTGATCCCGCCTATTGTACCAAGGAACCATGCGGCGAGCATCGGGATACCATAAGGACTGATAAGGTAAGCAATGAATAGGACTTTTAATCCTTCATTTGTTTCACCCAAAAGTAGCATCGTTGCAAGTCCAATTGCGAACAAGACAAATGCCAAAATTGAAAGCAGCATTGAGCTAAATACACAGATGAATTGGCACACCAGCAATATGATAGATACCATAAGGGTTATGGGGAACAAAATTATTTTAAGTAGGATTCTCATAAGACCGACCTCCATTTTTATAAGACAAGCGTACCAAAGCCTTATCTGTCTGTCCATGATACGGATTTTAAATTGTAGAAAGGCGGCAGAGTATTTCATCTGCCGTCTCCCAAAGTTTATCGTAGCTTTTTCTTAATTCCTCAATGTCATCACTGTAAATATTGCCTGTTTCATGTACGCGCTTTGTGAGCTGATTTAAACTGTTACTGGTGCGTCGAAGTAGGCTTACCAATTCACGAATATCTGACAAATCAAGCTGTATGACGTAGCCGTCTACCGCCATTTTGCGAAGATAGGCTCCTAAATTTTTTGTGCCGAGCTGCTCCATTTTTTCTGCAATAAAACTACGCTCCTGTTCCGTCACCATAAAGTGAAGTTGAATATTTCGTGCCCTTTTTGCCATTATCGTGCCTCCATTTCTTTCTCATGCTTTCCCTTAAGCTCTTTGCCGATTTTGGGAGGTTGTTTTAAGCAATCTAAGATGGAAGGACGGTCTTTTTTGCATAGAGCATCACTGGAGGGGGCGTGGCCGCCTGCATCCATATTAAGCTCAGCGTCGAGGGTTGAGAGCCGTATGGTTTTTTCTTTTAGCTCCTGTTCTTGAGGGAATGGCTTGCCTAGCTCTGCTTTTGCAGCAGCTTGCTGATTGTAGAGATTGTCCAGTTGATCTGTTACCGCCTTTAAGCGCTCAGGCATAGAAGCAAGAACATTATCAATACGAATGAGATTTCCTCGGGCATCCATACCTAGTCTAGCAGGATGGCTCATTGCTCCCTTGAGTGTGAGTTGAAACTCCCTGTTGAAGCTGTCAAAGGATAGATGCATAGAGAATCCACGGTATCTTCCAATCTCTACGGATTCACTACCTTTTACTTCTTTGCAGGCTTCCAAGAGTGCTGCTCCTGCGTTGTCCTTATCCGTTAGGGTATCGTTCTTAATGAGCATTGGTATGAATTCGCCATCCTTTGGAATATGCGCTTTTAGGGTCTGCAAATCCTGCTCAAAGCCTTTGATATAGCCTTTGTTTTTTTCTATGTTTTCAGGGAAGTATTTCAGCAAATTATCCTCAAGACGGTACTGGCTGCTTTGATGATTTGATTTTAAAAGTTTGAGCCTCGCCACATCGATATCAAGGTCCATCTTCTCTTTGATTTTGGGGTTGCCTGCACAGAGCGCTTTGATTTCGGCATAGGAGAGAGCAGCCTCATCTACATCCTCACAGGAACGAACAGGACTTTTGGAGGTCATTATTTGTGAGATGAATTTTTGCTTGTTTTCGACAGTCTGCCAAAGGTATGCATCAAAGGTCGCCTCAGTTACATAGCGGTAGATCCCAACTTGCTCATTGAGGTTGCCTTGACGTTCAATTCTGCCTGAACGCTGGGTCAAATCTCCGGGACGCCACGGGCAGTCAAGGTCGTGTAGGGCGACAAGACGGTCTTGAATATTTGTACCCGCACCACATTTGGCCGTACTGCCTAGCAGAACACGAACATCGCCAGTGCGAACCTTAGCAAAGAGTTCTTTCTTCCGCACTTCTGTATTTGCCTCATGGATAAAAGCCACCTGATGCTTTGGCATTCCCATTGACACCAGCTTGTTTCGAATATCATCATAAACATTAAATCCAACAGTGCCAGTTTCAGTGACGTAATCAGGCATACTATCCTCAAGCGCGGCAAGCTCAATACCGTTAATGGTCTGTGAACCTGCCTTTGCAGCCCGATCGTCCTGCATCATGGCCCTTCCTTTAGGCGTGGAGATATCACAAAACACAAGCTGTGTCAGCTTATCTGCAGAGCCTTCTTGCCAGATACGGTAGATGTTGTTGACGCAGGCATTAACTTTGCTTGCTTCATCGTCGGGCAGTAGGGGATTGATGATCCGTTGATCAAGCCCAAGCTTTCGACCGTCAGATGTAATTTTGAGCATATTATCGATAGATGGATCAACCTTATTCGCATGGACTTCGGCTGCCCGTTTTGATAGCTCCTTAACCATCTCCGATTGGATTTCTGTAGGCTTTACGGCAACCGTTTCATAGATTACTTTTGGGGTCGGCAAGTCTAACTGATCAGCAGTCTTGATATCCGCTACTTCCTTAAACATCGCCATAAGCTCCGGTAAATTAAAAAACTTGGAAAAGCGTGTTCTTGCACGGTATCCAGTGCCTTCTGGTGCAAGCTCTATTGCCGTTACTGTTTCACCGAAGGTGCTTGCCCAGCAATCAAAGTGGGTAAGACCATTTTTTTGTAACGTGTTGTACTGCAAATATCGCTGCATGGTGTAAAGCTCAGTCATGGAGTTTGAGATAGGCGTGCCAGTGGCAAATACAATGCCTTTGCCGCCAGTCAACTCATCCATATAGCGACATTTTAGAAACATATCACTGGATTTTTGAGCATCAGAGGTAGAGAGTCCTGCCACGTTTCGCATTTTGGTATATAAGAATAGATTTTTATAGCTATGTGCCTCATCAACATAGAGTCTATCAACACCAAGCTGCTCAAATGTCACCACATCATCTTTGCGCTCTTGAGCCTCCAATTTTTTTAGCCGTTCTTCCAGTCCTTTTTTGGTACGTTCAAGTTGCTTGACTGTAAAGCGCTCACCACCGCTTGCCTTGATTTCTTCAATACCATCAATGATTTCATCAATCTGCTCACGGAGTAAGCGTTCCTGCCGTTCTATGGACATAGGGATGCGCTCAAACTGGCTGTGGCCAATGATGACTGCATCATATTCTCCGGTGGCAATCCTTGCACAGAATTTTTTGCGGTTTTTTGTTTCAAAGTCCTTTTTTGTAGCGACCAAAATGTTTGAAGCAGGATAAAGCCTTAAAAACTCGCTTGCCCATTGTTCGGTTAAATGGTTGGGCACTGCAAAGAGAGGCTTTTGACATAAACCTAAGCGTTTGCTTTCCATTGCTGCGGCTACCATTTCAAATGTCTTACCTGCACCGACTTCATGGGCGAGTAGGGTGTTGTTGCCATAAAGAATGTGAGCAATGGCGTTGACTTGGTGGGGTCTGAGGGCGATTTCGGGATTGATGCCGCCAAACTTAATGTGCTGACCATCATATTCACGGGGGCGGATAGAATTGAATTTTTCATTGTACTGCCTGACAAGGGTTTGCCGTCTGTCTGCATCTTTGAAAATCCATTCTTGAAAAGCATCTTTTATAGTCTGTTGTTTTTGTTGTGCCAAGGTGGTAGCATCCTTGTTGAGAACACGTCGTTCCTTTCCGTCGGGATCTGTTACAGTGTCGTAGATACGAATGTCGCGAAGATTAAGGGTGTCTTCCAAAATGCGGTAGGCATTTGCTCTGTCAGTGCCGTAGGTTACATAAGCGGCTACATTGTTATAGCCGATGCTATTTTTATTGGTGATGTTCCATTCGGCAGTAAAAGGTGCGTATTTTACTTCGATATCGCCTTGATTCCGCCATGGGGTATCAAACAGATCATACATGAACTGTTCGATATAGCTTTTGTCAATCCAAGTTGCACCAAGACGGACATCTATCTCTGATGCTTCAAGGTCTTTCGGCTGCGCTGCCTCTAGTGCAGAGACATTGGGAAGATAAATATCAGATAGCCTTGCTGCAAGCTTTGCGGTTCGTAGTTTTTCACGGACATTTCCAGAAAGATATTCATCGGCAGTGACATAGGTGGGCTTGTCTTCGCTTTGGAGATCTGGCAGGCGAAAGATAACGCCCTGTAGTTCTTCAGCAAGCTGATCTTCCTGTATGCCTGTGAGCTTTGCCATGAATGACATGTCCACTACTGCCTTTTCTCCAATGGATACAGCCAACGCTTCACTTGCAGTATCAACGGAAGTAATGTCAGCCCGTTTTTTGATCGTGCGTTTGGTGAACATATCGGCTTTGGACTTCAGATTGCCATTTTCGTCTACATCCTCAAGAGAACAAAGGAGATAATAAGAATTGTCCTCGCTAAAGGCAAGACTGTTGCCACGACTATTAATAAGGCCATATTTTGAGGTGAAGCTGTCGTAAAGGTAGTTTAAACGAGCTTGTTCCTGCTGGATTGTCTCGTCCCCATAATCTTCAAGCTGATATTGGATAAGGTCATTAACACACTCTCTGAGGTTCACCAATCCAGTAATACGTTCCTTAGCCATTTGATTCAACTCAGGGCGCACCATGCGACTGTTTTCGCGGTAGTAGACTTCACCATTTATGAGGGTATAGGAAAAGTTTTTTACCGTAGGATCGGCAGGAAGCGAAGTAGAGGTACCTATTTCGATATCAGGTAGCTCTGCTTCAGGAATAATGCCATCGATGTTTGCCATAGCTGTCATTAGCAGCTCGGAAAGGTCAACATCGGGAACTGGCGAACAGGTGCTTTCCATGCCGAACTGACCGCTTTTCATCTCCATCTTTCCAAGAACCATTTCAGGATGGTCGGCAAAGTATCTGTTGAGGGTTATATCATCTTCATTTTTATCAAGGTAAATCCAATCTCGATCCACATCAATCGGTCTGTCGCGCTTTTGTAAAAACAGAATATCACTGGTGACTTCCGTGCCTGCATTTTTCAAAAAGGCATTGTTCGGCAGTCGGATTGCTCCTAAAAGCTCGGCCCGCTGTGCAAGGTATCTGCGAACTTCAGGGGATTGCTTATCCATTGTGCCTTTTGATGTGATAAAAGCGACAACACCTCCGGGACGAACTTTATCGAGTGCCTTTGCAAAAAAATGGTCGTGAATGAGAAAACTTTGGGTGTCGTACCGCTTTTCACTGAGTTTGTAATTGCCAAAAGGAACGTTGCCGATTGCAAGGTCAAAAAAGCTATCAGGCAGCTCAGCTTTTTCAAAGCCAGTTATTTCAATATTGGCATTGGGATAAAGCTGTTTTGCAATCCTGCCAGTTATGCTGTCCAGTTCAATCCCATATAGCCTTGAATCTGCCATGCTGTCGGGGAGGAGGCCAAAAAAATTCCCTGTGCCACAAGCCGGTTCTAATATGTTGCCCGTACTAAAGCCCATGCGTTCAACGGTATTATAGATTGCTTTGATTACGGTAGGACTGGTATAGTGAGCGTTCAAAGTGGAGGCTCGTGCCATATTGTATTCGTCCTCAGACAAGATGGCTTTTAGCTGTGCAAACTCTCCTGAGAAGCTGTTATTATCCTTATCGAATACTTCTGATAAGCCGCCCCAGCCGATATATTTCGACAAGATCTCCTGTTCTGCTTTTGTAGCGGGTCTGTTTTCTTTTTCAAGTGTCAGCAAAGTCGTGATAGCAGTTAGATTTCTCTGGAATTTGTCACGTCTGCTGCCTTCGCCTAAATGCTCATCGGTAATGCGGAAATTTTCACCCTTTTCATGTTCGGCTTCGGGCTGAGGATAGCGCTCCAAAAGCTGCAAGAAGCTTTCTCTACTTTCTGCTCTAAGGATTGGATAGAAGAGTGAGGGATCACGAAGGGTAATGTCATGTTGTCCGATTTTTTCAATGATGAATGCCGTGTTATTTTCAAGGTAGACCGTGTCGCCAGGGACATATGGAATAGGGGAAGGCTCCACAGTTAGGTGTTGGGGTTCGGATTCAACATCAGCATAAGAAGATTCAGGCTTTGTGAGAAAGACATCTTCTGCAATGAGCTTTGCCACGTATCGCTGTACTTTAGCCCACGGCAGTTCCAGTGTCATATCGCCTTTGGTGATGGTAAAAGATGCAGAACTACTTCCATACTCATTTCTCAGCCATTCGGCTGTGTTTCGCTCACGGCTGTGTTCTTGCATATATCTAGCAACATTTTGCTTGCTCTCTAAATTGCCATTCCACTTTTGTAAGGCAGCGTCTATGTCTACCTGTGTGATTTCTTGTGCTACGGGATCAGGCTGTGGCGCTTGTTCCATTTCACTTTCTTGGATGGCATTATCCATTCCTATGGAAGCTCTTTCACGGTGATCAAGCTCGTCTTTTTCAATAGTGGTTAAATAGCGATCAGATTGGACCATGGCACGAAGATGTTTTTCAACATCGTCCCACTTTAAAGCAATATTACTGCTGGAGGCATAGTGCTGTATTACCATGCCTTTTGATGGCTGATAATCAACAAATCCACTTGTGCCATCGGTAAAGGTGTGGCTATGCCCATAATATCCATATTCCTGTTTCAAAAAATCAATGGCAGTTTTGCGGTCTGGCATGGTCTGATAGAGCTGCTGGACACGGAATTTCCCATCCTGTGTGCCTGTGCCACGCACAAGCTCGTGCTCTATCTCTGATAAGGACAAAGAAAAAGCAGAGGACATTTCGCTCTCTGCTATACGCTGTATTTGTTCTTCTTCTGTTGGGAAAAGATTTAGTTGTAGATAAGTTCCGCCAGTATCAGTTCCTCCGCTTGCGCCTTCAAGTTGTTCATGTATCCTACCCATTCCATCTGATAGATCATCTTGTCGGGAGGTGTCTGCTTTTTCTGTAAATCGGTCATGATTTGATCCATCCGTCTGGTTGCGGTGTGATCTATCTCCAATAGATGAGGGTAGAGTTTCTCGCTCAGGAGTAGGGAATTGAACAAGGCTGTCCGATGCTTCTGAAGATATGTTTTTCGCATCCTCCCGTATTTCCCCAAAGGCTGATCCTGTGGCGCTATGCTCAGGTTTGGTATCTGATAATCCCCGTTCTTCTGATAAGTGATGTTGTTCATATTCGCTGCTCCTTTCACGTTCTGTTTTTGCAATGGTTATGGCTATTTGTCTAAATATCTTTTCGGATTGTTCACTGACGGCTGTACCCAAAAGGCAAACGGCATCAGCTGTATTAAAATCGAAAATAGGGAGGAAATCCTCATGGGTGAAATATGCCTCTGTATCCAGTCCGCATCGTTTCATCAAGGTATAAGAAGTACTGACAGTTGCCGCATCTACAAAAGCAGTTTGGAGACTAAGCTCATCGTAATCTTCTAAAAAGCTGCTTCCTGTGAGATAACGAATATCATCTCTGTGGTCTTCATAATACGCCTTCGATAGATTTCGTGCAATGATGTCAAACGCCTCGAAAAGAGAACTTTCTTCTACATCAAATTTATCTGAAAGCATTTCAAGAACAGGCTCGGTGTGGTGATTTTGCATCTCCCAAAGAAAAGGGCGGCGAGAATTTTCTCTGCCGCCTGTATCGGAAACATCAAATACATATTTAAGCTTTGGCTTGTCACCTGTGGAATCAAGAAGTGCAATGCCTGTGGAGCCACGGTGAACAAATCGGTTCATTTTGTTATTCCAAAGCTCATAATCAGCACAAGCCGTTGCATCAGGTCTTTGTGCGTAAATCATTAACTGCTCATGGTATGGATATTTATATAGTCGCCCTACGGTGGTAAGAAATCCAGTCCAGTTGGCAAGGCTGCTTGTCAGGTGCTCGGCGGTAAACTCTGCAAGTTGTGCAAAGGATTGCGCTTTTGTTGGCATGTGTTAAACCTCCTTTTTACAAAATTTAAAGCACCTCCAATATGGAAGTGCCTTTGCTCAATTTAGTGGATATAGCTTTCTTTTTTAGGGGTTATTGTTGTAATATGATGTTGTTGAAGTTTTGTGACGACGAAAGAGATATTTCCACTAACTCTTTGCTTGGTAGTCTGATGTTTCGTTGCAAGAACTGAAATCAAATCTCGAGTATTGTAGATACCTTTATTTTGTTGGACATAAAAAGTTATATCTGTTCTAATATTTTTGTTTAATTGTTGTTTATTCATGAAAATCTCCTAAAATCATATTATTTTATACTGTGCTCTACGACCACTATCAACCATTTTATTAAATTTAATTTTTTCCGAGCATTCAGTTTCAACAAAGTTAAAAAATTGCTTACCAAAAACTCCTGCTACACCTCTGGCAATGGTCCAATCATCTTCATATAGCTCTGGTAATGTAAAAGTGTCTCCACTTGAATATTTTTTTAATGCTCTATTGACTGCCTCTACTGGTGTAAATATTGTTGACACGTTAAATAGGCGATTTCTTATACAATCTTGAATACTAACCCCATCATCTTTAGCCATTTGTTCCAGTCGCTTCAAATGTTCATCATTCAGTGCAAATTTAATAGTTGGCATCTGCTTTCTCCTTCCACTACATTCTTGCAAGTCCCTACATGAATATAATAACATGGAGGGACCTGCATGTAAAGAAAGAATTCACTATTCCGTAAAATCAGCCACAAGCTCATCAACTATGTTCTCAAATTCAGCATCGTTCATAGCTGATAATTTATCCATAACCGTCTTGGTTAGATCAAGAAGCTCGGTTTCGTCAGCTTGAAGGTGTTTCTGCATCGCAGAAAGCTCAGATAGTAAATCTGTCCTTGAACCGATATTGTAAATACACATCAAATTAGTTTCTTCAACTGTAAATTTACTCATAATCATCTCTCCATTTCCGCACTCACAGTGGGTGCCTTTTTTGATTTTTCTTTCTCTTGAAACTGCTTGGAATTTAACTGTTCAACTACAGAAGCACGCTTGTCCTGCTTTTCTGCCTGTACAGCGTTTGCAAGGTCTAATAGGGAGATTGTACCTCCTGATTTTACGGTTGCTTCAAGCTCAGATACAGTCGATTGGTTGTTTATTATGCCATCAATTTTGTTGAAGTTTTGCTCTGTTGATATTTCAGCAGTACGAAGGGGGTTGTCCTCGTGTCTAATGGCAAATGCACGGGTGCCGTTTCCCATAATCTGATACTTGCCATCATCTGAAGAATGGTGAAAGCCATAACCAGCTTCCGCCATCTGTTCCTTTGTCATGGAGGTCAAAGAAAAACTTCCCCGTGGTGTATCAATCTTTTCCCCCGATAGGAAATCATCTGGCACAAGGGGTGCAGACTCTAAAAATTGTGGCAAATCCTGAAAGCCAAAGCTATCTACATAATGAGAGGATACAACATTATCTATCTTTAAGACAATGATGTCGCTGACAGACAGGGAATGTCCAGTGAATCCGGTAGGGTGGTTTATATTAAACTGCTCGTATAGCTTGTTCAAGGTGTTATTTATATCGCCATTGTAATTAGAGAGGGATGCCGTATAGATAAAATCATAGTTTTCATGTGCTACTTCAAGTCCAGCATTTTGTAAGTATTTTAGTCCTTCAAAGTGATAATCACGATATTCTTCGCCTCTCTTAAGCTGATAAATGGCAAAGGCATCCTTTGGACTTTCTATAAAGAGCTGTTCTAGTATTTCAGGGGAGCGTCTACCATCGCCCTTCAGTTCCTCATAATCTTGAAGTGCGGTCCAATCGTTCTTTTCAATGCCAAATAGTCCACTGTGGTTATCGATATCCTCACGGTCAAAAGCCATTGCTTCGGTATCATCTTCAAAAAGCATATACACGGTCAAGTCTTGATCGAATAACTCAGCAGCACGTTCTTGTGAGAGGGGAAGCATTTCATCGTTTAGGTAACCGTATGAGTTGCGGTCTGCAATGCTCACAACGGGGTCAGGCAGAGGATAGCTGTGTTCCTCTGAAGGTGGCTCCGGTAAAGGATGTTTTGTTGCAGAAGGTAATATATCAATACTATCAAAATGATCTTCCAAGTCGCTAAAGCCATTCCAAACACCGTCTATAATTAGCTCGGACAGTGCGTTTATGATGACATTAGATGATTCGTCTCCATATTCTTCATGCTCCAATAGAAAGTAATCCTTCCCATCGATATTGGTAGTATCAATAACATACCAAGTGCCGATATGTCCGGGAACTTCAATATGATCACTGTCTTTTGATAAGCGTGGTTTTTCTGTCGTTCTCATGCTTTCCTGCCACACCTGATCAGCGTTTGTAGTCAGCTCTTCATAGTCGATGATCGTTGCGTTTTGACGGTCGGATAGAGCAGAAATGCCACTTATGGAATCATCTTCGACAATCGAGTCGATGGCTTCATGGATTGAAATGGTGGGATCATCATAAACACCGCCATCAAGTAGGTTATAGGATTTATCGTAAATGGAATAATCATAGCCATCTTCGGTTGTTTGAATGGCGAAAAACAACTCATTTACCTGATAGGCTAAGTGTTCGGGAGCTTGTTCCAAGCCTTGCTCTTTTGCAATCTCGCCAAAATGCCTGTCGATATCTCCAATGAGAGCAGATGCAGTTTTGTTGATAAGCTCAAGAGATGAACGTAGTTCCGGAAGCTCTTTTCCTTTACTCCACGAAGCGATGTAGCCAAAACTGTTTTCATCAGTTTTGATACCGTAATATGTGCATACTGCATAGGCAACACTCTCGGCCTCAACTTCTTCGGTGCGGCGATCCTTAGGCACTGGGATTGGTGCACTTTCATCAACTTTTGCCGATAGCTTTTCAATCTCATAATTATGGAGCTTTGAATGAGCGATTTCATGTATAGCGGCTGCTACGGTCTGTACTTCACTCATGCCATCGCGTAGAGCAATTCGCTGTTCACGGCTGCTGAAATATCCATCTTGTCCGGCTCCCATAGGTTCAAACGCGATGGGAACAGGAGATGAGCGTTTCAAAGCCTCCATAAAAATTTTATACTGGTTGACATCACCTGTCAGATCAGCTGCAAGGGCAGGCAAGGGTTCACCTTCGGTTTGGGAGAGATCAAATACAGTAACCACTTTAAACATAGGTATCTTGACTTCAACTTCTTCTGTCTGTACTTTCCCGTGTTCATCAAGCATAGGCGCATGGGTCTCGGGATCAATCTTGTCTTGTTCTTTTTTCATCTTAAATGGAGTAGGCGCAATAATCTTAATGCCACGTTCACCTTTTTTTACATGGCGGGAAAACTGGTCACGCCACTTATTAAAGCCTGCCACAAGGGTTGCATCTGGCTTTTGCATAGAGATGAGAAGGGTATTGTTGAGGGAATAGCTATGAAACCTGGACATGGTTCTAAGATATTGCATATATTTGTCACTTTCAAATAACTCCTTTATGCCGGTTTCAATGCTATCGGTAATCTCTTTTAAGCGTTCTTTTGTTGTAGTGTTGTCTGCCATAAGGCGTTACTCCTTTCGTTTTTTAATTTGAGGGAGGGGGGAGGTACCGTTCTTATGCCTTGTCAGATGCAAACTCCAGAATGAAGTTCACATACTTGCCGCCTGAATCATCGAGCAAAACAACTGCATCGTAGGTCTTGCCGGTCTTTTCGGAATAACAGCCTGTGAGTTTCGCTTTGCCGTTTTTCAAAAGCTCAATGGCAATAGCTTTGGTGAGTTTCTTTTTTTTTGCGGTAAAAAACTTGTTGTCTTTCCAAAGAGCAAAGCCACAGGTCTTGTTTAGGCAGCAAAAGCCTTTCTTATTCTCTGTCACGTCATTTCTGCAGCGAGGACATTTTCCGATTGCTTCCTGAGTGGAGGGGAACAGGACATCAGATCCCTTTATTGGCGTATAGGTCTTGATGAGGATTTTAGTCATTTGAGAAATATCCTCCAAAAAGCTGTTGGGAGACAGAAGACCGTGTTCGATTCGTTTTAATTTTTCCTCCCATTCGGCAGTAAGCTGCGGAGACTGGATTGCTTCTGGCAATACGGTAATCAGAGAAACGCCCTTTTGGGTAGGTAGGAAGTGTTTCGCTTTTTTATCACCTTTTCGCTCTAAAAGCTCGGTTTTTATCAGCTTTTCCAAAATGCCTGCACGGGTAGCAGGTGTGCCGATACCCTTTCGCTCGCTATCCTCCAGTGCATTATTTGCATTTTCCATTGCTGCAAGAATGGTATCGTCAGTAAAGTGCTTAGGTGGACTGGTCTTACCATCTTTAATAGTTGCTCTTACTACAAAGGATTCATCCGCCGTAATGGTTGGAAGCACTTTTTCCTTTTCTAATGATTGCTTATCGTTTTGCATGGCATGATAGTGCTTTTCAATGTCATGAAAACCTTCTGAAAGGATTGTTTTGCCCTTTGCGGTAAACTCAACACCGCTGACAATTGCTGTGACAGTGGTTTCTTCATATTTGCATCTCTCGTTCACGGCGCACGCTAAACGCAGGGAAATGAGCAGTAAGAGTTCACGCTCACCAAAGGGCAGCGAGGCAAAATCACAGTCTTGTATGCAAATGGTTGGAATAATAGCATGGTGGTCTGATACCTTGCTGTTATCCGTCACTTGCTCAATACATATAGAAAACTCAAAGCTTTGGGGCATAAAAATCCCTGCTGCAGCTTTTGCCACGGCAGGGATACTTTCGGACATATCTAAAGTTAAATAACGGCTGTCGGTACGAGGATAGGTTATAAGCTTTTTCTCATATAGGCTTTGGGCGTAAGAAAGTGTTTGTTCAGCGGTAAAGCCAAGCTTTCTGTTTGCTTCTCGTTGCAAAGTGGTGAGGTCATAGAGTTTGGGTGGCTTTTCACATTTTTCTTTGCTTTCCACACTAGAAATGGCAATAGTTTGACCATCACAGTCTTTGAGTAAGGTTTCTGCTGCCTGCTGATTCGTAATCTTTTCGCTTGATAGTGAAAAAGTACCGCAGTCAAGCTGAACGGCATAGAATGGTTCAGGCTTAAATGCTGAGATTGCTGCCTCACGCTCCACAATCATGGCAAGTGTGGGAGACATGACTCTGCCCACGTTCAAGGTTTGGCCATAGAGAACGGATGTCTATGGTAATCTAATAGTAGGCCACCGTAGTCATTGAAAAACCGGCCACAATAGATTAACCTACTTGAGAGGAAATTCAACAGGTAGGGGCTGGGAGAGATGATCACAATGAACATCAAGCAACAAATTTTAATGATGCATATTCATGAAGGGAAATCGCGCCGGGAAATTGCGAAAATAACAGGGATCAATCGGGACACCGTAGGAAAGTACATTGGACAATATGAGGAAGGGAGACAGCAATTATTGTCGAGCGGGTCGGCAGATATCCAGGCACTAGTCGACACCCTCACTTCTGCCCCCAAGTATACTGTGGGCATTCGACCCAAAAGAAAAATGACTGACGAGGTTGTGAACAGGATCCAGTTCTATCTTGACGAGAATGAAACTAAGCGAAATCAGGGGCGGCACAAGCAGCAAAAAAAAGCCATTGATATCTTTGAAGCACTGGAAGCCGAGGGTACTCAACTAAGTTACAGTACCGTTCTTCGAACCATTAGAAGCTTGGAACGGAAACCAAAGGAAGCGTTTATTAAGGCTCTGTATGAACTTGGAGACATTTGCGAATTTGATTGGGGTGAGGTTAAACTAAAAATTAATGGAAAATTTCAAGTTTTTCAGATGGCCGTATTCACAACGGCTTACGGGAACTATCGCTTTGCTTATCTGTTCACCAAACAAACAACAGAGTGTTTTCAGGAAGCACACGCCCTGTTTTTCCAGCATATCGGCCAAGTGTATCGTACCATGGTGTACGATAACATGAAAGTCGCGGTGAAAAGGTTTATTGGAACGGAGAAGGAGCCGACGCAAGGATTGCTTCAATTGTCGCTCTACTATGGTTTTCAGTATCGGTTTTGCAATATTCGCAAGGGCAACGAAAAAGGTCATGTGGAGCGAAGCGTCGAGGTCGTTCGCCGAAAAGCCTTCGCTTTTCGGGACGAATTTGAATCCCTGGAGGAGGCAAATCAATATTTGCAGGATGTGTGCACTAAGCGTAATCGTAAGTCCCATGATGAGTACAACGGCCAGACGGCGGAGGAACGATTGGAAGAAGAGCGCCCCGCATTGCTGCCCACCCTTCCACCATTTGATGCAGCTCGCGTGATTTATGGACGGGTGAACAAATATTCCACCATCATCGTTGATCAGAATCGTTACTCAGTACCGGATCATTTGGTAGGTGAATCGATCATGATTAAAGCATATGCGACCCGGGTGCGATGCTTCCATCAGGAATCCTTGGTAGCGGAGCATGTGCGATTAACCGGCAACCACGAGTGGCGGCTTGATCTGAATCATTATTTGGATACGCTAAGGAAAAAACCTGGTGCATTTGCCGGTAGTGCGGCATGGCAGCAGGCTCCTAAAAGGATAAAAGAAATATACGAAACATATTATACCAAACAAGACAAGGAATTTATACAGCTATTGCAATATATTCGAGACGATGTCCCATTTGCGGAAGTCGAGCAAGCTATTCGGGAGCTGGAGAAAATTCATCCGGCTCAAGTGACTACGGATAAAATTAAAGTGCTTTGTGCTAGGAATCGTGACGCGATGCCTGTTGTTCAACCAAATCTCTCGAAAACGGGAAAAGAGATTGTAGAGCGGTCAGCACAGCAGCTTCGCATGTACGATGACATGTTTGATACCCATACACCAAAAGCAAAGGAGGACGTTGCATGAGTAACGCGCCGCGCAAGGCGTTTAAGGAAGCGATATTGGAATATAGCAAAGAACTGAGACTCCCTATGATTCGTAAGCATTTGGATGAGCAAGTTCGGGAGTCAACGCAGCAGGATGCCAGTTATGAAGCATTTCTGGCGCAGTTACTGGAGAAGGAATGTGATGCTCGTCGGGAAGCCTCGCGGCATAATCGCATTCGTCTGGCTGAATTTACACATAAAAAGTACCTTGAAGATTTGGTCATCGCGGATTTGCCAGATGATGCCCAAAAGAAGTTAAAGCAGCTGAAAACATTAGAGTTTATTCAGGAGGGGCGCAACATTATTCTGGCGGGGAACCCGGGAACAGGCAAGACGCATGTGAGTATTGGGCTAGGCTTAAAGGCCTGCCTGGAGGGATATAAAGTATGGTTTACAACTGTTCCCCTCCTCATTAACCGGATTAAAGAATGCCGAGCAGAGCAAACTCTTCGAGCCTTCCAGAACCGCTTTGAAAAATATGATTTGGTTATTGCCGATGAAATGGGTTATATATCTTTTGATAAGGAAGGATCTGAATTATTGTTTACCCATTTGTCGCTGAGGGCTGGTCGCAAATCGACAATCATCACAACCAACTTATCCTTCGAACGATGGGGTGAAATTTTTCAGGATCCCGTGATGACGGCGGCCATGATTGACCGGTTGACGCATCAGTCATACATCGTCAACATGAATGGAAACTCGTACCGCATGAAAGAAACGAAGGAGTGGTTACAACAACAGCAACTGGCATGAAGAAAAAAACAATAACCCTGTATAAAGGTTTATCATGTTTTTGATAAACATTTATACAGGATGTAACAAGCGATAGCGCGTTAGCATTCATCGTGAAACAATGCTCTTTGAAAACTAAATATGCTTATGAAACGACTAAATTTTTTTTTCTTAGTGGCCGAAAATTAAATGACTATATGGCCTAATTTTAAGTTGACAAATACAAACGGAAAACAATCTCGTTGCATTGATGCCTACAATCCAATCGGCTTTTGCTCTACAAAGTGCAGAGTGATAGAGGTCATCATAATATCCGCTGTCACGGAGGTTCTTAAAGCCATCCTCAATGGCGCTTTCCTCCATAGAGGAAATCCACAAGCGTTTTACAGGTTTTTTGCAGCCTATTTTTTCATAGACCAACCGGAAAATCAGCTCACCTTCACGCCCCGCATCGGTGGCGGATGTGATAACAGTCACATCCTTTCGATTTGCCAGCTCTTTTAGTATTCTTACCTGCTTTTCTTTGCCATTAGAAATGCTATATTGCCAGTTTTCAGGGAGTATAGGCAAATCGGCATAATCCCACTTCGCATAGCGTTCATCATAGGTATCGGCAGTGGCAAGCTCAACCAAATGTCCAATACACCACGATACAATATAGTTGCTACCCTCCATATATCCATCATGCCTTTTGTTTGCACCGAGAACAGCAGCAATGCTTTGTGCTACAGATGGTTTTTCTGCTATGACTAAATTCATTCGCTTTTTTTCCTTTCTTTTTGGAGGAATATGATTCCACGATAATGCTGAGATCTGTCCTCCTTTTTAGGACACTTTTCAGTGGAAGGGGCAGGGGATTTGTTTTCCTGCCCAGGTTGAGGCTTTCTATTTGTAGATTTTTTATTGATGCTTTCAGTAAATGGACTCACTTAACATCATCCTCGCTTTCTGCGTCATCATCATTTTCGTATTCTTCCTCGATGGCATTGTTATCGTCTTCATCCTCATCTTCATCGTAATCATAATCAAGAGGGTCAATATCACCTTTGGTCTTTTGTTTGTTTTTAAGCATTTTTAAAAAGTAAAATGCGCCACCCAAGCCGCCTACAAGGAGCAGAATAACAAGTAGGCTGCCAGTGTTGCTCTTTTTCTCAGGTGCTTTATCGACAGGCGCTGATGATTTGCCGACACATTGGTTTAGATCGTTCGTGCAAACGGGGCAAGTGCTGTTAACATTCCCGATTTCGCATTTTTCGCTACAAGTACACACCTTGGGTGGCTCGGTCTTTTTGCTATTGTCTTCGATAAGTGCCATTAAGTCAGCTTCGTCTACAAGGTTTAGAAAATAGACGTTTTCTTTATCTCCTGAACGGTCAATGACTAAGTAAAAGTAGTTGCCGTTTTTGGATTGGAGTGTCACAAACTGCTTTTCAGTGGATTCTTCCACCTTGATATCGTCCACGAGAGTCAGGTTTCCTTCAGGTGTTAAAGGTGAAGTGATAGGAATAGACTCTTCAGGTACCTTGGGTGTTGTATCGATATTCTCGCCACCACCTGCAAAAGCAGCGACTGGAAATATAATAGTGCTCATCATTACTGTAAGAAGCACGGTAAAAAGCATTGCTCTAATTTTTTTCATGGTCCATATCCTCCTGTGTTGCGGGCATTAAAATAGGCGCATCGGTTTTCTCTCGATACGCCTTTAGGAAAGTGGAAAGCTCGCTGGTATTCATCTTCATACTGCGGACAAGTTCTACAATCTCAGTATTCTCGATTTCTGTTTTCTGCTGTTCCAGTTCACGAAGCCTCGTCTGCTGTTCTGATATTTTTTGCTTAATCTTGTCGATCTCCATTTGGAGTTTGGTAAGCTTGTTCATAGGTGGTCTCCTTTCAATTCATTAATCCATAGCCCATGATGACATTGCTGTTTAAATCATAATCCCTGATGCGGCAGGAATCACCGCTGTTGCCTTCTACAGTGTAAACGCGCTCGCCATCTGTGCCGATGACAATACCAACATGGTCTGCGCTGCCATCACCTTCCCAATCAAAGAAAATGACATCGCCGGGAGCTAGGTCCTTGTAATTACCATTTGCCCACTGCCCATGGTCACGAAACCAAGGGACACCTTGAGAGTTGCAGGAGGCAAACTTTGGTTCACTGTAGCCGGCTTGATTTAAACACCATGATACAAAGCAGGCGCACCATTCTACACGGTTGTTAAAGCCATACCATGACCAATAGGGCTGGCCACCTACATTTCCGACCTGATCCTTTGCGATATTCACAGTGTTTTGATTGCCCAACCGTGTGCCGTTTTGAAACCTTACACCGCTTATATCAGTAGAAGGAGCAGAGTTGTTGGTGCCACCACCAAAAATAAATGGCTTGTTGCCTCGAGTTTCGAGGTAGATGCTATACATTTCAAGTTGTTCGCTATTAAGTTTTCTGTTTGCAATAGGCGTGACAGTGAAATTATCAAGTTTTACATTTAAGATGTAGTAATCATAAGGAACTTCAACAGTATAAGTGTCTCTGTGCCTATTACCTTCCGCATCCGTCCAAGTGTCCGTCCTAGTTTCTGTACGGTAACGGACTTCAACCACAGGTGTTAAGATCAGCTTATACTGGGAATCGAAGACACGCTGTAATTCGCTTTGTGCCTCGTTGGGCGTGTAGGTTTGGAGCAGTGCGGTTAAGTAGGCTGCAAGCTCATGGGGATTATGCCCAATGGTATCAAGATCATAGCGATACTCATCATAATCAGGATACTCGTTTTCAATGTTGTCGATCCGTTGTTGAAGAGCATTCTCTAAGGCTGTGTAGTTGTTGTCGGTTGCGACAATATCCGCATCCTCAGATGTGTAGGAAGTACCGATGATGCTGTTTAAACCGCCTTGAAGCATAAGTTGACAGGATGAAACCGTACTCATTATAACAATGATCACAGTAGCAATAGCAATCAGCATCAATACCATTTTCCGGTGACTGACAACATAATGAATAAGTTTATCAGCAGTTTCTGCTACAGTCTTAGCCGCTTTTTTAGTATGAGTAGCTGTTTGCTGTGTGGTTTTTGCTCCTTTGCCGTACCTTGTAGCGAGATATTCCTTTTTAATCCTTTGTTTTTGTTGCCACCTTGAAAGCGGGTTTGAGGAGAGCTGAGGATTATCTTTCAAATTCTTATGATAAAGGTAGTTAATCTCGGCTTTCACTGCGCTTTTTTCTGCTTTTGCAAGCTGTAGGTAAGGCTTAAGCTTGTGGCTGCGATAGGCTTTTTGCATACTACTTGCCACAAATTCTGCACCTTCCTCTGTTTTATGTGCTGCTTCTACGCCTACATTGTCCTGCTCGCTTTTTCGGATTTCTTTATGGATTTGAGCATTGAGCTCTTTTTGAGGAATTGACTTGATGACATGGGCAAGCTTAGATGGAGGCTTTGGCTTATCAATTTCTTCAAAATATAAACGCACCCTGCGTTTGGCTGTGCTGGTATCTTGGGTGCGTTCTGTAACAAGGGTTTTCTTTTTTGGTACTTTTGCATGGGCTTTTTCTAGTTTATCAGCAGCTTTCTCTGCTTTTTTTAGGGGCATTTCGAGGGCTGGATCAGCACGTTCTTCTTCTGAAAAGGCAAGGCGAGATACTTTTCCAGCAGGCCTGAAAGGCTTTTTTTGCCTTTTGCTCAAATCATAATCCTCCTTCCACGTAAAAAGCCGCCTGTATCTCTACAAGCGGCTTTCTAACAATCAATTTTTTCTATATTGCGATTTTGCTGAGGTCAGCAAAATCGTAAGAGTGCTCTATTCATCAAGCATAGGCGGTTCTTTTTTCTCTTTCAGTTTTTTAAGCTGTTCCTTGCCAATTTCAGCAATGCTCTTTTCGGGAGTTGGTAGATCCTCTGGCATTGTACCATTGTTTTTTATGATTGCTTCACGGACAGTTTGTCCGACTTGGTAATGGATGCCGCTTGCTGGTTCCAGACCTTGAGGTTGTTCACGTCGGAGCTTTGCCTCGGTCTGTGTAATGCGGAACAGATTTGCACCAAGTTCTTCACTGCCCATATGGTCAAGAATTTTATCGCTTTTTTTGAGATTTTTACGTCTGTGAATATCTGCGGCGGTTAGTCCGCCATATAATCCCATGTAGCCTGCATTTTGAAACTGAGCGTATTCTAATTGGTCAGTGATACCAGCTTTGTGTGCTGCTTCTACTAACATTGCATTCCAACTTGTGACCTCGCCACGGATAACAAGGCGCTTATTATCCTCATCAAGCTCATTGAATCTATCGGCTATTTCTTGTCGGCGGGTCTGGATAGCAAAGTAGGTTTGACCAAGGGCGATAGGCTCTTTGCGTGGATCGCCATTCTGAACAATCAAATAACAGGCATAGCGTGAAAGCTCAAAATCATTTATCGGTTTTGATGTTGCGCCTGCCTCCACGATTTTGCTGACCTCGACAAAATGGTCTGCACATTCAAAACCGCTGTTTTGACAGGACAACATCGCTTTATCGATGACCTTTGTGAAATTTCGCCATTGGGTGTAATCAAGGACACTGGCAAGTTCACGGGCATACCAAAACTCAACGCCGTTATCATCAGCGTGCTTTATATCTTCAAATTGCTTATATTCTGCTGCTATAAGTGTTGCCATTTTTCTCACCACCTTTCGTTCATTGTATCATTTTTTCCCATATTGTGAAATGAAAAGTGAGTCTTTTGAATAGCGACAGGGGGATAGATTGTCCCCCTGTTGTCCATCACCTAAGTTTTTTCTGTTTCATTCGGCTTTGTCGTCATTATGCGATAAAGCTCAGTATCCTTCGGGAACTTATCGGCAAAGGGTAGAATCACATTTCCATAGAAGAGAAGCCCTTCGCCCTCACCGGAATGGGTCACATAAGAAAGCTGGTGAGGAGAGATATTGAGCTGCTTTGCTAAGATTTGACGGTCGCCTGATGCCTGATTGAGCATATACACAAAATCAGAGTTTTCAAAGATGTTCTCAACTTCACGAGAGGAAAGAAGGTCTTTGACATTTTGAGTAATCCCAGTGGGAATGCCGCCCCATTTTCTAAAGCGTTTCCAGATTTCCACTGAATAGGCGGCAGTCTGTTCTTCTTTTAAAAGAAGGTGAAACTCATCCATATAGTAACGGGTGGATCGTTTTTCTGAACGATTGACCGTTACTCTATTCCAAACTTGATCCTGCACCACGAGCATCCCCAGCTTTTTTAGCTGTTTACCAAGCTCCTTAATATCAAAGCAGACAAGTCGATTATTAATATCCACATTGGTGCGGTGGTTGAATACATTGAGGGAGCCTGTAACATAGATTTCAAGAGCAGCCATGATATGCTGTGCTTCTTTTTCGTCCTGTTCCTTAAGGGCATTGTACAAGTCTTCAAGAATTGGCATTTTCTCAGGAACAGGGTTAGACAGATAATCAGCGTAGATAAGACGGACACAGCGGTCGATGATACTTTTCTCTACAGGCATAAGGCCTTCTTTTCCACCCACAATCAACTCGCACAGGGAGAGTATGAAGTCGGATTTCAAGGAAAGCGGACTATCGTCCTCGCTGTAATTCAAGTTGATATCCATCGGATTGACAAAGTCGGTGCTTGTGGGCGAAATTTTTACAACTTGGCCATTGAGACGATTAACGAGGGGATAATACTCTGCTTCCGGATCGCAAATGATAATGTCATCTGTAGTAATGAGAAATATGTTGGTAATCTCACGTTTTGCAGAAAAGCTTTTTCCGCTGCCAGGAGTTCCTAAAATCAAACCGTTCGGATTTTTGAGCTTTTTGCGATCCACCATGATGAGGTTATTGGAAAGGGCATTCAGGCCATAATAAAGCGCCTCACCGCTGGATTGGAAAAGCTCCTGTGTTGTAAAGGGAACGAATATCGCAGTTGCTGAGGTGGTTAAGCTCCGCTGAATCACCGTTTGATTATAACCAAGTGGGAGAGAGGACATAAGGCCCTGCTCTTGCTGATAATCAAGTCTGACCAGTGTGCAGTTGTGTTTCTGTGCGATACCGGATGCCTGAAACACTGTATTTTCAAGGTGCTGTTTTGTATCTGCGGTATTAAGTATAAGAAAGGTCACAAGAAACATTCGTTCATTTCGGCTTTGTAAATCCGCTAGGAGTTTTTTTGCCTCACCTCCGTAAGTGGCAAGATCAGAGGGGATAATATCCATGTCGTATCCACTGCGGACAGCTTTTTTCTGTTCTTCAATCTTCATCTTATCCAAATCGGTGATCTTACGTTTGATTGTTTTAATTGCTTTGGTCTGATCGACTGATTGAATGTGCATGGTCACAAGGAGATTGCTTTCAATGTCGAGAAAGTCTGCTAAAATGCGGTCATTCAGTTCAGGTGCAAGGATCTGTAGAAAGGATACAGCACCAAATTTGCCACCGGTCTTAAATACTCTGCCTTCCCGAAACTCGAAAGATGAGGGTGCAATGAAATCCTTTACCGATAGTCCAGATGGGACAAGCCACTTCCAGTCAAAGTGAAATGGCTCGTTGCCATCCATTCGCAGGATGTTGTGAAAGAGCTTGAGTCTTTCCTTGCCGTCAAGGGAGTCTACCTTTGCACCAAGTCGCTTAAAGCCGTTCCATAGATCATTTTCTATTCGCTCAAGCCTTGGTTTTGCAATTTTAATGTTTTCAGCTTCTATGCCAAAGGTAAGATACTTGGTTTTCATCAAACCGTTATTCCCCTTAGATAGCTGATTAAAAAGCATTTCTGTGTACTCGCTTCGGATGCTGTCAAAGTCATCCTGCTGTGGATTGATCGAGATACTGCTTTCATAGTCATTTGCGTTTGCGGTCATATTGAGGAATGAAAGCTGAAAGTAAATGGAACTATCAAAGTAATTGAGAAAATCGCACCAGCTCTCAAAAATAGCGGTTTTATCCTCGTTTTGAGCAAGTTGATAGTTGATATCGTGAAAGCGAATGGTCTTGGTGTAGAGATTATCCGTAACACGACAGATGCCATCAGGGTACATTTTTTGAAAGGGGATTGTATCTTGTGCGCTTTTCTCTTTTTTATTATTCTTGTTTTTTGCCATTATAATGGCTGCGTTAATTTTCTGTCGTTCTGCCTTTGTTAGCTTTGGACGAGATTGATTTTCTGCCTTCGACAATGTGCTTTACCTCCTTGTCCAATTGATCCTGCCGTATGAGTAGGGCATAGAAATTGTTAGTTTTGTAAGGGCGCTGTTTTGGTTTCAAGAAACGCACCTCAATATAGTGTTTTAGGATGACTTCCAGTGGCTGCCCATGCTTCTCGTATATGGCTAACATGAAAAGAGGGAGCATAGTGAAAATCATCATAAGCGTTGAGCTACTTGTACCAGTGCTATCCTTTGTGAGGAAGAACACTGGCAATCCTACTGCAAGTGCCGCAGAAAAACAGATGAGCTGTCGCTTGGTCAAATTGAATACGACTTTTGTTTTTACGGTACTTAAATCTTTGGGTACAGATACATAAGCCATGAAAACTCCTTTCTGCTCTTAATGAGCATTAAACAGGCTTTTCGCCATTGAGCTTGTTTTAAATAGGGAAAAGCAGAGCAGTACAGTATAGCCAACACAGGTCCATACAGCCTTGATAATATCTTCATCGATGGCAATGGACTGGACGAGCACGGCATATATGCCTACGCAAACCATGATTAGAAAAGCCTGAAATCCAAGAGCGAACATGGCTCTTAAATAGTTTTGACCCATGCCGCCCCATTCTCGATTAACCATTGTGGCAAAAGGGATTGCGCCCATGGAGGTCATTAAATAGATTTCGATCATTCGTCCATAGATGATGACGAAGATGCAAATAGATAGAGCGTGCATCGTAATGCCTATTAGTGTGCTTTGCAACCACAGTCCCAACAGAGGGCCAAGATCCATTTCCTTGAGCCTTTCCTCCATACTGGCGATAACAGTGGTGATGTCGATGTTAGTTTCAGAAATGATTACACCTGCGGCATTTGATACAACATGCTGAGACATATCAAAAATTCCCATGATGATGTTGAAGGTATTTGTAATAATCAGCACAGCCACAAAGGTTTTAAAAATCCATTTGAAAAACATAAAAGTTTCAATATCATGAAGGTTATTCTTTTCAATGACCATTTGTATCAGCTCGTAGCACATCACAAAGGTCAGAATTATACCGGCAATGGGGATAATCACGTTATCGGATAGGCTTTGGATCATGGAAAAGACACCACCGTTCCACGCCGATGGTGTCTTGCCCACTTCGCCTGCAATCTCGCCAACTTTGCTGTTGACGGTATCGAACATCCCCGACAAATTCGATGTAATACCGCTAATAAGCAGCTCCTTTAACCATTCGGTAATGCTGTCGATGATGCTTTGCATATGGTATTACCAATTAACTGAACAAGCCAGAGAGTAGGGGAACAAGCGTCATGCCGATAAGTGCTACGCCACCACCTGCCATGAGCTGTTTCATCCCTTGTGATTTAGCACCGGGGTTATCGTTTCCGTAACCTTCGAGCAAGTTGATAACTCCCCAAATTCCAAGACCTGCACCAAGTGCAATAACCAGTGTCTGCAAAACTTCTACTGCTTCATTAAAAAACGCCATAATTCGTATCCTCCTAATTTCTTATCATAGTTTTTAAATAAAAATAACCGCTCATTAGGCGGTTTCGGTTTCGTCTGTGAGGTCAATTTCATACACATCATAGACCTCATCAGGCTTTGGTTTTAGCTTTGTAGATAGATATTTTTCAATATTGAAAGTGTTTCTCTTATCAAAATCGGATAGGTACTTATACTGGGGATGCTTGGTTATATCGTACTTTTCCGAGAGAAACGGGCGAACACCTCGTAGCTGTAAAATGCACTTGCCGCCATCCATTACAGCAAGCTCATCCATGCTCATTAGCTCCTTTCCCAGCTTTTGATAATTAAGCCCATAGCTTCTTTGTGCACCTCTGGTGTCGGAAGTATTGAACATATCAATGGTTTCCTTGCCAAGGGTTTCAGATAAATCCTTGAGGGTAGTTTTTTCCTTGCCCCCAAGAAAAATCATGCTGTCGCAGTTGCCGATGATGGTATCGGCATTGTCCTTGTAGAGAGCCTTTAACTGGCTTTGTGCCTGCAATACAAGACAAGCAGAGATTTCACGGCTACGGATTGTAGCCATGAGTTTTTCAAGTTTGGGGATCTGTCCGATATTTGCTGCCTCGTCAATCAGGCATCGGACATGAATGGGCAGCCTGCCACCATATACATCATCAGCCTTATCACATAAGAGATTAAAAAGCTGCGTATATGCCATAGATACCAGGAAGTTAAAGGTATCGTCAGTATCACTGATGATGATAAAGAGGGCGGTCTTTTTGTCTCCCAAGGTATCAAGCTCCAGTTCATCGTAAGCAGTCAGCTCACGAAGCTCTTTGATATCAAATGGAGCAAGCCTTGCGCCACAGCTGATGAGTATGCTTTTTGCTGTTTTGCCAGCGGCTAGTTTGTACTTCTTGTATTGCCTTACAGCAAAATGCTGAGGGTCTTTTTTTTCTAATGTTTCAAACATGAGGTCAACTGGATTTTGAAAATCCTCATCATCTTCACGCACCTCCGAGGCGTTGATAAATTCGATGAGAGTGGAAAAATTCTGTTCATTTTCTGGAGCCTCAAAGTAAATGTAGCCAATGAGTGCTGTATAGAGCAGGGTTTCAGCTTTGACCCAAAAATCGTCACCCGCTTTACCTTCACCTTTTGTGTTGGCTATCAGAGTTGTGACGAGTTTCAAGATATCCTTTTCGCTTTTTATGTAGGCGAAGGGGTTATAGCGCATGGACTTCTTGAAATTGATGGTGTTTAAGATTTTGATTTTATAGCCGTTTCGAAGCAACATTTTTCCACATTCCACTACAATGCTGCCCTTTGGATCAGTGACCACATAAGAACTATGGCACTGCATTAAGTTGGGCTTCAGCCAAAACCGTGTTTTACCTGAGCCAGAGCCGCCTACAATCAGCACATTTTTATTTCTTGCATGTTTTGGGTTTTTAGGGCGACTCGACATGGTGAGACTTTCTGTTTTTGTCAGGATTACATTTTTGTGAAATAAGGGGTCTGCAAAAGGGCGGATATCCTCCGTGTTTCCCCATCTTGCCGAGCCGTACTCGATTCCTTTTCGATACTTTTTAGCGTTTTTGCCTTTGACATAAACCACAAGGCGAAGCACAGCACCGAATAGAAAGCCTATGAGCAGGTCTTGGGAGTGAAGACTTGGTAAGGGATTTTCAAAGGCTAGAGCAAAACCGCTTGTCAGGTTTAAAAACTTACTGGCAAAGTCATACCCTACTGCAAACCGCCATGCCTGAGATGCTTTTGTAAAAAGCAAAGCTAAAACAAGGTATGGGATATTCAAAAGGAGCAGCCTTTTTGTCTTTTCGTTCATCGACTTTGCTCCTTCTCTTTGTTCTTGATCCTGTCTGAAACGGTGTTTTTAACAAGCTCGGTGAACTTCTTGAGTTGTGATAGCACAGACGGACGGGCTGCCTTTTTAACAGCTGTGGCAGTAAATTCAGTGAAAGCAGCAGTGATGGCATCGGCGTCTCTCCCTTTGAAAAACACAATGTACTTTGGGGGTATCACACTTTTGTCTTTTTGAACTGCAAAATCTACACCGTATTTTCTTGCCACGCGCTCAAAGCTCTTAATGTTCTGATCCGTTATCTCAATGCTTGTCATGCCTTGATTTTGTATGGCCAGAGATTTGACGCTCTGTTTGCCATGGGGAATTTTAGGGCTGTCACGACTTCTGGCCCTATTTTTTTGAGATTCTAAATATTTGAGAATGGCTGTCTTTAGCTCTCTAGCGGTGAGTTTAGTAACATTGATAGCCAATGCCACTGTTTTATTTTCTACTTCTTCTTGCATGAGGTTGCCTCCTTTCGTGGTTTCTAAAAATGTTACTATGGCCTGCCACCAAAATCATGTTTCACCAGTGCAGTATAGTAATGGTCAATGGTGGATGGCGCATTAAAAAGGGTGGCAAGAAGGTAACGCCTAATATTGCGGATGTAAGTGGTATTCTTATCAAGGCAGAAAAACACATACTCGATATGCGAGCTATTTATCCGAAGAAGCTTTTCTTTGACAAGCTGTGCAGGATATTCTTCACCTGCAATGTTGATTGTAGGCTTGGTCGAACATAATGTTTCCACCATGAGATCAACAATTTCATCGAGGCGATCGTCATTGTAGCGCTGACTGATGCACTCATATTCAAGGTTTTCCAAGACCATTTCTTTTACTTCTTGGGCAGTATCACATCCTATCTCCTCATATCCAATCCGTTTTTGAGGGAAGTTTTTTATTGGATTAGGATTTGATTGATAAGGATTTGATGAATCAATATTTAATACATCAGGATTTAATGAATTAGTCTTTGATGTATTAGTATTTAATTGGTGGGGTTTTACCAAGATAGGTTCACCCAGTTTAGGTTTTTCCAATATAGGTTTTTCCAGTGTTGGGTTATCCAATATTGGCTTATCCAAGATTGGATTTTCCCGTTTAGGTGAAAGCTCGCTATTATCAAGGAGTTGAGGCTGCTCAAGAATTGTATATTCTATGCTGGTGAGTTGCCCTTTTTCGTTTCGTGTTCTTCTTCGGACAACATACCCATGTTCTTCAAGCTCTTTGATGGTGGCGTTGATGCTATCAATACCATCTTTGCAAATGCAGGAAAGTCCCTTAGTGGTGTAATCCCAGTTTTCCGGCAGAGAAAGCATGAGGGAGAGCAGTCCTTTTGCCTTGAGGGAAAGCGCAACATTTCGCAAATGATGATTTGCCATCACGGTGTAATCCTTTGTCTTTTCTACTCTGAAAACTGCCAATCGTATCACCTCCTTTTACAACGGATTTTCTATCGTTCTTGATCTTGTGTACGTTTTTTGTGCCACCCTTCTAGGAGCTTGATAATCGTAGCCTCCATTTGTTGCGGGGTGTAGTTCTTAGGAAAGTACTTCTTGATTTTATCGCCAGTCAGTGTAACTTTATCGGGTTCACCTTTCTTTTCCTCGCTCATAATGGCACACATCGCCTCAAGTGTGCAGTTGCCTTCTGCACTGAATTTTTTGAGTCGCTGAGCCTGTGAAAGAGAAGGGGTAGATTGTTCTGTATCCATTGCATCAATCAAAAGGAGTTGCTCATCTGATTTTAGATAGGACAGTTCCACTGCCGGGTTAAAGGCAATTTTCTTTTCATCCACCATTGAAAGGAGTTCGGGGACCAGCTCGGTTAAGCGAATATAGCGAAATATTTGGTTTTTGCTTTCGCCTGTTTGCTCTGCTAACAGTTCGCTTGATTTTTTACCCGATAAATTATTCCCAAATTGGGAACCATTTTCTTTTGCCGGTCTGCCTGCCTGTCTTTTCATAGCAGATAGTTTTAGTTTGTAGGCAAAAGCTCGTTCACTAGGCAGTATATTTTCTCGCTGCAAATTGCTGTCAACCATAATGATAGTGGCAGCATCGTCGTCAAGGTTACGGATAATAACGGGCATGGTTTCAAGCGAAGCAAGCTCACAAGCTCTTTTACGTCGGTGTCCTGATACAAGTTCATAGCCGCCATCTTCTCTAGGTCTTGCAATAGCAGGCACAAGCACACCATACTGTTTGATGCTTTCAGCAGTATCGAACATTGCTTCATTATCAATTACCTTAAAGGGATGATCTTTGAAGGGATGGAGTTCTGATAGGGGTATCTCAACAATCTTTTCTCTTTGTTCATCGACACGGCTTTCTTCAGTAGAAAACAAATCATCTACCGATGTCAGACTTATTTTTTTGGCGGAGCTTTTCAATTTTCAACACCTCCTTCGTCAAATCCTTATAACTTTCAGCAACTTTCCCCTTTGGGTCATGGGCAAATATGCTCTTTCCCTCAGCACTGGTTTCAGCAGCTCGCACAGAATGGGGGATTTCTACCGAAAAAACCTTCATATTGCCTCCGTAAGTTTCACGGAGCAAAGAGCCGATGTCCTTAGCAAAATTGGTGCGGTTGTCCACCATTGTCAGCAGAACACCATCTATCTTCAATTTGGGGTTAATCTGTTTGCGAACCTTATGAATAGTTTGCAAGAGCTGTTCCAATCCCTTAACAGGCAGATATTGAGCCTGCACAGGAATAATCACACTGTCTGCCGCAGCAAGGGCGTTAACTGTCAGCATTCCAAGGGAAGGCATACAGTCTAAAAGCACATAGTCATATTGCTTTCTTAAAGTGTCGATATATTGTTTTAAGACGGTTTCACGGCTCATAGCATTTACGAGAGATACTTCCATGCCGGAAAGTTCAATATTGGCAGGGAGTAAATCCACACCTTCAGCATGCGTTAAGATGCCATCTTTACAATCAATGGGCTTGTCCGTCAGTAAATTACTCATGACAGTAGCGAGGGTGATAGGGAGTTTATCAGGTTGCGGATATCCTAAGCTGATAGATAAACTGCCTTGGGGATCAGTGTCTATCAGCAGTACTTTTTTACCTTCAAGTGCTAGCCCTATACCTAAATTGACACAGGTGGTTGTTTTCCCGACACCGCCTTTTTGGTTAGTGATGGCGATTACATTAGCATTCACTTTTGTTCCTCCTTTGTGATTAGCGTTAAAAGATTGAAATTATCTTATTTGTACAAACAGAAATAGCCCTTTGCAAAATGCAAAAGGCGATTTCAGGTCTAAATGACTTCAAAATGACTAAGCGCTTCTTTAATAGCAACGACTTGAATAGGAGTGGGGTGCTTTCGAGGGCTTTTTAGTGTTTCGACTGCATTAGGTGCATCGAGCATAGGAAGTCCTAAACTGCGTTTGACTTCAGCAATGTATGCGGTATGCACATTGAAGCTATATTTATTTAGGACATAGTCCTTAATCATATTGTAAGTTGTTTTGGGTTTTGGCTTGTATACCTCTGCTTTTGAGGCTATATTAGTAAGAGGAAGCCTGTTGCTAAAAGCGCCAAGGTTATCCAATGGAATCATTCCATCGCCATTACCGAAGGCTACCGTTATATTGATGTAGCTGTCTGGAGGTCTGTGGTATTTTGGAATACACGTTGAGGCGGTTGTATCTCTCTCCCACAAAAAAGCAGACACTCATATCAACGTAAATGTAGAGTTTGGTGATGAGGAAGGACAGATTCCCATTGATGAGATAGCGAGAAAAGCTGAGGAAGATAGATATAACAAAAAAGTAACATAATGGAAGTACTTTGATTAAACATGTATAATAAAGGAAAGGTGCGTAAGGAGCGTAAATATGAGTTCAGAAATTATAATGTATCAAACAGACGACGGTTTGACTAAAATTGAAACTACTTTTGACGGTGACACAGTTTGGCTATCTATTGACCAAATGGCAGAATTATTTCAGCGTGATAGGAGTGTAATTGGAAAACATATAAGAAATATTTTCAAAGAAGGCGAGCTTCAGAAAAATTCAGTGTGGGCAAAATTTGCCTACACTGCTTCTGATGGAAAGGATTATCAAGTAGACTACTATAACTTAGATGTAATCATCTCAGTTGGTTATCGTGTAAGATCCATACGAGGCACTCAGTTTAGAATTTGGGCAAGCAATGTTTTAAAAGAATATATGAAAAAAGGATTCGCCATGAATGATGAGCTTTTAAAAAATAATGGCGGTGGAATTTATTTTGATGAATTGTTGGAGCGTATTCGTGATATTCGTTCATCAGAAAAAGTATTCTGGAGGAAGGTGCTTGATATCTATGCAACAAGTGTAGATTACAATCCAAATGCAGAAACATCAACTTTATTTTTTAAGACAGTACAAAATAAAATGCACTGGGCAGCTCATGGGCAAACTGCGGCAGAAAAGATTTATTATTCGGCAGATGCAGACAAGCCTTATATGGGAATGCTTAATTTTAAAGGAGAACAACCCAAACAAGCGGATGCATTAGTAGCTAACTCAACTTTCGCAGAAAGAAACAGCCAGTCGTTCCTTGAAAAACGAGGGTAAATTGCTGATTAAGAAGTCAATCAGTTTGCGGATTTCTGCCTCTGCCAGTTGTAGTTGCTCTTGTAAAAATTGTTCCATTAGGAAGAAGATTCTCTGTAGCGCCTCCACTAAGCTGATATCCTGTAACTCGTCGCAACAGATGTAGAAAAGGTTGCCAATGGTTCTCGGGTCTTCACCGTTTCGGCTCTCCAAAGCCAGCATGATGTATCGGATAAACACGATGGTAACGTGCGCCACCATGGAATCATAAGAACGTCCCTGAAACTCTTTGGACAACCCGAGATAGGACTTGGACATCTTGAAGAAAACCTCGATGTTCCAACGCTTCCCATAAATGCGGATGACCTCTTCATCCGGAAGTTCAGTATCGGTGGTGAGGAGCGCTAGCCATTTCTTCTTGGCTCTTCTGTCCCTGACAAATACGATCTTAGCTTGTACTGGTTCGCCGCTTGACATCTGGCCAATTTCTACAATGATAGAGGCAAGGACTTTGGCCCGACCCCGTTTCTTTTTGACTGCGGCATACAGCTTGTTCAGGGTGAGATTTTGTCCCTGGTATTCATATTTGACTGTGGGCATCGACTTAAGCATACAGATGGTGTGAAGTTGCTGTTCCAATACCTTTCTGATCACGACGGGAAAGGAAAACCAACTGTCAAACAGGAGGTAGCTGGCCGGAACCATGTACGCCTTGGCTTGTTTTAGCAGTTCCAACAACACTTCAGTGCTCTTGTGGATAGCCTCTTTACGTCTCTTATAGCCGTTTGTCCGTTTGTCCATAGCATTCATGCCTTGTAGTCGGTTCGATTCCTTCTCTGAGCTAAGCAGGGAGAAGGCTAGAGGCAAAAAGGTGTTGCCGTCTGACCAACCCAAGGTTAGCATTCGGAAGCCTCGGACGTATTTGTGTTCCACATGGTCGTAGACCCTAGCCAGAAGTTCTACTGCCTTGCTTCGGGATCGACTGAAAAGGGAGTCATCGATGATAAAGACATTGACTCGCTTCTCGTCAGTGAGCGGTACGATGTGGTTTTGAATGATCTGGGAGCTGAGCAGCAGCAAGAACTTACGCCAGTTGTAGTAGCAGTTGTTCAGAAATCGGTAGACAGCATCTTTTTGAAATGGGGCGTTGTTGGCATCGGTGTTCAGATAGCGCCATAGGTTTTTGCCCATAAAGATCAGCGTCACAAGAAACTGTAGTAGGTCTTTGCAAGGAAAGCCCTTCTGTTTAAAAAAGTTCGACTGCTTTAATGTTTGGCCAATTTTATGTTCCTTGAAAAAGTTTGCAACGTAATTGGCTGACTCCTTTTCAGAAGCTATTTTTTTTGGTAATATAGAAGTCACAAGAACACCCTTCTTTCTATGGAATAATTGGGTTTTGTCACTTCAATTTTACCATATCGAGGGGGTGTTTTTGTTGTTAAATTTCATATTTACCAAGGGTTTGAGGACATTTTTCTAGTGCGAAAGTTGAGTAGCTAAAAACTATTGTACAGAGGATGAGTTATCTGCATTAAACAGTATAGTTTCTGCTTACCTAGAATTTGCTGAAATGCAAGCTCGCAGAAGAATACCTATGTATATGGCTGATTGGATTGAGACTTTGGATGGATTTCTGAAATTGTCCAAGCATGAAATACTTACCCATGCTGGGAAGATCAGTGCTAAAACAGCTGAACTTAAGGCAAAGGAAGAATATAATAAATATAAAGATTTGCATTTAGGGGATGTTTCTCAGGCAGAGAAGGGTTATATAAAGGCTTTGGAAGATATGGAAATGAAGTTGTTAAATGGGAACAATAAAAAATAAGTACACATTACACATTATAGCTATTATGGGAAGTTGAGGATGTTAAGAGTATGTTTAATTTGGACTAACATCAATTATATTAGTGAAGGAGAGCAATAGTGGCTGAATTGCAAGAAATTTTTAATAATCGTGAGATTGCAGTTGGGATATGGGTTATACTTGCTGTTGCTATCTCAGTTTTTACAAAACCCGTTCGCCAATTCTTAAAATCAGTATTACCAATATTATTCAGTCGCAAATTTGTTGTGTTTTTATATTGTGTTTTTAAGTTATTTTGGATTAGTGACTTACGGGTTATATGCAATAGGGTTTTGGGATACTTCATTACTAAAAGACACAATCTTTTGGGTCTTGTTTGTGGAGTTACCATTATTTGTAAGAACAATAGAAAAGGCTAAAGATAACCATTTCTTTGCACGACTAATAAAAGAAAATATTGCATTAATTGTCATTATCGAGTTTATACTGAACTTCTGGACATTTGAGTTAATCATAGAAATAATTATTGTACCAATTGCTGTATTTATTGGGTTTTTATATGCGATATCAGTGAGGGGAAAAAATACCAAAAAGCAAAACATTTATTCGACTGGATTTTCACCATTTTTGGAGTAGTGATAATCATAAATACTGTTGCACATATTATCCAAACATCAGATGAAATTATAAATGTAGCCGCATTAAAAGAGTTTTAGAAAGGTGGAAACTGGAGTGCTATAATTAAAGTGCAGTCCAAAATCGCAAGGAAATGATATACTAAAAATACAAAGGAGCGATTTTGGATGGCAAAAAGTTACACAAAAGAGGAACGCATTGAAGCTCTAAAACTAGCTAATGAAATAGGGGCAGCGGCAGCAGCCCAACGATTGGGAATTAAAGAAGGTACAATTTACGGTTGGAAAGCCCGAGCCAAGAAACAAAAAATGGTATTTGATAGTAACGGCCGGCAAATGAGCGAAGAAGAAATCAAAGCAGAAAATGACAGACTTCGCAAGGAATTAAAACAAGCCCGGGAAGACATAGAAATACTTCAGGATGCTTTAGGTTTTTTCGCAAAAAGCCGGAGGAAGTAAAAAAGGATCAGCGGATGAAGTACATTGAATTACGCAGCCAGGAAAGAAAATGGAGCGTAGCGGCATTATGTCGGGTACTTCAGGTAAGCGAATCCGGCTATTATAAATACCTTAGAAATAAAAGTAAACCCTACAAATATGCTGATCTATTAAAACAGATTTATGATCTCTTGAAAGAAGATCCGGAAAACGCAAATTATGGAGTTAAAAGAATATATCAATACCTAATGAATAATAAAAATTATGAAGGTAGCTATAGCACTATATACAGAATATGTAAAGAAAACAATCTAATGATCCATTGTAAAAGAAGGCCAAAAGGAATAACGAAAGCCGATTCTGAGGCACAAAAAGCAGAGAACCTCATAAACCAGGATTTTACAGCACAAAATCCCAATGAAAAATGGTTAATGGATATTACCGAAATACCTTGTAAAAAACGGGAAGCTCTATCTTGCGCCAGTACTTGACTGCTACGACGGCAGCATACGTGGTTTTAAAATGGATACTAATATGAAAGCCGAACTTTGCGTAGAGGCCTTTAAACATGCCTGTCGCAATGATGGGGCCAGGGGAATGATCCTGCATTCAGACAGGGGAAGCCAATTTACCAGCGGTATCTTCAGAAACACCTTAACTCAATATGGGGCAATACAAAGCATGAGCAGTGTCGGCCGTTGTTATGACAATGCTAGAATGGAGAGCTTTTTTGCCACCCTAAAAAAGAAAAACGATATCAGATGGATACTACAAAAATGACTACAGCAGAGGTTAAAACAGTAATATACAGGTATATTTGTTACTATAATTTAAGGCGTATTTATAGTACGAACAATGGATGGCCCCCAATGATATTTAGGGGAATGTATTACCAAAATCAAATAGCAGCCTAAATTGACTTTTTAAAATATAGTCCGATTGTTTTATGAAACCCCGGTGGCCTTGACATCCACCCCACGCGTGTCGTTATTAAATTACCGACGGGCGGCTCCGAGAAACATAATGTTTCATTTAAGCCCGTCTAAAAACTATTTTAACACGCTTGGGGACCCCGTCTGTAAAGGCTCCCCTTCGGCACCTAAGTAGCCCAAGTGGTAATTATCTCTGGGCTAACCAAAAAACATTAATAGTTTTCATTAATTCTTAAACATGTTTTCAATGGTGGTGCTATTTTAGAAAGAGTAAATTTCCATTTTCAATTAAACTAATATTTTATCCTTGCGCTTTTTTACTGAACCAATATTGACAAATCCAAAATATAAAAGCCGTGCAGGACATGAATGGAAAAACGGTGAGATGAAAAATCATCATGGATTAAACCGTGCCCGAGGGTACGGTAAGCGAAGCATGTCCGTACAATCTAAATTAACGGCTATTGTGGTAAATTTAAAGAGGATAGCAGCCATACTATCCTCTGGATCTCTTTCACTTTCCTGTTTCAGTTTAAATATCTTTAAGTCAAGGCTAATATTTGGGGGGAAACCAACATTTGTGCCGATAGAGTTGTTTTAAAAGGGCACTTTTTCAGTGGTCTCGGACAGGTTCCTTGTCCCGCCCAAAGTTAAAATAATAAAAAGGGTTGGTTCTTTGTTTGACATAAATATCCAGACTTACCGACTTTGCTATTAATAAGATTTATCAGTGCTGGAACAGGGAACCGTCCCCTGTTTTACCCCTGTTTTATGTTTTAGTTGTTTTAGTCGAACAATTTGCTAAGGACTATATTTTTTTATATGAAAGGATAAAACTTAATGAATGAAGATTATGTAAAAGAGTTTGAAAAGATTAAACAGAAACATCTAAAAAATAGAGAAAAATTATTCGAAAAATACAAAGATTATATTATTCCCCCTGGCCTTGATGGAGAGCCATATAATAAAGAACTTAAAGAAGAAATGAACAGATTCCAAAACGAATGGAATAAATTAAAAGAAAAGTACAATAAATTAGAGCAGGGGACGGTTACCTGTTTGAGGAGGGTGCAAAGGGACGATCCTTTTGTTCTTGCAATTTTAATGGTGACAATGAATCTGTCCCCCTGTTGCGTAGTAAAGAAAACAAGGAAAAATAAAGGATTTTCCATAATTATGTAGAATTGACTAATGAAATGCAGTTTATTTATTTAAATGTGACGATCAATTTGATCCAGGAATTATCTTCTTTTTCTGTTATTCTGAACTGCAGGTGAAGAATCTTATGTTTTAAAAAGCTTAGATCTTTCGCTAACGCTCAGGATGACAAGAGCACATCGTTCATACCTATCCTGAGCTAGTCGGATAGTCATGTATTTAAATAATAAAAAGAACCTGCATAAGCAAGTTCTTATACCACACACTGTGGAGTCACAAAGACGATTTGAATAAATTTTTATTTGAACTAATGGTGTAATCTCATAGGGTAGCTATAAGACATAACTAATTTTAATATAAGTTATAGGGGTTGTCAACTATGAAAAAGAAGTTTGGAGACTATTATTTAGGACTGGATATTGGAACCGACTCTATTGGTTGGGCTGTAACTGATCTGAATTACAAATTACAAAAATTGAATGGTAAAGCTTTATGGGGTATTCGTTTGTTTGAAGGGGGAAAAACAGCGGCAGAACGAAGAATACACCGGACGGCACGTCGGCGGCAGCAAAGAAAAATCCAGAGAATACAACTTCTGCAGGAAATATTTGCTGAAGAAATTTGTAAAGTAGATCCGGGGTTTTTTCTGCGATTGAAAGAAAGTAAATTCTATCAAGAAGATAAAACTGTCAATCAGCCCTATGCGTTTTTTAACGATGTTGGATTTAATGATAAAGATTATCATCGAAAGTACCCAACCATATACCACTTAAGAAAAGCATTAATCGATAATGAAGAAGAATTTGATGTCAGATTGGTTTATCTGGCAGTTCATCATATCATAAAAAGCCGGGGACATTTTCTTTTTGAAGGACAAAACATGGAGAGCATCACTTCTTTTCCGAAGGTATTTAATGATTTGAAAGTGCATCTTTATGATGAATTTCAGATAGATTTTGAATGTGAAAATTTGGATCGGGTGGAAGAAATATTAAAGTCTAAGGAAATAGGTATTCGGGATAAGAAGAAACAGCTTGGGAAACTTTTGGATGGGGATACGAAACAAAAAATAGCTATGATTGGATTGATTTTAGGGTCACCTGCTAAATTAAGTGAATTATTTAATGATCAATCTTTGAATGAGGCTGAGATTAACAAAGTGTGTTTTAATAATGAGGATTATGAAACCAACAAGGATCAATTGGCTGCTCTACTGGATGATAGAATGTTTTATCTGGAAAAATTAAAAGCTATATATGATTGGTCTGTTTTGGCGAATATTCGTCAAGGAGAAAAATATTTATCATATACAAAAACAGCAGTCTATGAAAAACACAAAAAGGATTTAAAGCTATTAAAGAAAGTCGTAAAAACTTATCGGTCGGAAAAATATCATGAGGTTTTCTCAGACCCTGCAGTCAAAAACAATTATTGTGCCTACGTCGGCCTGTGTAAGAAAAATAATAAAAAAATTGCTGTTAATAAGAAATGTGTGCAGCAAGATGAAGTATGCAAGTACCTGGAGGGACTTCTAAAAAATATTGATACGGAAGATCCGGAATATTTATATATAATGAAGGAACTGGAAAATAAAACTTTGCTGCCGAAACAGACATCAAAAGATAATGGTGTTATTCCTTATCAAATGCATCGGGAAGAACTGGAGGTAATATTAAATAATGCGTCACGGTATCTTAATTTCTTGAATGAGGTGGATGAAACTGGATTATCCGCCAAGGAAAAAATTATCAAGATACTGACATTCCGTATACCTTATTATGTGGGGCCGCTTAATGATGCTCATAAAGATAAAGGCAAAAGTAACTGTTGGATCATTAAACGTGCACAGGAAAAGATTCTTCCGTGGAACTTTGAAGAGGTTGTGGATTTGGAGGCAAGTGCAGAAGGCTTTATCAGGCGTATGACCAATAAATGTACTTATCTTTTCGGGGCTGATGTGATCCCTAAGAATTCTCTTTTGTATAGTGAATATATGGTTTTGAACGAGCTTAATAATTTGAAGATTAATGGTGAAGGAATCTCTGTTGATCTCAAACAGAAGATATATGCTGATTTATTTATGAAATATACTAAGGTGACCATGAAACGCTTACGTGACTATCTTGAGGCAGAGGGGGTTATTGGGAAGCAAGATGAGATCAGCGGTATTGATGGGGATTTCAAGACATCTTTAACGTCCTACTTAGATTTTAAGCGGCGAATTGGTGACAAGGTTAGTAATGTTACCATGGTTGAAGATATTATTTGCTGGATTGTTTTATTTGGTGATGATACGTATCTGCTGAAAGGACGAATTAAAAAACATTATGGTGACGAGCTTTCAGATAAGGAAATAAATAACTTAACTTCTTTGAAATATTCAGGCTGGGGGCGATTTTCAAAAGAATTTCTGGAGGATATTGTACATAAGGATAAAGGAACCGGAGTATGTTTAAATATTATTTCTGCCCTGCGGAACACAAACAATAATCTGATGCAATTGTTAAGCGGGCGTTTTGATTATTTGGATGAGGTGGAGAAATATAATGCATCTCAGACAGGAACTCCATCAGAGATTACCTATGAGATGGTCGAGGATCTTTATGTATCACCGGCGGTAAAAAGGAGTATCTGGCAAACCTTACTCATTGTTAAAGAAATAGCGAAAGTGATGCAGTCTCAACCCAAGAAGGTTTTTGTGGAAATGACACGAGCTGATGCACAGAAGAAGCCAACCAAATCCAGAAAAGATAAATTGGTTGAGCTTTATAATGCTTGTAAAACAGAGGAACGCAATTGGTCAGAAGAAATCGCCGGAAAAACGGATGGAGATTTGAGAAGTGATAGGTTGTATTTGTATTACACGCAAATGGGACGCTGCATGTATACCGGTGAATCCATTAATTTGGAAAACTTGTTTGACCAAAATATATATGATGTGGATCACATTTTCCCTAGATCCAGGATCAAAGATGATAGTCTTGAGAATCGTGTTTTGGTGAAGCGGACAATAAATCACGATAAATCCGATAGATATCCTTTATCCAGGGAGATTCAGGAAAAGAACCGGGACTTTTGGAAAAGTCTATATAATAAAAATTTTATTGGACAGAAGAAGTATGACAGGTTAACGCGTACGATACCTTTTTCTCAGGATGAGTTGGCAGACTTTATAGCCCGCCAGGTTGTAGAAACGAGCCAATCGACAAAAGCTGTTGCGGATATACTGAAAAAAACATTTGATACTTCAGAAATTGTTTATGTAAAGGCAGGTAATGTATCCGATTTTCGCCAGTGGGCTGATTTGATAAAAGTTCGTGATATCAATGATTATCATCATGCCAAAGATGCTTATTTAAATATTGTTGTAGGAAATGTTTACAATACCAAGTTTACACATAGCCCCATTAACTTCATCAAGGAATATCACGGGAAACAGTATAACCTCAACCGCATGTATGATTTTGATGTTGCCAGGAATGGCCTTACTGCGTGGAAAGCAGGGGAAAACGGAACCATAATTGATGTAAAGAAGGTGATGGCAAAAAATAATATTTTATTTACCCGATATGCTACAGAGTCCAAGGGTGCTCTTTTTGATCAAATGATTGTCAGAAAAGGGACTGGTCAGTTACCAATAAAAAGCAGCGACCCGCGGTTAAGTGATATTGGGAAATATGGCGGCTATAATAAAGTAGCGGGTGCTTATTTTATGCTAGCCGAGCACGACCATAAAAAGAAGAAAGTTCGCACTATTGAATATGTGCCTGTGCATCTTGCAAAACAGCTGGAAGGTGATAATGAGGCGAAACTACGCTATAGTTTAGAAAATTTAAAATTGAAAAATGCAAGAATTTTACTGTCCAAGATAAAAATAAATACTCTCTTTGATATTGATGGATTTAAGATGCATTTATCGGGAAGAACAGGGGACAGGCTGATTTTTAAAGGAGCTAATCAATTATGCATTGGAAGGGATGATGAACTATACCTTAAAAACGTCCTTAAATATCTAAATAGATCCAAAGAAGCAAAACGCGAACTTCCCATCACAGTTTTTGATGGAATATCTGAAGAGGAAAACAATCGGATTTATGAAGTTTATCAGCAGAAACTGCAGAACACGGTATATAATGTACGGTTGTCCGCCCAAGTCGAGAAATTTGAAAAAGGCAGGGAAAAGTTTGGGGGAAGTTCTTTCGGACAACAATGCAAATTATTGGCTGAAGCATTATATCTCTTCCAATGTAATAGTGTTTCGGCGGATTTAAGTTTGATCGGTGGAGCGAAAAATGCAGGTATCATAGTGCTGCCAAAGGATATTTCAAAAAATAAACAAGCAAAAATTATCAATCAATCTCCTACTGGCATCTTCACCCAAGAAGTGGATCTGTTAAAGCTATGAGCTGGCGCATAGTGGTTATTTCCCAACGGGCAAAATTGGATTTAAAACTCAATTATTTGGTTGTGCGGGGGGATACGGTTACAAAGATTCATCTCGGAGAAATTTCTATATTGATGATAGAAAATACAGCCGTATCACTTACAGTGAGTCTATTGAGTGAACTAATGAAGCGCAAAATTAAAGTGATCTTTTGCGATGAGAAGAGAAATCCAAGTTCAGAACTAATTCCATACTATGGAAGCCACGATACCAGTGCTAAGGTAAAAGATCAATTGGCTTGGAAATTGTCTACAAAAGATTTGGTGTGGACTGAAATTGTTACAGAAAAAATCCGGCAGCAAAAAAATCTTCTGCAATTACGGGGACATTCAGAAGCTGAGATGCTGGAAGAATATATCTCCCAAATTGAATTTAAAGATATAACAAATAGGGAAGGCCACGCAGCCAAGGTATATTTCAATGCTTTGTTCGGCATGAATTTTACCAGGACTGCAGATAACACTTTGAATGCAGCACTTAACTATGGATATAGCATACTCTTGTCGACATTCAATCGGGAGATTGCCGCCAATGGTTATATCACGCAAATTGGTTTATATCATGATAATATGTTTAATCAGTTTAATTTTGCATCTGACTTAATGGAACCGTTCAGGCCAATGATTGACAGGCAAGTTGTGGAAATGACCCTTCAAAATTTTGAACACGAAGAAAAAATGCAGATAGTAAATGTTTTGAATAAAAACGTAATCATCGATGGGAAAAAGAACTTTTTGAATAATGCGATAAAAATATACTGTAAGAGCGTTTTTGATGCTTTGCATCAAGAAGATGTATCGCTGATAAGGTTTTATAGAAATGAGTTATAGATTTATGAGAGTGTTAGTATTTTTTGATTTGCCCACAATTACATCAGACGAGAGGAAGGAATATACCAGATTTCGCAAATTCTTGCTAAAAATTGGCTTTATTATGATGCAGGAATCAGTATATAGTAAACTGGCTCTTAATACTACGGTTGCTGATGCCATTGTGTCTAATGTTAGAAAAAATAAACCTTCAGCCGGTCTGGTGCAGTTGCTGACTTTAACAGAAAAACAGTTCTCGAAAATGGAATTTATTGTTGGAGAGAAAAATTCACATGTTATCGACAGTGATGAAAGGTTGATTGATTTATGAAACTAGCCCACCCTTTATTGGAGAGACCAATTGTTTTTGAAGAGAATAAAATAAATGTGTTGGTAATTGAGAACCAAAAGGCCTTTTCAGAAATCGTCTGGGAGCTAATGGAACAAATTAATGATGGAGAAGGACAATTTGTTCTGTCATCGGACTTGACGCACCTTGAATTGCAGAAATATATGGACTTAGTCATCGACCTGTTTTCTCTGGATTTTAACCAGAAGAGGATCATTAACAAGGTCTACAGCAAATTGAAAATGATTGCGGTAGAAAGTGAATATTATGTGGATTCTACGGGCTTAATTAGTGAGATTATGCGATATCTTGAAAAAATACTGCAAGAAATACACTACCCTCTTGAGTATAATCAAGAAATGGATATCGGAGCAATATTTAAATTTGCCGATGTCAAAATAGGTACGGATTATGAAACGATTATTGAAAAAACAATAGACTACTTAACTTTATTGCAGGAATTTATTGGAATTAAATTATTTGTTTTTATAAATTTAAAGTGCTACTTATCAGACCAGGATTTAGAGCAGTTATATCAGTTTGTGATTTATAATAAGTATGATATTTTGCTTTTAGAAAATACAATGAGAGAAAAAAGATTCCAGCAGGAAAAAATCCGAATTATCGATGGGGATCTATGCGAAATATAAAGGTTATATTTGATATTATTGGTTTACGATGTTAAATTTATTGTATTGTAGGGAATAGCTATTCCAAGAAATTACGGTGTTGTGGTGGCACTTAATTCTCAATTTGAGGTTTGAGAATGGTGTAATTTCATAGGGTAGCAAAACTAAATCGGGGTGGCTTGGTCTGGATCTGTCCGTTTGAGAATGGTGTAATTTCATAGGGTAGCAAAACGCCCAATCAACCCAGCCTCCCTTATCCCCCGTTTGAGAATGGTGTAATTTCATAGGGTAGCAAAACGCGAAACCTAGACCGAAACTAACTCCTTCCGTTTGAGAATGGTGTAATTTCATAGGGTAGCAAAACGCGAAACCTAGACCGAAACTAACTCCTTCCGTTTGAGAATGGTGTAATTTCATAGGGTAGCAAAACCCGGAAATCGCCAAGATTTTTCACCTCCAAGTTTGAGAATGGTGTAATTTCATAGGGTAGCAAAACCCGGCCATGCGTGACGAGGATTATGAACGCGTTTGAGAATGGTGTAATTTCATAGGGTAGCAAAACAAAAAGGGGTTGATTTGGTGATTAATCAAAGTTTGAGAATGGTGTAATTTCATAGGGTAGCAAAACTCAGTGTTAAAAGACTATGCAACTGGAATAGTTTGAGAATGGTGTAATTTCATAGGGTAGCAAAACGATACTGACATAATTACAGTCTATGATGCAGTTTGAGAATGGTGTAATTTCATAGGGTAGCAAAACTATTCTAAACACACTAAATGTCGCCGGGTAGTTTGAGAATGGTGTAATTTCATAGGGTAGCAAAACTTACTTGTATATTAGGTGTGAATGTCCTTAGTTTGAGAATGGTGTAATTTCATAGGGTAGCAAAACATGTAACAACCTTGCCCGGCCCGTCCACAGGTTTGAGAATGGTGTAATTTCATAGGGTAGCAAAACCTTCTCAGTCTCGGCAATCTCCGGTTCCTCGTTTGAGAATGGTGTAATTTCATAGGGTAGCAAAACCACAGTCATTTTCATCGCTCTCACAATCTGGTTTGAGAATGGTGTAATTTCATAGGGTAGCAAAACGTAGTTGATGTATGCACGATGTACCCCAGGGTTTGAGAATGGTGTAATTTCATAGGGTAGCAAAACAAAGGCAACACTGTGATGAGAATATTGTCGGTTTGAGAATGGTGTAATTTCATAGGGTAGCAAAACGTTTGTAGATGGCATCAATATCAATGAGTAGTTTGAGAATGGTGTAATTTCATAGGGTAGCAAAACTTTCTTGGCCAATGAGGGGCTAAGTATTGTGTTTGAGAATGGTGTAATTTCATAGGGTAGCAAAACTATCGGCAGCAGGAAGTTACGCCAGGGAAGCGTTTGAGAATGGTGTAATTTCATAGGGTAGCAAAACTCGTCACCGTTTCTATATTCAACCAGTGCAGTTTGAGAATGGTGTAATTTCATAGGGTAGCAAAACCTAAAGGCCCATGCTGCCGTTGGCGTGGTTGTTTGAGAATGGTGTAATTTCATAGGGTAGCAAAACAATAAATCAAGCGGCTCCTCCGGTAGTTCAGTTTGAGAATGGCGTAATTTCATAGGGTAGCAAAACAACATTAGGGCTGATGTCCGGCACCTCATAGTTTGAGAATGGTGTAATTTCATAGGGTAGCAAAACGGAGAGGACTACGATGCAAGGCTAGACGATGTTTGAGAATGGTGTAATTTCATAGGGTAGCAAAACCAGCGCGCCGATTCCAAGCACTTCGAGCGAGTTTGAGAATGGTGTAATTTCATAGGGTAGCAAAACGTCTAGCACCGGCGGCAGGTCAAGTATTGAGTTTGAGAATGGTGTAATTTCATAGGGTAGCAAAACTTGCAATGTTTAGCATCCCGTCAGTAATACGTTTGAGAATGGTGTAATTTCATAGGGTAGCAAAACAGAAACAAATGCTTTTTATGCGCAAATTGAAAGTTTGAGAATGGTGTAATTTCATAGGGTAGCAAAACTATGAATTCAGCGAATAACAACTTGTTAAAAGTTTGAGAATGGTGTAATTTCATAGGGTAGCAAAACTTGATGTATTCATCCATCTTGCACAGGTCAGTTTGAGAATGGTGTAATTTCATAGGGTAGCAAAACGTAAAGATGAGGGAATAAAGCATAATCCCTGTTTGAGAATGGTGTAATTTCATAGGGTAGCAAAACTCAAAAACGCTTCCAAAACGCCCTCACAGGGTTTGAGAATGGTGTAATTTCATAGGGTAGCAAAACTAGGAAGGTTGATTTTTCATTACTAAAACCGTTTGAGAATGGTGTAATTTCATAGGGTAGCTATTATTTTTTAAATTACACGCACCGAAATCTTTCATTTTCAAGCAAATTAAAAGAAGGTACAGAATAAATTAATCTGATGCATTTTCCGACAGATTGTTTTACTCTATACCTTCTTGTGTTATCATAACAGTATTACTATATTAATGTAGCAGGAACCGCACCGACTAAAGAGGGATTCCTGCCACAAATACATAATTGTGGATAAATCCACACTACATATATATGATAACGTTATCTGTCAATTATTACAATCCTATTTCTCAAAAAACTTATGATGAAGTCATTTCAAATCTTCAGTTTCATCAGCTCGTATGCTCCTGTGGGCATTCCGGCTGTCTTACTATCCATGCTTATTATTACCGCCATGTTATGTCAGGAGATTCGAAAGAACGTCTTCGCATCTGCCGCGTAAAATGTGCTATCTGTGGTCATACACATGCATTGCTTTTATCTGTTCTCGTACCTTATTCGCAGATTCCTCTTTCAACTCATGTTGAGATTGTTTCCCGCCATTTAGAAAATAAAAGTTTTTCTTCCATCATGGATTCAACACCATCTATCGATGAAAACAACATACGCTATATCGTTCGGCAGTATCTCCGCCATTGGAAGCAGATGCTCCTTTCCGAAAGCATCCCTTTAAAACCACCTCTTTCCCAGTTCGTAAAAAGATGCTTTGATGCGTTCAGCCGACAATTCATGCAGATTAAACGCACTCCAAATATCTTTTTTCCATAACCCACATAACCTTACACGACTCCTAACCCGGAACCTTCTATACGTAAGCGTCAAATACTACCCACATATTCTTTTGAATCTAGCTATGAGATAATGTCTCCATGATAACTATAAGGAGGCCTGCTCATTGACCAAAGTTGAAAAGTGCCAAATGTGGAAATCCAGGGTGAATGAATTTAAATCGAGTGGCCAAACGGCTACAGCATGGTGCACAGCACATGAATTGAAGATCAATCAGCTGCGCTACTGGATGCGTAAGTTTAAGTCAGAAAGCAAGTCAGCAGAGAAGAAAATGCAGTGGCTTTCCGTGGAGATCGGCGGGTTAGAAGTAAGCGAACCTCAAGAAGCTTTGCCCGTTCGTGTAGGCAAAGCAACTATTGAAGTGCGTCCGGGATTCAATCCCAAACTTCTCTCTGATGTCGTTAAGACGCTATCAGTTATTTGAAGAAACTTTGCAGGATTCCGGAAGCGTGTCCGACCATGGGAGCAAAGCATCCAGTTGAGCCATATTTCCCAAGTCAATGTTGGGCAACTTCTCAAATAGATACGTCAAATAATGAAAAGGGCTCAGATGGTTGGCCTTTGCCGTCTCAATCATGCTGTAGATGATTGCACTGGCCGTAGCACCCTTCGGAGTGTTACTGAAGAGGAAGTTTTTTCTTCCGATTACGAAAGGCTTGATGGCTCGTTCTGCTCGGTTATTACTGATTTCCAGCCGACCATCAAGCAAGAACGCGCACAGTTTATCCCACTGCTTCAGGCTGTAATCAATGGCTTTTCCTAAAGCACTTTTCGGAAGAACCTGTCTTTTCTTCGTTCTTAACCAGGCTTCGAAGACATCAAGAACCGGTTTGCTTTGTTCCAAACGCTTGTCGTATCGCTCGTCAGCATCCAGATCCTTGAACCCTTGCTCTAGGTGAAAAAGCTGGTTACAATAATCCAGCCCTTCTTTCGCAACAGAAGATGTCTGGTCGGAGCCTTTTGGCAAGGCTTTGAGTGCATCAGAAAAATACCTTCTGGCATGAGCGAAGCAACCGACCGGTTTGACACCTGGAATGCCGTTATACCCTATATAGCCATCAGTATGCAAGTATCCATTAAAACCGTCAAGCATGTTTTGCGGATGCTTACTGGCTCTGGTCGTACGATAGTCATAAAGATAGATCGGCACATCCGTATGACCTGTAGCATACAGCCACATATATGATTTGTTAGCGGCTGTTCTTCCTTCTTCACGCAGCACTTGCAATATCGTTTCATCCGCATGTAAAATCTCATGCCCAATTAGCTTGGTATGCATGCGGTTGTACAGATGAACAAGCCAATCATTCGCACCGTGAATCATCCAGTTGGCCAGTGTCTGGCGAGATAAATCGATACCAAAGTGTTTGAATTGCTGCTCCTGCCGGTAAAGCGGAACAGCTAAAGTATATTTTCGATCCATCACAAACGCCATTAAAGAGGGCGAGACAAAGCTACCCGGAAGCACAGGGGCAGGCATGGGTGCAGTGATCACCGGCGTGGAGATGTCATTTTTCTCACAGTTACGGCATGTATATACGTGTCGCACGTGTTTGACTACCTTAACCTGAGCTGGAATAACCTTGATCTCCTTTCGGATTTCTTTACTCATCTGATGTAAATGCTCACCACACTGTGGGCAAGTTTGTGCTTCATCCGATAAGGGGTATTCCACAGTCTCTACGGGAAGATCATCAAGCATTTTGTCGTTCTTGCCCTTGGTCTTGCGTCTTTTATATGTAATTTCCTCAACCGTTGGTTCAGATGCCTTAGGATCGGCTTCTTGTTCCGCTTCATCGAAGAAACTTAATTGATCTGGATTGGTTTTCTCGCTGGATGCACCGAATCGCCGCTTCTGGCTTAAAAGGAACTGTTCTTCGTACCATTTCAGCTTAGCGGACAACTCTTCGATTTGGTGCTCTTGAACAGAAATTTTGTCCTTAAGACTTTGTATATGTTCATCCGTTTGAGGATGGTTTGCGTCTGATTCAGTTATGTTTTCCATGGCTTTATTATATCATTTTTCGCTAATGAAAGATAGCCAAAAACCGCATAGAATCAAGGTTTTTCGCAGTTTTTATATGATGATTCTCTCGCTTATTTCCGGATTGGCACTTGCCTGATGAAGGGGTAAACCATCGAGCAGCCATCGAAATTCTCGCTGGCTGACAGCAAGTGACTGGCTATTGCCATCTGGCCACTGAAAGTGTCCTTTCTCGAGGCGCTTGTAATGGAGCCAGAATCCATCGCCACCCCATTCTAGGACTTTGACTTTGTCCTTTTTGCGATTACAAAAGACAAAAAGATGCCTAGAGAATGGATCCAAGCGGAAATGCTCTTGCACGATTACAGCCAAGCCATCGATAGACTTGCGAAGATCCGTTGCGCCGGCTGCAAGATAAACCGTGTCTACTCGGCCTAACATCATAGCCACACTCACTTCCTTGTGATTGTCATGGAGGAGGTTTTGTCCCTCTTTTCGAATTCATTATCTCATAGTAAGAAAAGGACGAATATGTGGGTTTGATTTGACGCTTACATATACACAGCCCGTTCACCGGTCTTGGCGTCTATAATGATGACTTCGCCGGTTTCAAGATTCACATTCTCCATCAATATTTTTAATTCACAGGTCCTGACACCCATACAGTGCATAAACAAAAACGCCGCCGGCAGAACGATGTGCATGGATGGTTGTTTTTCATCCGCCTTCAATTCAGCGCACGCGCCAAAGAATGTATCAATATCGTCTTCTGAAAACAGATATGGAGGCTTAGGAGTCCTCCTTTGCGCAGCATCAACCGCAATCATAAAAGCTTTGGGATGTCCAATGCTTGTAAGATATTTGCCGAAAACTCTGACTGGGTCTACCCGGCCAGCGCGTGTATTAGGATGCTCATTGTCTCTTTTTAGGACCCATTTATCAGCCAACTTTTGAGGGGTCAGAGATTCGTTTTCTTTCGTGGCGCAAAACACATCAAAAAACCTCAGATGGTAACCGGAATTAATATACTTAAATCCACAAGATTTTTTGAAGGCGACAAAATCCGATATCTCCTCCGCGTATGGGCCAGCGACGAAATTTTTATCAATGATAGTAAAAGCGTTTGAACAACCATTATCAGTAAGATAGTTACCGAATGCTTTAATAATGGAGGCACTTCTTCTGCTCTTGGAATAACCGCGTTCCTCTTGGAAATGTATAAACGCGTCAGCCAGTTGCTGCGGAGACAATTTCAAATTAGATTGCTCATTGCAAAATTTATCGAAATCCTTTAGACGAAGCTCCTCATGTCTGTACTTCAAACCGGCAGATCTTTTCGCTTTAAGAAACGATACGATTTCTTCCGCAAATGAACCTGTGTACCCAGTAAATGCCGGTTTTGGCATATCTCCATTCGCGTAAGGAACCACAAAAGTTTTCGTACTACCCTGCATGGTGAGGTACAAGCCTAACTCTCTGATCATCCCAATATTAGCGGTGCTTTTTTCTCTAACCTTCCAGCGCCAGGCGTCTGCCAACTGCTGGGGAGTCAATAATTCATTCTCCTTCATAGCGCAAAATTTATCGAAGGCTTTTAGACAGTACTCCTCGGAAATATATTTTCGACCCGCTGATATTTTTTCGATCAACAAACTCCTTGATTTCCCTGACAAAAGGACCAGAATTTATACCAATCAGCCTGGGAGCGTTTCCTTTAGCGCTGAGTACAGTAAATGCCTTGGGATGCCCTTGCGCGGTAAGTTTGGTGAATAGATATAAGCAAAGCGGTAATTCCCGTAAGCCGTTGTGAATACGGCCATCTGAAAAATTTGCAATCTTCCATTAATTTTTAGTTTAACCTCACCCCAATCAAATTCACAGATATCTCCGGGCTCATACAAAGCCTTAATAAACGCTTCCTTTGGTTTCCATTCTAAACTGTGAATGGTTCGAAGAACGGTACTGTAACTTAGTTGGACACCCTCGGCCTCCAGCGCCTCAAAGATATCAATGGCTTTTTTTGCTGTTTGCGCTGCCCCTGATTTCGCTTAGTTTCATTCTCGTCAAGGTAGAACTGAATCCTTTTTATAACCCCGTCAGTCAATTTTCGTTTGGGTCGAATGCCCACAGTATACTGGGCGCAGTGGTAAGAGAATCGATTAGTGACTGGATATCTGCCGACCCGCTTGCCAATAATTGCTGTCTCCCTTCCCCATATTGTCCAATGTACTTTCCGACGGTGTCTCGATTGATCCCTGTTATTTTCGCAATTTCCCGGCGTGATCTTCCTTCATGAATATGCATCATTAAAATTTGTTGTTTGATGTTCATTGTTATCATTCTCTCCCAGCCCCTACCTGTTGAGTTTATCTCAAGTAGGTTACTCTATTGTGGCCGGTTTTTCAATGACTACGGTGGCCTACTATTAGGTTACCATAGACAGTTGTTTATTAATGAGGCCATAAAGCATTGAAAAATGATATGATAATCCTTTCACACCGTAGTCTTGTCGGTACCGTGCCGATATCCGCTGCGCTCTTCCGTATTGTGCTTCCCTTTGGGGCCGGCATACTGCACTACATCTTCCTCCAGCATCATCCACATGACATCGAGGCCCAGCGACATCGAGAGCTCCATCAATCCCTAGCGTGCCTTTTCGTACAGCACTGTACTGTTTATTATTTGGATACTTCCATTGACTGATTCTTTGTTTTCCTGATATACTTTCATTATGACAGCTCCTTCTGTTATTCTGATTGTCTATCGTCTAGCAACTTTATTCTATCAGAGTTACTTGGAGTTGTCATTTTCAATTTCTACGGAGTTTAGGGCAGATTCCCGTTTCATACAAGCAACTGATCGTGATGTTTTGATGGATTCGGGAAAAAGTAGTGCCTTTGGTAATAAAAGTCCCGTATATTGAAGGATATGGTTTAACTGCTGTCGAAAATTTTGGGATAATTGTTTAGTTAGAAGCTTCAAAATAAAAACTTTGAGGAGGATGACTCAGTGAAAGCTGTGAAATCACCCTATATAAGCCTTTCAGACAGCGTTCGCTATAGACCGGAATACTTTGGCGGAATACTATTCGACATTAGCACAGGAACTATGATGGATGTTGATAGGGAAGCATATTTATTAATAGAACTGATCAAGAATATGGGTGTATTTGTCAACTTAAAATTAGGCCATATAGTCATTTAATTTTCGGCCACTAAGAAAAAAAAATTTAGTCGTTTCATAAGCATATTTAGTTTTCAAAGAGCATTGTTTCACGATGAATGCTAACGCGCTATCGCTTGTTACACCCTGTATAAATGTTTATCAAAAACATGATAAACCTTTATACAGGGTTATTGTTTTTTTCTTCATGCCAGTTGCTGTTGTTGTAACCACTCCTTCGTTTCTTTCATGCGGTACGAGTTTCCATTCATGTTGACGATGTATGACTGATGCGTCAACCGGTCAATCATGGCCGCCGTCATCACGGGATCCTGAAAAATTTCACCCCATCGTTCGAAGGATAAGTTGGTTGTGATGATTGTCGATTTGCGACCAGCCCTCAGCGACAAATGGGTAAACAATAATTCAGATCCTTCCTTATCAAAAGATATATAACCCATTTCATCGGCAATAACCAAATCATATTTTTCAAAGCGGTTCTGGAAGGCTCGAAGAGTTTGCTCTGCTCGGCATTCTTTAATCCGGTTAATGAGGAGGGGAACAGTTGTAAACCATACTTTATATCCCTCCAGGCAGGCCTTTAAGCCTAGCCCAATACTCACATGCGTCTTGCCTGTTCCCGGGTTCCCCGCCAGAATAATGTTGCGCCCCTCCTGAATAAACTCTAATGTTTTCAGCTGCTTTAACTTCTTTTGGGCATCATCTGGCAAATCCGCGATGACCAAATCTTCAAGGTACTTTTTATGTGTAAATTCAGCCAGACGAATGCGATTATGCCGCGAGGCTTCCCGACGAGCATCACATTCCTTCTCCAGTAACTGCGCCAGAAATGCTTCATAACTGGCATCCTGCTGCGTTGACTCCCGAACTTGCTCATCCAAATGCTTACGAATCATAGGGAGTCTCAGTTCTTTGCTATATTCCAATATCGCTTCCTTAAACGCCTTGCGCGGCGCGTTACTCATGCAACGTCCTCCTTTGCTTTTGGTGTATGGGTATCAAACATGTCATCGTACATGCGAAGCTGCTGTGCTGACCGCTCTACAATCTCTTTTCCCGTTTTCGAGAGATTTGGTTGAACAACAGGCATCGCGTCACGATTCCTAGCACAAAGCACTTTAATTTTATCCGTAGTCACTTGAGCCGGATGAATTTTCTCCAGCTCCCGAATAGCTTGCTCGACTTCCGCAAATGGGACATCGTCTCGAATATATTGCAATAGCTGTATAAATTCCTTGTCTTGTTTGGTATAATATGTTTCGTATATTTCTTTTATCCTTTTAGGAGCCTGCTGCCATGCCGCACTACCGGCAAATGCACCAGGTTTTTTCCTTAGCGTATCCAAATAATGATTCAGATCAAGCCGCCACTCGTGGTTGCCGGTTAATCGCACATGCTCCGCTACCAAGGATTCCTGATGGAAGCATCGCACCCGGGTCGCATATGCTTTAATCATGATCGATTCACCTACCAAATGATCCGGTACTGAGTAACGATTCTGATCAACGATGATGGTGGAATATTTGTTCACCCGTCCATAAATCACGCGAGCTGCATCAAATGGTGGAAGGGTGGGCAGCAATGCGGGGCGCTCTTCTTCCAATCGTTCCTCCGCCGTCTGGCCGTTGTACTCATCATGGGACTTACGATTACGCTTAGTGCACACATCCTGCAAATATTGATTTGCCTCCTCCAGGGATTCAAATTCGTCCCGAAAAGCGAAGGCTTTTCGGCGAACGACCTCGACGCTTCGCTCCACATGACCTTTTTCGTTGCCCTTGCGAATATTGCAAAACCGATACTGAAAACCATAGTAGAGCGACAATTGAAGCAATCCTTGCGTCGGCTCCTTCTCCGTTCCAATAAACCTTTTCACCGCGACTTTCATGTTATCGTACACCATGGTACGATACACTTGGCCGATATGCTGGAAAAACAGGGCGTGTGCTTCCTGAAAACACTCTGTTGTTTGTTTGGTGAACAGATAAGCAAAGCGATAGTTCCCGTAAGCCGTTGTGAATACGGCCATCTGAAAAACTTGAAATTTTCCATTAATTTTTAGTTTAACCTCACCCCAATCAAATTCGCAAATGTCTCCAAGTTCATACAGAGCCTTAATAAACGCTTCCTTTGGTTTCCGTTCCAAGCTTCTAATGGTTCGAAGAACGGTACTGTAACTTAGTTGAGTACCCTCGGCTTCCAGTGCTTCAAAGATATCAATGGCTTTTTTTTGCTGCTTGTGCCGCCCCTGATTTCGCTTAGTTTCATTCTCGTCAAGATAGAACTGGATCCTGTTCACAACCTCGTCAGTCATTTTTCTTTTGGGTCGAATGCCCACAGTATACTTGGGGGCAGAAGTGAGGGTGTCGACTAGTGCCTGGATATCTGCCGACCCGCTCGACAATAATTGCTGTCTCCCTTCCTCATATTGTCCAATGTACTTTCCTACGGTGTCCCGATTGATCCCTGTTATTTTCGCAATTTCCCGGCGCGATTTCCCTTCATGAATATGCATCATTAAAATTTGTTGCTTGATGTTCATTGTGATCATCTCTCCCAGCCCCTACCTGTTGAATTTCCTCTCAAGTAGGTTAATCTATTGTGGCCGGTTTTTCAATGACTACGGTGGCCTACTATTAGATTACCATAGACATATGGGCGTTGTAAATATTAATGATCTCGACAGGATTTGGGTCAAAGTACATAACAGACCCCATAGCCGTAGAGCGGCTATAGGGATTATAGAAAAGTTACTATTAATACAAGGCGATTACCGGTCCTTGTATTCAGTATGGGAAAAATATAGCTATTTTGTTGAAGACGATAAAGAAGATGAAGAAGATGAAGATGAAGATGAAGAAGAAAGGATGATATCCCCACCCATTCCGTCTGAAAGATCCTCCGGAAGAGGTATCATTGAGCAATTCTCAAATATGCTCGAATGACTGGGAAGGAACAGGCAGGTATGATTCGGTTCTACGGTCAAATACCATGCTGTTTATGGCTGTGACATGGCATTTAGTTTCGCATATTTGCTGGATGGGCGAAGAACAAGGATATCTTACGGATACCTGCATGTCGTCACAAGATCAATACGTAGTGATGGTATCATATTTCTTCCCGGACATCACACAACCCAGCGCCCTTTGGTTTCAATTGAAATTTAAGGACGCTTTTTTTAGAAAAGAGATGATCAAATGTCAAAATAAGAGAAATTTATATTTAAAGGACCTGAAGGAAGTTTATGGCTTATCAATTAGACGAATTGAGAGGCTAACGGGAATTGGCAGGGGGATTATCCAAAGAGCATAATGTGACAGGACCCCCGTCCCCGTGTCACTTGTTCACGTGGCACTTGAAACAAAGGGTTTTTAGCTGTTACAGAGGAGGGATAAGGGAACATTCAGGCAATTACCCAAAATCACCGGTATATCTAAAAGTGTAATTGACTGGATATAGGGACGATGTACCTGTCCCCTCCTGTCCCTCCATTTTTGGTGGACGGAATATAAATCTTATATAAGGGCAATATATCTCCTGAAAAGGAGTGTTATATATGTACTGGAAATATTCTTTGGGTTTTTTAATCGCATCCCTTACTCAAGCTGCAATAATTGCGGGATCAGAAGCCTTTGGGATTTCTACCCTTGGAGCTAAAATAACTTTTGGGCAACTAATTATCCATATTCTTGCTGGGCAGGCTGCCGGATTTTTGCTAATGGTTATAATGCAAGGCATAACGGGTATAGCTAAAACAAATTTTTGGTTGCTTGGCAGTATTTACGGAGCTATTGTTTGGGTAGCGTTAGTTTCAATCAACTCTGCGCAGGGTACTATTAATGCCCCCTGGACTCAAGGTCCCTCTACCATAATTGCAAGTTTGCTTGCCTTTGTTGTCTATGGAATAACAGCAACTTATACCATTAAAAAATATGGAGAACAAGTTGTTAAGGCGGTTTGTTGAGAAAATTACGGTTTTTGATAATAAATCCACCGTTAAATTTAAATCGATTGACATAGTGACATAACATTTGTGACTGACCGCCTATCAGGAGATAAATTCTCTTGTTTGGTGGTTTTCCTTTTTCTATTCAATGTTCAGATATGCTGTGAATGGTAAAATAAAGTACATAGTTTTTGGCATATAGAAACTGGAGTGCTATAATTAAAGTGCGGTCCAAAATCGCAAGGAAATGATATACTAAAAATACAAAGGAGCGATTTTGGATGGCAAAAAGTTACACAAAAGAGGAACGCATTGAAGCTCTAAAACTAGCTAATGAAATAGGGGCAACGGCAGCAGCCCAACGATTGGGAATTAAAGAAGGTACAATTTACGGTTGGAAAGCCCGAGCCAGGAAACAAAAAATGGTATTTGATAGTAACGGCCGGCAAATGAGCGAAGAAGAAATCAAAGCAGAAAATGACAGACTTCGCAAGGAATTAAAACAAGCCCGGGAAGACATAGAAATACTTCAGGATGCTTTAGGTTTTTTCGCAAAAAGCCGGAGGAAGTAAAAAAGGATCAGCGGATGAAGTACATTGAATTACGCAGCCAGGAAAGAAAATGGAGCGTAGCGGCATTATGTCGGGTACTTCAGGTAAGCGAATCCGGCTATTATAAATACCTTAGAAATAAAAGTAAACCCTACAAATATGCTGATCTATTAAAACAGATTTATGATCTCTTGAAAGAAGATCCGGAAAACGCAAATTATGGAGTTAAAAGAATATATCAATACCTAATGAATAAAAAAAATTATGAAGGTAGCTATAGCACTATATACAGAATATGTAAAGAAAACAATCTAATGATCCATTGTAAAAGAAGGCCAAAAGGAATAACGAAAGCCGATTCTGAGGCACAAAAAGCAGAGAACCTCATAAACCAGGATTTTACAGCACAAAATCCCAATGAAAAATGGTTAATGGATATTACCGAAATACCTTGTAAAAAACGGGAAGCTCTATCTTGCGCCAGTACTTGACTGCTACGACGGCAGCATACGTGGTTTTAAAATGGATACTAATATGAAAGCCGAACTTTGCGTAGAGGCCTTTAAACATGCCTGTCGCAATGATGGGGCCAGGGGAATGATCCTGCATTCAGACAGGGGAAGCCAATTTACCAGCGGTATCTTCAGAAACACCTTAACTCAATATGGGGCAATACAAAGCATGAGCAGTGTCGGCCGTTGTTATGACAAAGCTAGAATGGAGAGCTTTTTTGCCACCCTAAAAGAAGAAAAACTATATCAGATGGATACTACAAAAATGACTACAGCAGAGGTTAAAACAGTAATATACAGGTATATTTGTTACTATAATTTAAGGCGTATTTATAGTACGAACAATGGATGGCCCCCAATGATATTTAGGGGAATGTATTACCAAAATCAAATAGCAGCCTAAATTGACTTTTTAAAATATAGTCCGATTGTTTTATGAAACCCCGGTGGCCTTGACATCCACCCCACGCGTGTCGTTATTAAATTACCGACGGGCGGCTCCGAGAAACATAATGTTTCATATAAGCCCCGTCTAAAAACTATTTTAACACGCTTGGGGACCCCGTCTGTAAAGGCTCCCCTTCGGCACCTAAGTAGCCCAAGTGGTAATTATCTCTGGGCTCACCAAAAAACATTAATAGTTTTCATTAATTCTTAAACATGTTTTCAATGGTGGTGCTATTTTAGGAAGAGTAAATTTCCATTTTCAATTAAACTAATATTTTATCCTTGCGCTTTTTTACTGAACCAATATTGACAAATCCAGTTAACAGATGAAAATGCCCAAAAAATAATCAAGGATCATTGCCATGTATATCATGCGCTAGATTTGCAAAGGTTTGACGCAAATAAGAGAAATTTATATTTAAAGGATCTGAAGGAAGTTTATGGCTTATCAATTAGACAAATTGAGAGGTTGACGGGAATTTGCAGGGGGATTATCCAAAGAGTATAATGTGACAAGACCCCCGTCCCCGTGGCACACCGTGGCACACTGAAAGCGAATATACCTCAGTGGTTTTATTGACGTCTGAAGATTACGAGGATGAGCAAGAGTAAAAATACATTCGCGAAAATTACAAGTATTATAATGAGGTGCTTAATATCCTCATCAAATCTTATTTCGGAGGAATAACATGGGGGAAACTGTAAACATTAATAACTCTAATGAGCTTGGGGTCGTTAGAAAAGAAAACGATTTAATAGAATTTACAGAGGGAATGCTGTTGGCTGCGCGTGCTACTATAAATAGTAAGAAAACATTAAGCGTACCAATTGCAGAGTTATCGGCTTTAGGAGTTGGGGTGTCATCACTTATTCCAGCATTGAACACTGTCACACAGACAACCACATTTGCTACAGAGGGCTTATATCAATTAGCCAATGCTGGCGTTGGTGATGTTCTGAAGGTTGCGAAGAATGGTAATTTTTGGGGAGCATTTAAGACTGCTGATGGTACATCAAAATTTGCACAGCTTCAGGCAGCAGGCCCATTGTCTGCTACAACTACAACAGCCGCCACAATTAACCCAGCCATAATGTTAATGGCAGTAGCGCTTTTCCCGATCGAAAAAGAGCTCGGTAATATTGCAGAAATGGAAAAGCAGATTTTATCATTCCTGGAAATTGAAAAGGAATCAGAAATCGAAGCTGATGTAGAAACATTGATGAATATCGTCATGAAGTATAAGCTCAACTGGGATAATGAGCATTTCGTTGCTAGTAACCATAAGCTGGTATTGGATATTCAAAGAACCGCCAGAAAGAATATGATCGTATATCAGAAGAAGGTTAATGAGTTCCATAAAGCGAAACACTTCATTGTCGCACAGAGTAAAGTAAATTCAACATTGGCCGACTTAGAGAAGAAGTTCAAATATTATAGATTATCACTTTACACGTTCTCGTTGGCATCGCTTATGGAAATAATGCTAAGTGGTAATTTTAAAGAAGAATACATCTCAGGCATTAAAGATGAGATAAGAGAAATGTCACAAACCTATAGAGATTTATTTGGAAAGTGTTCGGTTCGTCTTGAAAAGATGGGTAACTCCGCGCTGGAAGCAAATGTGATAAAAGGATTAGGTGCCGCAGGCAAAGCTGTTGGAAAGTTCATTGGTAATATTCCTCTTGTGAAGGAGGGGTCGGTTGATGAGTTCCTTCAAGATAAAGGTGCTCATTTAAAAAGCAATGCTATCGGAATGGAAAAGAGAGCTGTCGGGGCATTTGCGGCAATAGGCAATCCGGGTACAGGCATGCTTGTTGAAAAAATGCAGGATATGGTTCAGATATATAACCATACTTCGCAGATATGCTTTGATAAAGAAAAGATATATTTAATAGCTAATTAGGGGAAAGGTTTAAAAATGGGGCTATCGTTAAATGGTTCGTGAACCATATTCCAGATAACGACAGACACATATGACATACTTCCTGTCGTGTCGAGCCGTGGTGGTGAGACATCAATATCAACGTCTCAACCTATAAGCTTGGACATGTTCCCACTTACGTAAGACTGAAAATCGGCCATATAGAGACGGTGGAATTGATGTCAAGGGTAAAAGAATGAATGCGGGGAAAAACCTTATATGCAAGGCTTTTAGCACATATGGGTGAGAAACCCATTGCGTGAAAGCGTGATTTTATCGCTCATCGGGAACAAGTCCAAAAGGGCAGTTTTTGATATTAGTCAAGTGTTCAGGTTAGATGTATTGAATTTTTATATTAATATTTTAAGAAATGGGTTTAACTATGGATAGAAATACAGAGGCAATTAAGTCAAATGCGAAATCTTTAATGATACAGTTTGTTATATCTGTTTGCGGTGTATTTGTTGCTGCGTTTGGTTTGTGGATGTTTAATCAACATTTACTGATGTCATTTTCTTTGCCATTGCGCATGATTCTTATGATCGTCACGCAATGGTTGCTATTCATCGTTCCGGGGATATTAATGATTGTAAATAAGGAAACCCCCGGAGATATCGGTTTCAGAAAGGAAAAAATTCTGCAGCAAATAGGCATCGGTGTATTACTTGCTTTATCTATGTCATTAGTTTTGACTGTTCTCCCCATTATGATTGGTTTTAAAGACATGGTCGGAAATACAACTTATACGCAGACATGGCAATTTGTTTATCAATTTATCTATGCAATATTGGGAGTTGCCCTTGCAGAAGAACTAATCTTTCGCGGTTACATATTCCATAAATTATTGGTAATCAGGAACTCTAAGTTGTTTGCTATCATTATATCATCTTTGCTGTTTGGGCTATTTCATATATTTAACGGAAATATCATTCAGATTTTTATGACAGCATTTATTGGATTTCTCTATTGTATATCTAGAGAGAAAATCAAAGGTTGTACGCTACTTTCGTTGATTATTGCTCATGGTGTGTACGATGCCATGATTGTATTATAGGTTTCTATATTATGATCAGATCGTAAAGCTGTTTCAGATTAGCTATCGGGTCTTGCTGACTGAGTAGGTTAGAAGCCAGGTGTTCGCAAGTGGTCAGGTTAGGTGTTGCATGGTAAATAAAACAGATGCCATTGAGATAATGTCATATGCCGAAGAAAATGGGATCGCCATTTGGGTAGATGGCGTTTGGGGCGTTGATGCGCTATTAGAAGAGGAAACAAGAGCAAACAACGATATTGATTTATTTGTGGAAAAAAGCAATAGCAAAAAATTTATTGAAATATCAAAATAAAAAGGCTTTGCTGAAATTACAGAAGCGTATACAACTACATCGCACACGGTTTGGAAGGACGCTAAAGGTAGGATAATTGATCTAATGCTAGAATAAAGGAGATAAAATGAGCGAATATGCGAAACAGGAGTTGGAGGAGGCAATTATTTCCCTTGCTTCAACTCTGCACAAGTGCGAAAAGATGCAGGAAAGCGGCAGGCTGCTGTCCTCGCAGAAAACTTTAAACGACAGGCGGGTAAAGGCATTGCGGATTGCACTGGCGCTTATTGAGAAAGAGGTGAGGTGCAGCGATGCCGATTGACTATAAGAAAACCCAAAAAGACTTATACCAACCAAAGACGACGCCTTCTATTATAAATGTGCCGGAAATGACTTTCATTACGGTCGACGGTAAAGGTGACCCGAACATAAGCCCGGAATATACCGCCGCCATTGAGCTGCTTTATGGGCTATCCTATACCATCAAGATGGGCAACAAATCGGTCTTGGAATATGTTGTTCCGCCGCTCGAAGGATTCTGGAGCGTAGACGATGATTTTAGAGGCAGTGGCGCGGCGATAACCGACAAGGACAAGTTTATGTGGACAATGATGATTCGACAGCCTGACTTCGTAACAGAAGACATTTTGGAAGCCGCAAAGGCTACACTGGCAAAGAAAAAACCTAACATTGATACATCAAAGGCAAAGCTTAAAACAATCACAGAGGGTTTATGCGTTCAGGTAATGCACATCGGTTCCTATGATGATGAACCCGCTACTGTAGCGGAGCTTGATGGTTTTGCTATAGAAAACGGCTATGCCATCGATATTGACGACACACGCCGTCATCATGAGATATACATTTCTGACCCACGCAAGGTCGCACCGGAAAAATTAAAAACGATAATCCGCCATCCAATACGGAGGTAGTTCTGCAGACGGAAAATAGCTATATCGTCAAAGGGGACAGATTAATCACATGAGCTGAGTATGCTCCGATGAACAAAGCCAAGGCATCCTACGTTATTATTTTTGACCCTATACTTTATCAATTATAGAAAGCTACTAACTTAAAAGCCGGTACTTGATTATTGTTAGGCTCTCAATTATCATAAAGGTAAACAGAAGATTTGTACAGTTGGATTAATTAAAATCTTATTAAGCGGAGGTATGATTTAAATGAAAAAAGACCTTGGAGTAAAACCTTACTTGTTTCCTATGCCAGTTTTAATGATTGCCACTTACAGTGAGGGCGATGTCGTCAATGTTATGAACATGGCGTGGGGCGGCATATGTGCAAAGAATATGGTTGCACTGAACATTAATGAAACCCATAAGACGGCAAAAAATATTAAGGAGCGTAAAGCATTTACCCTTAGCATTGCAGATATTGACCATATCAAAGAAGCGGACTTTTTTGGTATTGCGTCCGGAAATAAAATGTTCGATAAGTTTGAGCGAAGCGGCCTCCATGCCGTAAAGAGCAACAAAGTAGATGCACCTGTCGTTGAAGAATTTCCGGTAACTTTGGAATGCAGGGTTGTTGAAATTCAAAATGGGAAATACGGTTTTAGAGTGTTAGGTGAGATTGTAAATGTTTTGGCGGATGAAGCAGTCCTTGACGAAAAAGGAAATGTAGACCCAGTGAAACTGAATGCCTTTGTCTTTGATCCGTTCCAGAGCGGTTACTACGCAATTGGCGATAAGGTTGGGCAGGCATGGAACAGTGGTGCAGAGCTGATGAAATAACCACATTAATATTTGTGAAGATGTGTAGAAGTAGGGCTGTTGCACTAAATGAAAAATCGGTGCACGGTCCTTTTTTTCGTTGAAGCATAAATTCCTATTATACTGTTGTTTCACAAAATGCATTGATAGAGGGACGATGTACCTGTCCCCCCGTCCCTCGGGGAGGAACCAAAAATGTTAGGGATTTATTTTAGTGGCACAGGGAATACAAAATATTGTGTTGAAAGATTTTTAGGTTACTACGACGGGAGCAAGCCAATTTCAATAGAAAATCCAGATGTAACCGAAGCAATGAGAAAAGCCGAAACTATTGTCTTGGGGTATCCAATTTATTACAGCAATATCCCTAAAATTATGAGAGATTTTATTTATCATAACAGAGCTAATTTCAATAATAAAAATGTTTTTATTATTTGCACAATGGGATTGTTTAGTGGTGACGGTGCAGGTTGCAGTGCGAGGCTATTAAAAAGATATGGAGCAAATATTGTAGGTGGACTTCATCTTAAAATGCCAGATTGCAAAGGTGATGTAAAGTTGCTAAAAAATCTTTAGAGGAAAACAAGCAACTTGTAAAAAGTGCAGATAATAAAATTAAAGATGCGGTGGATTCAATAAAACGAGGAAGGGCCACAAAAGACGGGTTGAATATTTTATGCCATGCCGCAGGACTATTCGGGCAAAGATTGTGGTTTTACAAAAAAACACTAAACTACACCAACAAATTAAAAATTGATAAAAGAATGTGTATCGGATGTAGTAGATGCGTTTCTCTTTGTCCAATGAGTAATTTGTCAATATTCAATCAAAAAGCAAGTGCTGATAGTAAATGTACTATGTGTTATCGTTGTATTAGTAATTGCCCACAAAAAGCTATTACACTTTTAGGCAAAGAAGTTATTGAACAATGTCTGATGGAAAATTATTTAGCAAAATAGCAAAGAACAGCAAGTGCAGTACTGTCAGACAGCATATCATCCTATATTTAACAAGAAGTATTTACTCTTACACCAAGGGAAGGAGATTGTAGATCAACAATTAGCCATAATAGCAAATCCGCAAATAAAAACAGCGGTCCATGGACTTGAACCGCTGTTTTTCGGAATATTTATTTTTTAGTATTTGTCAATCCTTTTGATTTTTCTCTGGCGCTCCGAAACTCTTTAGGAATATCCTTTTCTTCCATTGCTGCATGTACCGCACAAGTGCCGGCTTTCCTAGCGGTTTCATAATACCAGTGCTTGTATTCCAACATATTGAGAGTTTCCTGCATTTGCTTAATTTGATTAAGGACAGATTCATGCTGCTTATCAATCAACGTTAGTCGCTGCTCGATAGTGGAATCCCCCTCAATACACCAATCTATAAAGAATTTAATATCCTTGATTGACATTCCCGCTTTTTTTAGGCATTCGATCGTAGATAACCATTCAAAATCCTCATCTTTAAACATTCGAATGCCGCCACCGGAACGTTCTACAAAAGGTAGCAAACCTTCTTTATCATAATATCGCAATGTGGAAGGTGCAACATTTAATTTTTTTGCCATTTCCCCGACTGTATATAGCATGTTCATCTCCTCTAATTATTTTTATTATGATACCATTGACTTAAAGTTAGCTTTAAGTCGTATAATGTTAATTAAGTTAAACACATTATATATTTTAGATTATGGTTCTGTCAATACCAAGAATATTTAGATAAATGATAAACAAACTAAATTTGGACCAAAGATGAAAAAAAATTAAAAACCTATTGACTTAAAGTCAGGTTTAAGTTGTATACTTTAGTTAAACTTATAGTTCGATAATTGATTGAACTAGAAAAATCAATGGGATAGTAAAGGAGAAAATAAATTATGCCACAAACAGGTAATTACATTTTCGAATTAAGCGACAAGGTCATAAGGAAATCCGTTTCTTATAGGAACCGATATGGAATTACGATATCTGCTGATTTGTATATCGAAAAAGATTTTGATGAGCATAAAAAATACCCGGCAGTTATCATTGGTGCCCCATATGGCGGAGTAAAGGAACAAGGCCCTGGCATCTACGCACAGAACATGGCAGAGCGTGGATTTGCTGCTCTTAGCTTTGATCCGTCATTTAATGGATACAGCGGCGGACATCCAAGACATGTCTCATCACCGGATTTTTTCGTGGAAGATTTTAGTGCGGCGGTGGACTATATTGGTACTCAGGTTTTTGTGGACAGAAGTAAAATAGGAGCGATCGGTATATGCGGCAGTGGCGGATTTGCCCTGAGTGCAGCCCAGGTAGACAGACGTATTAAAGCGGTTGCTACAATCAGTATGTATGATATGTCACGTGTTAATTCAGATGGGATGACAGATGAGGAAAGAAATGCAAGACTGGATGATTTAAATGAGCAAAGATATATAGACTTTGAAGCAGATTTCCCGGTGCTTTCCCAGAGAGGGGCGCCAATTGGTTTTGATGCTGCAACAGATCCAATTGGCATAGAATTTGGAGAGTTTTATTCCACACCACGTGGTTATCATCCCAATTCTATTACACAGTTTACTGCAACAAGTAGTATGTCTTTTATGAACTTCCCCCTTTTGACCTATATTAAGACAATTTCTCCCCGTCCAATCTTATTTATAGTAGGGGAAAATGCCCATTCGCGTTTTTTCAGTGAAGATGCACTTAAGGAAGCGTTAGAGCCGAAGGAACTTTATATTGTTCCAAATGCCAATCATGTGGATTTATATGATAAGACAGATTTAATTCCATTTGATAAGCTTGAAACCTTCTTTACGACAGCATAAAATAGAAATTATTGAGAGGAAAATTAAAATGAAAATGAACAGACCGTATATATTTTGCCATATGATGACTTCGGTTGATGGAAAGATTATGGGTTCTTATATGGGAACCACAGAGGGAAATAAAGCTAGCGGTGTATTTTATAATATTGCCTTTGGCAAAAATCCTTATTACAAACATCAAGGTTGGCTATCCGGTCGGGTGACTACTGATGATAACTTCACAAATTATCGTAAGCCTGAGTTAGATGAAAATGCCCCAACTGTCCCGGAAGGGGATTTTATTGCAGAACGCCATACCGACAAGTACTATGTTTCGGTAGACCCTTACGGTAAGCTTGGTTGGGAAAGTAATATACTAACCTATATTGATACCACCGCAGATGTATTGGAGGTACTTACAGGAAAAGCAAGCAACGCTTACAAAGCTTTTCTCAGAAAGTTAGGCATTTCCTACATTATTGCCGGTGAGGAGTCTTTGGACTATACAGTTGCTATGGAGAAAGTTAAGACACTATTCGGCATTGAAACCTTGATGCTAGGCGGCGGCGGTGTCCTCAACTGGTCATTTATGCAGGCCGGTATGTGCGATGAGCTGAGTCTTGTAATTGCCCCGGTTGCTGACGGTTCCTCGGAAACTCCTGCATTGTTTGAAACACGGGGTGGTTTAGCTGCTGATCATCCTATCGGGTTTACATTAGAAAGTGCTGAAGTCAAGGATGGGGGCAGTGTGTGGCTACGCTATACAATGAAGAAATAGAATGATGAATTAGAGTGAAGAAGTAAATTGAAGGAGTGATTATCCAATGAATACACAGGATATTAAGACCATTTTTCCCATTGGCGATAAAAATGAAGCATATGCAAAGTATTTTGTCGGGCAGAGTTATTTGAATATGCTGACCACCACCGGGGTGGTAATTGGCAATGTGACCTTTGAACCAAAAAATAGTTGACTGGTTTGTTGTAATGCGAGAGGTGGTAATTGGCAATGTGACCTTTGAACCGGGGTGCCGTAACAACTGGCATATCCATCATAAAGGCGGACAGATTCTTCTGGCCACCGCAGGCCGTGGATATTATCAGGAATGGGGTAAAACAGCACAGGAGCTGCATCCCGGTGATGTGGTAAACATTCCGCCGGAAGTGAAACACTGGCATGGTGCAGCTCCCGATAGCTGGTTTGCCCATCTTGCCGTTGAGGTTCCCGCGGAAGGTGCATCGAATGAATGGTTAGAAGCGGTATCATACGAGGATTATAGCAAATTGAAATAGAGGGAGGACAAGGTTGGGCTGAAAAGAAACTGTTCACATTGACGTAAGTTGCCAGGTGAAATTCTCGGAATAGGGGGATTATAGCATGAAAAAAGTTACAGCAGGGAGAGATATATTAGGTGATTTTGCTCCTAAATTTGCTGAGTTAAACGATGATGTTCTATTTGGTCAGGTATGGTCCAGAGAAGAACAGCTTTCGCCGAGAGACCGCAGCCTCATTACTGTTTCTGCATTAATGGCAAGTGGAATTTTGGATAGTTCTTTGAAAGGGCATATTCAAAGGGCTAAAGATAATGGTGTTACTAAAGAAGAAATGATTGAGATTTTGACACATCTTGCTTTTTATGCCGGCTGGCCAAAAGCATGGGCAGCATTTTATATGGCAAAAGAAATTTATGATTGAATAAAACAAAGCGTTAACCGTCACTTAAGGAATTTCCTTGGTTGGCGGTTTTTTTTCATAAAACCGAAAATAATTATTGACATATATCATAAACGAAGTATAATAAAAACCAAGATGACATTAACGGGCTGCGCTCATAATGGCATCATAAATATAATTGAGCATTTTCATAGAGCTTTTCGAATAGCGCATTTGCATTGTGGAATGGTATTTGCACGGGGAAATTAGTGCAAGTACCATTTTTTAAAGATATAGGAAGATATAGGCCTCACTACCGATATGTTTCAGTTGTGAGGCCTTACAATTAAAGTTCTTTTTTGTTGTCAGCATTAGGAGTAGTTACAATAACCTTTTTTGGAGTAATAATCAGTGCTCCTTTAGCCGTAGCAGCACCGTTAAACATATCCGATACAAGCTTTTTGTAGGAATCAACAATAGCACCCTCGGTAATATATTCAGCAGTCCCTTTAATCTGATAACCTTCCATGGTCGTTGGATTGCAGGCAGATACAGCGATTTTTCCGTTAGCCTTGATGTTATTTAATGTGGTTTCCAGGAATACATCTCCGACGATTAACTTTCCGTCTTCGGTCACATCTTTGAATGCAACAGGAACTGCATTTGGTTCATCAGAATAAGTTGCCAAATACCACATTTGTTCCTTCAAAAGATTTACTACATTGTCATTCATGCTCATCATCAATTACCTCCATTGTTTTATTTTTAGTTTTCCCCATGTGAGCTTATTATTATTATAGAAAGGATGCTTAAAAATTGCAAGATATAAGCAAATTTATGATATGCTAATAAATTACATAGTAACTTGTTTAAAGATAGTAATGCTCATGTAAAATAGCTTATTTCTACGGACGGGACAATCCATTAGCCCCATTAGCCAGTTATTTTTTGCTTTTATCAGTTAGGTACCATTTAGAATTTTTTAATTTAAATTCAACAGATTTAAAACCTTTAAGTTTCATACCATGAATAATTTTTTTGTCAGGTAATACCGCTTCAACTGTTTTTAATCCTGCTGGACAACTCATAACGATGACGGTATCAGCACCATTAGAAACTTCCTGAATTGATTTCTCTTTTTTCTTAGTATATTTACATAAACCCATAATTACTGTACTATCAGTTACATGATATTCGTTTTGAAGGATGTTGCTTAAATGATCCATTTCTTTATTCATTGCTAGCGGTTTAAAAAATATACTCATTACCGGCTGATTTACTCCTTGATACAGGCTGCAAGAGATGTTAGCACAAACACCGCAACCTATGATGCATATTTTTGCGGAGTTATTTTCCGCTAATTTTTTGCAAAGATAATCTTTTGGTAATGGTTCTGAATAAACTGGCATTTTATTCTCCTTGTTAAACCAATTATAACGCTTCTTAAATGAGCGCAAATAGATTTATATCTACACGTAGATTATATCCAAATTGCTAAAAGAACTAAAGATATAAACCAATTTATGATTTGCTAATAAAAATCATAGTAACTTATTTCAAAATAGCAGCGGCTTGGTTCTTAGAATATCCATAAAAATTGAAAGTGGTGAGAAAATAATGCAAGAGGATAATCTCTTTAATACAGATGTTGAAGAATACGAAAAGTGGTTTCAAACAAATGATAAGTTACTTGATTCAGAAGTGGAAGCCATAAAACACCTTATTCCGATCTCTGGAAAAGGGATAGAAATTGGTGTCGGTACTGGAATTTTTGCTTCCCGCTTAGGTATCCGGGATGGAGTAGAACCATCCGATAAAATGGCTGCCAAAGCCGCAAAAAAAGGTGTTAATGTAATACATGGAAAAGCAGAAAAAATTCACGTGGATGATGGATCATATCAATTCGTATTAATGGTGACAGTTGATTGTTTCCTTGAAGACGTTTTGCAGGCTTTTTCTGAAGTTCATCGAATACTTGTAAAGGGTGGGGTATTTATTATTGCTTTTCTTGATAAGGCTACGCCGCTTGGTCAATTATATGAAAATAATAAGCATCTGCATAAAAGTTACAAAAATGCCAATTTCCATTCTTCAGAAGAGATGACAGAATTACTGAATAACGCCGGGTTTGAAATCCTCGAAAGAAAGCAAACAATCTATACATTAGAGAATAAATACCAAGAAAGTAAAGCCGGATTTGGAGAAGGGATTTTCGCTGTTATTAAAGCAATGCGGTCTTAAAAGTTTTGCTATTGAAATTAAATTAACTTTGTTTATAAAATGAGGTGAATATCATGAAAGCAGGAGTAATCAGATGTATGCAAACCGAGGACTACTGTCCCGGTACAACCGATTTTAAAATGATTAGAGAAAAGAAAGGGGCCTTTGAGGGGATCGAAGAAGATATTGAAATCGTAGGTTTTATAAACTGCGGAGGATGTCCCGGTAAAAAGGCAGTTTTACGCGCTCGGGAACTTGTGAAAAGAGGTGCCGACACAATCGTTTTTGCCTCCTGCATCCAGCGGGGCAATCCTATCGGTTATCCATGTCCGTTTGCTAAAAAAATGAAGGAACTGATACAGAAAGATTCACCGGAACATATAAAATATTTGGATTACACCCACTGAAATTTTGGGGTTTAGCCTGCAATATTACAACAAGACATCCTGCGTTGTAACTTTGCAGAGTACCTTGTTTCGTCGTATGCTTGTATTAGCAAAATGGAAGGGGTGGTTATAATGGCAAGTAAGACGGTTCGTTTAATATTTCCGGAATGGCAGGGAGGCGTCAATCCCAATTATGCAAAAGGTGCGGAAATTCTGGCACTGATCGCACCTCAGGGGAATCAGTGTGAAACATTCAGGGTGCCGGTGTCGGAAGACTTTGACAAGGAACTGGAGTTTACGGACGGTTTTTATGGCAAGATAGCCATCCTCGCTCAGCAGAAAGCAGCATATCAGATCTTGGAGAAGAGCCAGCCAGATAAGATTTTAACCTTCGGCGGCGATTGTTCCGTGTCACAGGCACCATTTGACTATCTTCATGGGAAATATCAGAAGGACATGGGCATTTTATGGATTGATGCGCATCCTGATATTTCGGAGCCGGAGGATTTTTCCCACGAGCACGCAATGGTTCTCGGTAATCTCCTGGGCGGCGGAGCCCCTTCCATTGCGGAAATCGTAAAGCATCCCTTTACCCCCCAACAGGTGATGTATGCCGGACTCATCGAATCAAAACTTATGGACTATGAAGCAAAGAAATTGGAGAAAATGAAAATAGCTTATGCTACGCCTGCAGATTTGGCTGACGGTGGCCAACCTGTGATCCAATGGCTGAAAGAAAATAAGTTTAAATATTTTGCGGTTCATTTTGACCTGGATGCATTATCGCCGAAGGATTTCTATTCTCTTTTATGTAATGAACCCCATACTCCGACGGTTGATTATGCTGTAGGCCAGCTCACACTTGCGGATACCGTTCGCATGATTGCGGATGCCTCAAAGGAGGCCTCTCTCGTAGGGCTTACGATTGCAGAATACTTGCCATGGGATATCATTAACATCAGGAAGGAATTTGCTAAACTCGATATTTTTAATGATTAATTCTTGTTTAATTAATATCCGCGAAGAGGCCAACAAATTCTATAAGACTTTGTTGGGCATTGACAAATTTCAATTTATCGCACGGCTTAGATTTCAGATTAGATATATAATGCAAATCTTATATTTAAGCGTAGAAAGGAATAATTAATTCATATGAAAAAGCTTAATCCTGAACACATAAAAGCCATTTTGGAGTTAATTAACCAAGGACCTTACTTTCAGCTCTTATCAATGGAAGTCTGCAAACTGGATTTTGGATATTGCAGAGTTGATGTAAACTTGGAAATGAAGCACCTTAATCCTTTTGGAGGGCTTCATGGCGGAGTTTACGCTTCCATAATTGATACCGCCGCTTACTGGGCGGTTTATTGTGACCTTAAGGAAAATGTTGGTTTAATTTCTCTTGATCTTAAAGTAGACAATCTGTCTACTATCAAAGATGGCAAAATAATAGTTGAGGGGAAACGGTTAAAGGCTGGGCGAAGTATTTGTTTGTCAGAAGCGACGGTTACAGATACCCAGGGAAAGCTTTTGGCGCATGGCACATCCAAGCAACTGATAACCACAGGGTTGCAGTCTATAAACCAAGCCGTTACAGCTATGGGGTATCAATCGTTACCTCCAAAATTCTTATAATAATGAGGAGCGGTATAATTCCTCCAAAAAAATTTTAATTCAGGTATTGACTTAGAGTTAACTTTAAGGGTTAAAATAGCATTACATCAGATAAAGTTGCTGGTAAAGTTGCCGGTTTTACGCAGCATGCGTTCTATGTATGATGGCCTAATGCATGGGCAGCCTTTGCATTGGCGAAAGAAGTATACGATGAAGAAGCGGCGAAGTGAAAAAGAGCTAATTAAGTCTTTTGAAATAACAAGGAGGATAAAAAATGTTAGGAAATTTCAGCTATTCAAACCCTACTAAATTGTATTTTGGAGAAGATTCTTTAAATTACTTAAATGAGGAACTACCTAAATACGGTAAGGGTGTATTGCTGGTTTACGGCGGAGGTTCCATTAAGAAGAGCGGCCTATATGATAAGATTGTCAAAATTCTTAAGAGTAATGGCAAAGAAGTATTTGAGGATGCTGGGGTTATGCCCAATCCCACTGTTGAAAAGCTATATGAAGGCTGTAAAAGGGCCAAAGACAACAATGTCGATTTGATTTTGGCCGTAGGCGGCGGCTCGGTCTGTGATTATGCGAAAGCTGTGTCGGTTTCAACCTATTGTGATGAAGACCCCTGGGAAAAATACTTTCTGCGTATGGAGGATGTTGATAATAAAATTATCCCCGTAGGATGCGTTCTGACGATGGTCGGTACAGGTTCCGAAATGAACGGCGGCTCCGTTATTACCAATCATGCCGCAAAACTGAAAATCGGTCACATATTCGGCGATAATGTTTTCCCGAAATTCACCATTTTGAATCCTGTATTTACCTATACTGTACCCCAGTATCAGATGGTTGCCGGCTTCTTTGATATCATGTCGCATGTCCTGGAGCAGTATTTCTCTGGCGAGGATGACAATACCTCGGATTATATTATGGAAGGGTTATTGAAGTCCTTGATTCATAGTTCCAAGATCGCAGTCAAAAACCCCACAGACTACGAAGCAAGAAGCAATATTATGTGGACGGCAACATGGTCGCTTAATACCCTTATTGATAAAGGTAAATCCACAGATTGGATGGTTCACATGATTGGACAGTCTATCGGCGCTTATACCGATGCCACACATGGTATGACACTATCCGCAATCTCCATGGCATATTACCGCTTCATCATGCCTTATGGGCTTCACAAGTTCAAGCGCTATGCAATCAATGTCTGGAATGTAAACCCCGAAGGAAAAACAGATGAACAGATCGCTAAAGAGGGTCTCGACCAGATGGAAGCATATATGAAAGAGATAAGCCTAGTGATGAGCATCAAGGATTTGGGTGTAACTGAGGATATGATTGACGGTATCGCAAATGGCGCTTTTATCTTAGAAGGGGGATATAAGGTATTAAACCATGATGAAATTGTCAATGTCTTGAAAAACAGCATGATTTAACCTTAAAGTAATCTTATACTTATCATAATTATTTGCGCCAATTGCATTTCATGCAGTTGGCGTTCTACTTTTATACTTATATTATGGCGATGTTCCCCTTGCCTGAAATGCGGAAGAATTGCTCTGCAATAATATACTATATGCCTTGAACGATGGGATGTATAATTTAATTTATCCGATAGCTTAGGGTCAATAACACCACCCCTTCTTGACTATGAATATACTTTTAAAGGAGTGTGTATCATAAATATTACATCCTTTTTAATATACTGTATCATTGTTACCTTCACACCAGGACCTACCAATATCGTCATATTATCTACAGTGCATAATTTTGGGGCAAAAAAGGCAATGGAATATACCTATGGAGCAACTTTTGCATTTGGGCTATTACTTACTATTTCCGCTGTGTTGAATACTATTCTTATCACGATAATACCGAAGATTTTAATTCTGATGCAGATAATCGGAAGTGTCTATATGCTCTATCTTGCTTATCAAATCTATAAAATGGAGGTATCAGAGCCGGCTGAGATACAAACGGGTACTTTTGCTTCCGGTTTCCTGATGCAGTTTGTAAATCCCAAAGTAGTATTGTTCACAATGACAGTAATTCCAAGCTTTGTTATGCCATATTATACTTCAACCTCTGCCCTTGCAGCATTTGCTGCCGCTATAACAATTATTGGATTTTTCGCATTTGTTACATGGGTTCTCTTTGGTGTAATGTTCAAAGAATTATTGCGGAAACATCAAAAGGCTGTTAATATAATTATGGCATTGTTTTTAGTTTATTCTGCATTAATGATCTGGATGTAGGAAAGCTAATTAAGAGGTGAATTTAATGGACAAATTTATCTATAAAAAATCGGCGGGTATTACTGCACTATCAGCAAGTATTTCTGATTTTGTGTACAAAAAGCACTCTCATCAGGATTATGCAATAGGTGTAACATTACGAGGTATTCAACAATATAACCTGGATGGCAGTTTGCAATTATCATATCAAAATGGTGTTATGCTTTTTAATCCGGAACAGGCACACGATGGAATGGCACGGGATGAAACAGGTCTTGATTATGTTATGCTATATATTGAGCCACAATTACTCGCGGAGGTTCTTGAGAAAAGGGATGCAGTACGTTTTGAAACCCCTGTTGTGTACGATTATAGGCTTGAACAAAGAGTGTTAAGTCTCTCTGATGCAATATTAAGCGAAAAAGATGAGGCTTTGTGCAGTGAATTGTTTTTATCTTTGACAGATAGCCTTATTCAAAATAATCTTTCTACAGACTGTAAGAAAGATAATTTTTTAATTAGAAAAGCAAAGGATATGATTCATAGCAACCTCGAAAATGTACTTAAACTTGGCGAGATAAGCAAAGAGTTTAATTTATCGAAGTTTCAACTTATCAGATTATTCAAGGCTCATACTGGGATTTCGCCATACCAATACTATCTTAATTGCAAGGTAGAACTTGCAAAGCAGTTAATAGAAATAAATAGAGATGTTTATTCAGCAGTAGCAGAATGTGGTTTTGTCGATTTATCCCATTTAAATAAACATTTTAAAAGCATATATGGAATAACAGCATTTGAATATATATCACACATAAATTAAAGTCCTATCCTCGTAGACAGTGACTTTTTCAATCAACTGTCGAGCCAGTTGTTCGTCGTATTCGGTAAAAAAGGTTAAAGAACATGCTCTCAGTGCTATGATGGTCTTAGATTATTTTAATTATATTAAGGTAAATGATTAGCAAATCAAAATCAAGGCTCTCTACGTTCAATTTCGTAGAGTACCTTGATTTTTTTATCGCTCTTTTGCATGAAATACAATATATTATAATTGACAATAGTGTGTAATACACAGTATAATATAGCTGGAAGGTGATACAGTGGAAAACAGCAATGATGATCTTGTTTTAAATGGAATTATCCAGGAACTGAGAAGAGGATCAATTACACTGGCTGTCTTAAGTCAGTTGAAACAGCCACAATATGGGTACTCTTTAGTTGTTCTTATGAATGAAAAGGGATTTGATATCGAGGCAAATACCCTATATCCTCTTTTACGGAGACTGGAAAAGCAAGGAATCCTGGAAAGTCTTTGGGACACGGATGGAACGAAACCCAGAAAATTTTACCGGCTAAGTGAATTTGGTGAGGGCGTTTATTCAAAGCTTTGTGATGCTTGGAAGGACATTAATAAGGTAGTGAATCATTTAATTGACGAGGAGGGGTAATGGTGATTAACAGATATATTTATGCAGTAACAAATGGACTGCCGGAAAAATCCAGAAAAGAAATTAGCAGCGAATTAAAATCCTTAATTGACGATATGATGGATGGCATGGATAATACTCTTTCTGAAGAAGAGAAAATCGACAAAGTTTTACGTGAACTTGGGAATCCAGAGGAATTGGCAAATCGCTACAGGGGAAAAGAAAGATATCTGATTGGACCGAATTACTTCGACAAATATCTTTTTGTTATGAAAATCGTTGTTTTATCTATTTTTATCGGGATATCAATAGCATCGGGATTGGGCGTCATATTCTCCATTGAGAGCATCGGTAAAATGATCGGAGGTTATATAAGTACACTGTTTTACGCTATTTTACAGGGAGCAGCCTGGGTAACTCTGATTTTTGCGGTATTGGAGTATAAAGAAATATCTGTTGAAACTGGTATGGAACAAGGGCTATGGGAGCCTTCTCAATTACCCGAGTTACCGGAAAAAAAGGCTCTTATATCAAGGGGAGAATCTGTCGTTTCAATTATTATTACTACCATATTTCTGCCTTTGATGTTCTTCTATCCTGAAGCTATTGGAATTTATTACAAAGTTGGTGGTGAGTTTAATTTTATTCCATTCTTCAATATAGAAGGACTTGCTCCATTTAAGATCATTATTTTTCTCGTCTTCACTATTAACATCCTGATTGAACTTATTAAGATTATTAAAGGCAGATGGACGATGAAAATAGCTGTGATCACAACAGGGTTAAACGTAATCTCGGCGGCGCTATTTGTTAATGTCATTTACAACACGAATATTTGGAACAGTGAAATCGTGCAAAAATTTGAACAGTACACGCCGATATCCTTTGAAAGGATGATCTTACTTACAACGGTAATAATTATCATTGTAGCTATTGGTGAGTCTATATCTGCTCTATACAAGGGGATTAAGTATGGTGGAAAATAATAAAAGGCAACGCCAGACAAGGATGTAATAGTCTCTTTTAAGCAATATAATGGGAAGTACTGGAAATTATTGATGAAACGTGCACAATAATTTTACAATAAGCCCTCAAAGCTTTCTGTAAAGGTGCTTTGGGGGTTTTGCATTTTGCCGGGTGAAATAACCTATATTAACTACTGGTTTGACTTTATTCTATAGAAATAATGTTTTGCAATTTCTGTAACCACAATGTATAAGCCTGCAATTATCAGCATTGAAAATAGAATCTGCGGCTTGATCGGGTCGATATTCAGCAACTGATGAAATGGTAAATATGGTAGGGCAAATGTAAAAATGCTTACCAATATAGATGAATACAGCAGCATTGGAGCTGGTTTGCTCTTAAAAAATGGCCTCTGGGTTCGCATTACCATTAAAATCAATAATTCTGTCAAAACTGAGACGGTAAACCAACTATCTTGAAATACCTCTTCCGATGCTTTAAATAATATAAGTAAAACAGCAAAGGCCAAGAAATCGAAGGCAGAACTTATCAAACCGAAGATAATCATAAAATTGCGAATCAGTTTAATGTCCCAACTGCGTGGGCTTTTCAACAATTCAGCATCAACAGTATCATTTGAAATTGTTAATGCAGGGAAATCTGTTAAAAAATTAATCAGCAAGATTTGTTTAGGCAACAGAGGTAAGAATGGCAAGAATAATGAAGCAAATGCCATACTAAACATATTGCCAAAGTTAGCACTTGTTGTCACTTGAATGTATTTAAGGGTGTTGCCAAAGGTTGTCCTTCCAAGTTTGATTCCGCGATCCAGGACTTTTAAACTATTTTCCAACAACACAAGATCTGCCGATTCTTTGGCAACATCGGCGGCGTTGTTAACGGAAATGCTAACATCCGCAGCATGAAGTGCCGGAACATCGTTGATACCATCCCCCATGTATCCAACAACATGGGAATTCTTTTTTAATGCTAAGATGATCCGTTCCTTTTGATTAGGATCTACTTCAGCAAATATATTAGTTGTTTCGATTTTATTCCACAATGATTCATCGCTTAGCTTCCGAAGCTCATCGCCGGTTAATACCCCGGTAACATCAAGCCCAACAGCTTTTGCAGTATGCATAGCAATCAGTTTATTATCCCCTGTGATTATCCTTAGGCTGACTCCGTTATTAGCCAGGTCGACTATGGTTTCTAATACATCCGGTTTAGGGTGATCGGAGAGGAGAATAAACCCCATTAAAATCATATCCTGCTCGTCGGCAATCACATATTTTTCTTTTATTTCCACATTCTTTTGTGCAATGCCGAGAATCCGGGTACCCTGATTACTCCAGGTTGCATAAAGTTTTTCAATGTCTTTTAAGACCGTATCATCCTTAGCTTTAACTTCATCTCCAAGCTGAACATAGCTGCAAATGCCAAGGATGCTGTTCAATGAGCCCTTTACTATCATTGTTGGCGGGCTGTCGCTGTCCTCTTGTACAATGACGCTTAATCGCGCCCGCGTAAAATCGAAGGGAATTTCACCTTGTTTCTTCACCTTGCTGATATCCATGTTTTTTGCTTCGACAATGGCATCATCCAAAGTATTTGTCATACCAGTCTGAAGGGCGGCATTTATATATGCCAATCTATATACTGCTTCGGACTCTTGGCCATTAGCATCTACCGCACCATCTATACGGATAGTGCCCTCTGTTAAGGTGCCTGTCTTGTCGGTACATAATACGTCCATGCTGCCAAAGTTTTCAATAGCATTTAAACGGCGTACGATAACTCCATTATCTGCCATGATACGTGACCCTTTTGAAAGGGTGATGCTGATTATGGCAGGCAATAATTGTGGAGTGATGCCGACTGCAAGGGCTACAGAAAAAAGCAATGAATCTATGGCCGGTCTTTTAAAGATAACGTTGATAGCAAAGACTGCAAGGGTGAGGATCAGCATGATTTGAGTCAGCAAATAGCCGAAGTGACGAATGCCTCTTTCAAAATCCGTTTCCGGCGGGCGCAATGTAAGTTGATTTGCAATCTGCCCAAATTCGGTGTTTTCTCCGGTTTCAACTATTAAAACCTTTGCTCTTCCGTTTTGCACATTGGTTCCCATAAAGACACAATTTGCCCGATCCTTGATGACCATATCTTCAGGAATAACTCCTGACCTTTTTTCGGTGGGAAGTGATTCACCGGTGAGAATAGATTGATTTACCGTGAAGTCAAGGCTTTCCAGTATCAAGCCATCTGCCGGAACCAGGCTTCCTGCTGAAAGCTCTACAATGTCCCCGACAACCAGATTCTTTGAAATAACTTCAATTATTTTTCCGTCACGTAAAACCAAGGATTTAACCTGCACCTTTTCCCTAAGCTCTTCGAGGGCATTGCTGGCACTAAATTCTTGCAGATAACTTAAAAAAGCACTGGCTAGTACAATAATTAAAATTATGCCTGCATCGATCCATTCACCTGTTATGGCCGATATTATGGTTGCAATTATTAAAATAATGACGATTGGATTATTAAACTGATGAACAAACATCATCAGCTGGGAAGTCTTTTTTTGTTTATTTATGGAGTTTTCCCCTTGTTCTTTTAGCCTTGCAGCAGCATCTTCTGATGTAAGCCCCTCCATAGTCGAATGAAAATGTGATAGTACAGCATCATCAGGCATACTCCAATATGATATAGAAGATTGTTTTTGCATCGAAGCCATCTCCTTATAGATAATTTCAAATGAATATGGAATCAGACTATGCTAATGGTTTACTATTGACATCTTTTTTGATTAAAGTATAGATTACAGCCCCGATAGGAACGCCCATAATTATTCCGGTTGCACCGGCTAAACCTGAACCCACCATAATCGAAAGAAGAACCCAGATGTCGGGAAGACCTACTCTTTTTCCTACAACCTTCGGATAAATCACATACCCTTCAACCTGTTGTAATACGATAATAAATATAATAAACAAAATTGCATTGATCGGATTAATCATAACCAGTATTCGAAAGGCTATTAGCCCTCCGATATAGGGTCCGATCATGGGTACTAATGCAGTAATACCAATCAATGCACTGATCAGTATGGGATATTCAATGCCTAAGGCGAGCATTCCCACAAAACAAAGCCCGCTTAAGATCAGGGCTTCTACGATTTGACCGACAAAATAATTACTGAAGGTATCGATGGTAATACGGTAGAGATAAGAACTTTTTTCATATACTTTTTCCGGCATATAGTGGCTAAAAAAAGCCTTTCCTTGACGTAGTAATTTGCTTTTTCCTGCTAAAAAATATACAGAAAATATAATAGAGAAAAAAATCTGGCAATCAGAGACATACCTTCTGCTGTTAAGTTGATAATATGCCCAAGAAATTCTGTGATCATTTTTGCCATTTTATCTGTATATCCGGCAGTCCAGCTAAACATGGCAGACATATCGATGCTGTTTTTTAATCCAAAGAAACTTGCTGCCTTATCTACCAGTGACTGTAAATTATTAGCATATACATCAATATTTTTTAACAAGTCTTGCATGCTGCTTATTAAGCCAGGTATAAGATAGCTAACAATAAGCACCAAAAGTACAGCAAATAATGTATATAAGATTACAATAGAGATAGTTCTGGTAAGGGCTTTGCTTTTACCTTTTAATAATCGCTTTTGCAATAGATTTTCTATGGATGCACAAGGTATATTTAATATAAATGCTATTATCATTCCATGGAGGAAAGGGTCAAATATTTCGATAAAGCTTCCTATTCCCTGCATAATCGGTTTTAAATTTAAAATAATCAATAAAAGAGCTGCTAAATAAGAAATAGAAATTAAAATGCTTCTGGTTGTGCTATCATTCATATCAGCCGCCGCCTCCCAAGGTCATATTTCCATTGATACCCGTTAATGAAAGATACTTTTTAGGGAAGAAAGACACTCTGTCTGCTGGAGAGAGATTAATGAAAAAAGATTGAGTACCGGCAGAACTCAATCCTGTTTTACTGTCCCCTAATCCTTTATAAATCACCTTTAATAAGACGATTAGGAATTTTTGGACCTATATATATGGAGATCATTATTTTAACTAGCTCTCCAGGTATGAAAGGTATACCATCTGCAGCAAGTGCGGCACAAACTGGCATATTTGCTCACAATACTAACCATAGATTGCTAATATATAGCAAACAGCTGTACCAAGGATCATACTGAAATACCAGCAAAATCAACTATAAATATATTAATGAAGCTTATTGTTCCTTTTTTCATTCCTAGTGTGTTTATTGTAATGTAAATTGCTAGATTTGTAAATGATATTCGTAAATGATATATTTTAAATGCCAAGCATGTTTTCTGCATGGAAAGGTCTCTCCTTCTTTCAAGAAACGGTTGAGGTAGAACAGGGGGGGTAGAACAGGGGACGGTTCATTGTTTCAGCACCGAAAAATCTTATTAAATCTAGATATCTGTGTGAAACAAAGAACCGTCCCCTGTTTGTCCCCTGTTTGTCTGTTTGTCCTAATCATAAAAGAAAAGTATGTCCTTTCTGGGTTGTTTGGTTTGGCGATTAAACAATACCACAAAAAGGCATACCTTCCATTATTTTTATTAAATTTTTATTTGACTATTATCCCAAAAACTATCGCGCCAGCGATTTCGTTCTTCATTGTTTTAGCACCGAAAAATCTTATTAACGGTAAAACCGTTAAATCTGGATATCTGCGTGAAACAAAGAACCGTCCCCTGTTTGCCCCCTAGATTTGTAAATGATATTCGTAAATGATATATTTTAAATGCCAAGCATGTTTTCTGCATGGAAAGGTCTCTCCTTCTTTCAAGGAAACGGTTGAGGTAGAACAGGGGGGGGTAGAACAGGGGACGGTTCATTGTTTCAGCACCGAAAAATCTTATTAAATCTAGATATCTGTGTGAAACAAAGAACCGTCCCCTGTTTGCCTGTTTGTCTCCCCTGTTTGTCCTCAGAGAAACGCAGTCTAAAATGAATCTGCAAAGAAAAGAAGAAGGAAATCGAAAGTTTTTTATCGAATACAGATCTAAAAATCTCTGTAGATTGATTATTACCAGAAAGTTATTTTGCCTTAATAAGATAAATAAGGTGAATGAGCATGGTGAATAATAGAATACTGGGGTAAAACTGCAGCATGATTACATACGCCTGATTTATAAAAGGTGTAAGGGGAGTGAGGATAATGGATTTGGGACCAAAGAAAAAGTATCCCTTGTTTAATCGCATTTCCATGGTTTATGGTCTCTTTTTCAACTGGCAGGTGAGGAGTTATCAATCGATTCTTGCTCAAGTTCATCATGATTTGGATCTATCCCTCTATAAAAATGTGATTGACATTGGATGCGGCACCGGTGCCCTCTGTAACGCATTGCATCAATATGGATTAGATGTTACCGGGATAGATCCGGCGGAAAAAATGATTGAAATCGCCCGGAAAAAGACGAAGGAAAAGATGACAAGCAATTCTTTTGGTCATCGGTCAGAAGATCAGAATGGCAGGCAGGTTCTTCCAATGAAGGGTATTAAATTTTTGCAAGGTGATGTGCTCAGGGGTTTACCCTTTGAGGATAAAAGCTTTGACTTGGCCTTCGCTTCTTATGTGGCTCATGGATTCGATTCCGGGGAAAGACGTATCATGTATGAGGAAATGAAAAGAATTTCCAAAAAACTCGTGGTTCTGATGGACTACAATGAAGGGCGATCCAACATTACTAATATCGTGGAATGGCTGGAGGGCGGCGATTATTTTAATTTTATTAAGACCGTAAAAGATGAATTGAATGAACAGTTTGGGAATATGAAAGAAATCAATACCGGTAAACGTTCGTCCCTGTATTTATGCAAAATATAGAGAAAGACCACTTATTGCGGTGTGGTCTTATTCCTGCTTTTCGTGTTTAATTATCTTTAAATGGGGGGCATTGACATAGATAGCAAAAATCCCAGAAAGGGTGTTGTTATGATTAAGGATTTTAAATTTGAAGATTTTAATAACCCATATCAAGAGTTTAAACGTACGGAGCTGGGTGAAAAACTGGCAAAATTACAAAGACGTGTCAAAGATCTCAACATTCCTGTCTTAATTATTGTCGATGGCTGGGAATCCTCCGGAAAAGGTTATGTAATTAAAGATTTGATACGAGAGTTAGATCCCAGAACAAGCAGGGTTCAATTATTCGAGCATCCCACCGATGAGGAAAAAGCAAGACCGTTTTTATGGCGGTTTTGGAAAAGGACACCTAAGAGAGGTAATATTGCGATATATGACAGAAGTTTCTATTTTAAAGTCATGAATGATCTAAAAATTAAGGACGAAGAATTAGAAAGGGATATTAAAGATATTAGTTCCATTGAAAAACAGCTTTTTGATGATCATATGATTATAATTAAATTTTTCCTCCATCAAAAAGAAAAAACCATGGGAGAGAGAATAGAAATTCTGTTAAATGACGAGCACAGAAGTTTTTTTATTACGGAACGCGATTTAAATCAAAAGAACGAATATGAAAAATATTTGCATCATTTTGACCATATTCTCAAAATGTCGAGTTTTAGTTACAGTCCCTGGCATATCATCTCCAGCGAAGACTTTAAATCAGCTTCAAAGTATGCTTTGGGTCTGGCGATCGATTTGATTGAGGAAGGGATCGAGAGATGCCTGGGCGGGGGTAAAAATACAGTCAGCCATTGGAGGGGGATATCCCCCAGGGTAAAATTATAGGGAATATTGACTTGTCCCTGGGCGTGGACGAAGGAACATATGAGGTAGAATTAAAAAAGCTGCAGGAGGAAGCCCAGGGAATCGCCTATAAATTTTATACAGAGCAAATTCCATGTATCATTGTATTTGAGGGCATGGATGCGGCCGGAAAGGGCGGCGCTATCCAAAGACTAACACGACTGATGGATCCAAGAGGTTTAGAAGTTATTCCTATTTCAGCACCTGATGAGACAGAACGAAATCATCATTATTTATGGAGGTTCTACAGAAATTTTCCGCCAAGAAGGAGGATAGCCATATTTGATCGAAGCTGGTACGGGAGGGTATTGGTAGAGAGAATTGAGGGATTTGCTTCCGCGGAAGAATGGAATCGGGCTTATGAAGAAATCAATCAGATGGAAAAACATCTGCACAATTTTGGAACGCTAATGCTCAAATTTTTAATATGTATTGATAAGGATGAACAATTAATCAGATTTCAGGATCGGGAAAACGAAGCCGATAAACTATATAAAATCACAGATGAAGATTGGCGCAACAGGGAGAAGTGGGATCAATATCTGACAGCTTTTGATGAAATGCTGCTGAAAACTAATACAAATTATGCTCCCTGGATCATTGTAGAAGGAAACAATAAAAAATATGCCCGACTGAAGGTTCTAAAAAATTTTGTGGAGCATGGCAAGAGAATCATCAATCAGAAGTACAATTAAGAAGTACAATTAAGAAGTACAATTAAAGGAGGGTTTATCATGATGTATCATACCATCATCAAGAGAATATACGAACCACCCGGGGAAGATGATGGGTATCGAGTATTAGTTGACAGGTTGTGGCCAAGAGGAATCAGTAAAGAAAGGGCCCATATTGATGAATGGGCGAAATCTATTACTCCAAGTTCGGAAATCAGAAAAGAATTTCACCATGACCCTGATCTGATGGATGAATTCAAACAAAAATATCTTTTTGAATTGGACAATAATCAATATTCTCCTGCATTCGCAGAGCATATCAGAAAAAAACTTGAGCATGGTAATGTGACATTGCTGTATGCCGCCAAAAGCCAGACCATCAATCACGCAATCATCTTAAAGGAATGGCTTGATCAGCTGATTTCAGGGTGATAAAGTGAAACTCCTAGATGAAAGTTTTCCTTTATCACCATTGTTATCAGGCGGAATATTGATTAAACTGATAATGAGAAATAAGGAGATATGATTGGAGTGGTTCCCAATGGATTGTAATTGTAATGATAACTGCAACTGCCATACCGGAGAACAGATCACGTGCATCGAGATCGTACCTATATTCAGCAGCCTGACCCGGGAGGAAATGTTAGAAGTTGCTGCCATAACCACCCAGCAAACTTTTCAAAAGCATGAGATGATTTATCTGGCAGGGGATGAAGGAGGAAAGCTTTATGTACTCCACACCGGACGAGTAAAAATATCCAGATTAAATGCCAATGGCAAGGAACAGGTAATCCGCGTGGTTAATCCCGGTGATTTTTTGGGAGAACTCTCTCTTTTCAGCCCTTTATCAATGACGGACAACGCAGAAGCCTTAGAGAAATCAACTATGTGCACCATTGAAGGGATCAAGCTGAAAGAAATTATGGGAAAGTATCCTTCTATTGCCTTTAAAGTCATGGAAGAGCTGAGTGTGCGCCTGGAAAAGGCGGAAAATCTTATCGAGAACATTAATCTGAATACGGTGGAACAACGGCTGGCACAGGCATTGACTAATCTTTCAGATGAAAAAAATGAGGTGCTGCTGTCAATGACCAAAGGGGATTTTGCTTCCCAAATGGGTATGAGTCAAGAAACCCTGAGCAGAAAACTTACAGCTTTTCAGGAAGAAGGGTTAATTCAGCTCAAAGGACACCGGAAGATTATCATCATTAATAAGGAAGGGTTAGCAGCAATTATTTCAAATTAATCTTAGAACAAATGCAAAATAGAAAAGAAAAATAATTATAAAATTTGTACAATTAGTTTGTACAATTAGAAAGAAGGAAAATGAAATGGAATGGGAAGATGTATTGTATATGCGACGCACGACACGTAAGTACCAACCGCATCAAATAGAAGATGATGATCTTGAGCGCATTCTGGACGCAGCACAGATGGCACCAACTGCCATGGGTAATGAGAAGACGACACATTTGACCGTGGTGCAGGACGTTAATCTTCTTAATCGTATTAGGGAGGTTGTGCAGCTGACCTCCCGCAAAACCGGTCAAAAAATGGACGCATTTTATGGAGCACCAACGGTGATTTTTCTTTCCGCTGCCGATTTGTCTGAAGATCATATTGAGTATTCTGATGTAGCTTGCTTGATTGAAAATATGATGCTTCAAGCAACTGCCCTGAATCTGGGTAGTACATACATCTGGGGATGTTTGCCAAAATTGCGTAATAATGCTGAGGTGTTAAAGGAACTGCAGTTACCGGCAAACTATGAGATTCTTTCTGCTGTGGCTGTTGGATATTCTGACAAGCCTTTGGTTAGGCGGGAGAAGAGGACAAGGATATCAATGAACAGAATTTGACCAAAAAAGAAGGGTAAGAATCTGCATGATCATGTATAGTTAATGTTTTCTAAATTAATAGGGATTTCCATATCGGCGTTCCCTTTTTTTAAAATTCCTATGGATAAAACCACCTATTAGGTGTATAATACAGAATAAATGGCCCATTGGTCAAGCGGTGAAGACGCCACCCTCTCACGGTGGAATCAGGGGTTCGATTCCCCTATGGGTCACCAAAAAAACCACCCCAATCATTAATGAAATGGAGGTTTTGCCCAATGTCCTTCACAATCCAAAGTAAAACCGATGTATTTAAGTTTGCTTTACCCCTTGTTGATTATCTAAATCAGCACGGTTATGAGGAAGAAGCAAAGGATTTAGGTAATCTGGTGGACTCCTGTTTTCCCGAGGACGAACAGGCTTTGGAGGCTCATCGTAAAGCCTTTCGTTTGATTCAGGAGAAGGTGGTTGACTTACCCCCTGCGTACCGCAAGGCACTGGAGGATGCACTGGAGATAATATCTTAACATATTCTTAACATAACATTATCATAATAAAAGTATGTTCCTAAAAAGGAGCATACTTTTTTAATGATGGAGATCAGGATTCTTTATGAGGTCAATTGCACGTTTTATGTCTGCCGCCAGGGGAAGCTCCAACCGGATTTCCCCGCCGCTCCTGGGGTGGATGAAGCGTAAAAGATAAGCATGGAGAGCCTGTCGGTCAATCAATGGGGAAGGAGATCCGTATAAAAGATCGCCGCATAGGGGATGACCGAGAAAACTTAAATGAACCCGGATCTGGTGGGTGCGGCCGGTTTCTAGTTTTAGAGCCAGCAATGTGTGTTGGGGAAAGCGGGTCAGAACACGGTAATGAGTGACCGCTTTTCGACCTTCAGGATGGACAATCCTACGGCGCAGGTTAATATCAGGATGGGCAATGGGCAGGTCGATGCAATCCTGGTCTTCAGTCAGAACGCCTTCCACCAGAGCCAGATAATGCCGCTCAAAAATAGGACTCTTTTTTGGATTGAAAATGGCTTGGTGGGCAAACTGGTTGTTGCCGATCAGCACCAATCCGGAAGTGTCCCGATCCAGGCGGTTGATGGGACGAAAGATGGTGTTCTGTCCCCGGTTACGCCAGTAATAGGCAACAGCGTTTGCCAGAGTCCCGGTTCCATTTTTTCGTGATGGGTGGGTAGAAAGCCCAGCCGGCTTGTGCACCACTAAAAAGTCCTGATCCTCGTAAATGATTTCTAAAGGAATCGGTTCGGGAATGATCGTATTTTCCTCAGTAAATTCTACATCGATCGTAATCACATCCCCCGGATTAATGGGCTGGTTGGTACGAGCCGGAACTCCGTTGACCTTAATTCTGTTTTCCTGCTTGAGACGCACAACCAGGGAATGGGACAAGAGAAGTTTTTCATATAGGATGTTTCGGAGTAATGTATTTTGATCCAAGGTGCCTGCGCGATAGGTCAACTGTGTATTTTTCAAGTTATTCCCTCACTAAATGATATTAATTATTTTCTTAATTTCTCAATGCTCATTTCAGAAATTTATCCGATAACTTTCTAAGCATCAGATGGAATAAAAACTTACCTGCTCCTTAGAACTCTGTTAATTATAAAATAAAGGAACATCCTTCTTCAAGTTTTTTTCCCCCATGGAAGCACTGCTGTGTTTACGATATTAACGTTTTATGAAGGATAATGGCCTCTTTATATAGAATTTATTATTTAAATTGATGTTTAATCTGATTACACTTCAATTAAATCTGCGTTAAAGGAGTGGGAAAGATGCTGAAAAAAATCTTATTGGCTGTTGACGGATCGGACCAAGGAATGAAAGCAGCGGATTACGCCGTAAGACTGGCACATACTCAGGAAGGACTAGTGGAAATTATTTATGTTATCAATAACACGCAAAATATTTTAAGCGATGTTCCCTTTATGGATCCGGCTATGAGCGTGCGTTTAAAAGAGGAGATGGCAAATAATCTCATTGAGACAGGAAAAAATATTATTGCTCAAGCAAATGAAAAATTTCGAGACACCGGTATTTCATACACAACCAAGGTTATTGAGGGTGATCCTGCAGAAGAAATTTTACGGGAAGCAGAAAATCAGAATGTGGATGTGATAGTGATAGGGAGTCGGGGATTAAGCGGTGTCACTCGTTTTGTCTTAGGCAGTGTGAGCAATAAGGTAGTAAACCATGCGCATTGTTCGGTGTTTATCGTCAGATAATTCTTTAAGTAGGTCATAAACTCTGAAAGCACAAAAACTACCGGTGAAGACTGCACGCTTCGTCGGTAGTTTTTTCAAAAAAATAGGGGGATATTTATATCAATCCTCCGGCAGAATCTCAATCCAGTAGCCGTCCGGATCATTGATAAAGTAAATGCCCATTTCCTGATTTTCATAGCAGATACAGCCCATTTTTTCATGATGTTCGTGGGCTTTTTGAAAGTCATCGACAGTTAAAGCCAGGTGGAATTCATTTTCTCCCAGGTCATAAGGTTCCGTTCGATCTCTAAGCCAAGTGAGTTCTAAGGTGTGGGAAGTGTTCCCATCACCCAGATAAATGAGGATAAAGGCACCGGTAGGTTCCTGATACCGTTTTACTTCGACCAGGTCTAAGGCTTTCTGATAAAAATTAAGGCTCTTTTCAAGATCCAAAACATTAATGTTATTGTGGGTGAATTTAAAGTTCATGGGTATCGGCCTCCATTCGTATTTGATCAAATTCCAAGACTCCCACTTCTATAAGTGAGCCCCGATGTTCAGCTTTAGCTGAACGAGTTCACTCATGATGGCATTCTCCAGGGACTAATCCAGGATGTCTTATGATGAAATAATAAGCAGAGACAAGGTGATCATCTCTATTGTATAATTAAAACAAGAAGTTCACAATGGGAAAACGGGAAAAATTGATCGGCTAAAATTTTATGCAAGACATTTAGTAAAATGCTTATGAAGTTACAAAAAAGCGTTAAGAATTTATTGATGCATAATATTTTTTTTGGAGGGAGATATACTATGAAAAAAAAGATTATTGTAATTACCGGAAGTCCACGTCGAAACGGAAACAGCTTTGCAATGACTGATGCTTTTATCAAAGCCGCCGAAGAAAAAGGTCACACCGTTACCCGTTTTGATGCCGGGTTAAGCAAAGTGGGTGGTTGTATCGCCTGTGATAAATGTTATAGCAAAGAGGGCAAAGCCTGTGTCTTTGATGATGATTTCAATAAGATTGCTCCCCTTATCGAAGATGCGGACGGAGTGATATTTACCGCACCATTATACTGGTATACTTTTCCTGGGCAGATTAAAAATTTTATTGACAAGATGTATTCCTTCATGATTGGTGAAAAAAACATTGCCGGCAAGGAATGCGGGCTGATTGTCTGTTGTGAAGAGCAGGATGCGTCCGCTATGGAGGGAATTCGCTTTTCCTATGAACGCAGCACATCCCTCATAAAGTGGAAATCCCTGGGTGAGGTTTTGGTTCCCGGTGTTTTACATCCCGGTGATGTGAAAAATACAGACGGCCTGCAAAAAGCGGCAGCTCTGGCTGATTCTTTCTAACTTGATCAAGACCCGGGCTAAAACTCTTGATATGGATTTTAGTCTTTCATAGAATGTCTGAATTGGAGGATGATACGATGGTTGGTGTTGAAATTGATATGGTTGTAACAGACAGCATCAAGGCACTGGCGCTTTATGAGAGTATTTTTGATGTGGTTCCCGTTGAGGTGACGAATTACGCGCAAGGTATGAACGAGGCAGTTTTTACTATGTATGGCACGAGGTTCCACCTGCTGGATGAAAATCCGGAGTACCAGTTGACTGCTCCTAAGGAAGGTGACGCAAAGCCCATGTGGGTCAACGTTCTGGTAGCGGACATCAAGGACACCTTTGGCAGAGCCATTGACGCCGGATGCTCGGAGGTTCAGCCTGTCACCGAACTTGCAGATTTTGGAGTGAGCAATGCCATATTTTCCGATCCCTTCGGCTACGTGTGGTTGCTTCACCAAATTCACCGCGAAGTCAGCTTCGAAGAGCGAAGCCGAATTTTTGAAGAGCAAATGAAAGCCGGAAAAGAATAATAATTGTAAGATATGTACAATTGGAAAGAAGGAAATGGAGGTTTTGCCCAAGTATGTTCCCCAAAAGGAGCATGCTTTTTTTAATCTTTATAAGCAGAGACAGATCAATCATTTCTATTGTATAATCAAAACAAGAAGATCACAATGGGAAATCATAAAAAATGATGGAGATGAGTTTTCTTTATATCGGGAGGTAAGGACGTGGATGAATTAATCGTTCTGGGAACAGGAAATGCCATGGTTACAAAATGTTATAATACCTGTTTTGCCCTTTGGGATCAGGAAGAGGATCAATATTTCTTATCGGATGCCGGGGGAGGAAACGGTATTCTAAGCCGTTTTGCCGGTGGTTTACTTGATGCCAAAAAACTGCATCACGCTTTTATTACCCACAAACATACAGACCATATGTTCGGGATTTTTTGGGTGATGCGTGAGATTGCGGGACATATTTTTGACCAATCTTATCAGGGAAATTTTTATATTTATTGTCATGAAGAACTGGCAAAAACCATTACCGCAATTTGCTCTTTAACTCTTTCTGACCGGGTGAATGCTTTATTTGGTGAACGCATTCTGATTCTCCCTGTGCAGGATGGGGAGACGAAAGAAGTGTTTGGTAATCAGGTGACCTTTTTTGATCTGGGCGCACGGAAATGCCTGCAATACGGTTTTACGATCAGCTTAAAAAATAGCAAGCGACTGACTTTTTTAGGAGATGAACCTTATCGAGCCTCAAGTCATCAGTATGTCCAGGAGTGTGATTGGCTCCTGGCGGAAGCCCTCTGTCTGGCCGCCCATGGAGAACGTTACCGTCCTTGGGAGATTGAGCATTCCACGGTGGTTGAAGTTTGTCAGATGGCTGAAGAACATGGGGTGAAAAATCTGGTCTTATGGCATACGGAAGATGATCACCTGGATCGGCGAAAAGAACTGTATACTCAGGAAGGAAGAGGATATTTTTCCGGCCGGATTTTTGTCCCTGATGATTTAGAAAGGATTCGCTTATAGATCCTGATTCCAAAAATTCTCTTATTCAATAGGCAGCGGGGTGGTGTACTGTCATATATGAACAACATTTACTTGTTAATTGCAGCGGGAGGTGCCTGCGGTGCCGTCGCGAGATATGTGGTATCCGGCTGGATCAATGGAAAATATCCCCAGTATTTTCCCTATAGCACCTTTTTTGTTAATCTGAGCGGGTGTTTTTTGTTAGGCTTATTTTATACCTTGTCATTGGAAAGGTTAGGCAACAGTCCCCAGCTTAAAACCATGATTACGGTAGGGTTTTTAGGTGCCTTCACCACCTTCTCCACCTTTAGCTTGGAGGGACTGAATCTGCTCAAAGAGGGAAAAGTAATGCTCTGTTTTCTGTATGTGGGATTAAGTGTGTTTCTGGGCATTTTAGCGCTCTGGATTGGCATGGGGGTAGCTGGTTTTCTCAATAAATTAGCCTGAAGGGGAAAAAGAAAATCTTGCTTTTAATTATAAAAGCAAGATTTTCCGATGAATTCCCTAAGGATGGAGTTTAAGGGTATTTCCGCATCTTCCACCGGTTCAAAGAAAGAGAGGAGCCGCATCAAACGACGTGCTTGGCTGTATTCAGGCATATCTGGACTGATGGTTTCCAATAAAGGGGTGGCGAAGGTGCGAAAAACAGCCGGTTCATAGATCAGTACGGAATTAAACATAATGTCGGCTTCTTCCGAGAAAGGAAAGATGTTCCTATTTTCTCCCAACTGTACCGAAGGCCAAACCTGCAGAGTATGGGAAGCATCATGACTGCGAAATTGGCTGTCCCGTACAATCCGCCTGATCAAACGTGTATCCGTAGAGGGGGTGCGGCTGTGCTGGTCAATGGCGATGGGGGTTAAGGGGCTGATATAGATTTTGACTTTATGCTGTTTGGGCACAGAAATGGTCAGTTGTTCGTTTAGACCATGGAGTCCTTCAATGATCAGCAGCTGTCTTTTGTCAATCCGGACTTTTCGTCCGGAGGGAAGCTGTTTTCCCGTGGGAAAATCGAAACGGGGCGGCTCAATTTCCTCCCCTTTGAGCAAGCGGCTCACATGGTTGTTAAGCAGATCCACATCTACCACATCCAGGGATTCAAGATCCGGATCATCGTTGATTTCAGCCAGCTTTTCCCGATCAATAAAATAATCATCGATGGACATGCGAATGGTACTGATGCCCAGCACTTTTAACTGAATACTTAGCCGTTGGATAAAAGTGGTTTTCCCAGAAGAAGTGGGACCGGCAACCATGATGATGCGCAAACGGTTTTTATTAGCAAAAATATGGTCGGCAATTTCGGCTATTTTTTTTTCGTGCAGGGCTTCAGACATTAGAATAACCTGATTGATCTCTCCATCCCGGATAAACTTATTCAGTCGGGCGGCATAATCACATTCTACGATCTCGGCCCAGTGCTTGGCCTCCTGGAACACTTTCTCCAGTTTAGGCATTTCTACATAAGTAGGCAGCTGATAAGGAGCCTCCTTCAGAGGGTAACGCAGGATCATGCCCGGGGGGTAATATTTCAACTCAAAGGTTTTTAAATAGCCGGTGCTGGGTACCATGGTACTGTGATGATAACCGTATCTCTCGCCGCAAAAATACATGGTCACGGTTTTCCGATTTAATTGTTTCATTAGATCAACTTTGGTTTGATCCCCGATTTCTTCATAAAGCTGAATTGCTTTTTCCAAGGGGATGATTCTTTTGACAATCGGCCGGTCTTCTGCCACGATTTCCCGCATTCTTTGCCCCAAGGCTTCCACATCCTCTTTTGTGGTGGGATATTCTAATCGACATTCACAGTATAGTCCTTTGCTTAAAGAATGTTCTACTGTGACCTGACCCGTCGGGAAAAGATCCTGGGCAGCGATGACCATCAGATAAATCAGACTGTACTGATAAACCTTGTTGCCCAGTTGTGAAGTCAAATCAAAATACTCAAGAGAACAGTCTTCTTCCAACCGGGTAGCCATATCCTTTAGATCATTATTAATCACAGCCGCCACGATCGGAGTTTTAAAAGCGGTGGCAAATTCCCTGCTGATTTCCATTAGGGAGGTGCCCTTTTCATAAAGCTTGGTTTTTCCACTTATGAATCTAACATTAATCATTTCCGCCATTTTATGATCACCTCGCTATAGTATTATACTCCGCAGTTAGATGTTATATTGATGGGTGAGATTTTATTCAGATAATATAACATTAGCCATGCACTGAGTAAATACCTGCTAAAAGAAGAAAACTCTGACACGGTTTTTTAAAATAGGTAAGTTGCTATGATCAAAAAAACCGCCGCTCCAGAGTTTGCGGCTCTGGAAACGGCGGTTTTCCTGCTATCGAAGAATTTGATGGCGATTATTTCCCCGGATTGATTACTACCGGTGCACTCTTTTCCATGATTGTGTTATCCTCTGCATACATCACGCATACGAAATATTCCTTTTCGTTTTTCAAGCCTTTGATATGTACGCCTTTGGAATTAAAATTTACATTGCTGTAAGGAGCAAAGGTCCCTTCTTCTCCGCTTTCAGAGAGACAGACAACATAACCCTTGCCATTGGCGGAACGAATATCAAAATTCACATTAGCCTGTTTGTTGCCATTATCAACGCTGCTGATTTCAATCTCTTCCGTATTATCTGTTACGCTGAAAGGCTGGGTGAAAGCAATTCCTGTGTCGTTCTTTAACTGTGCCCGTACGTAGCTATTAATCTCATTCTCATAATCGTTCAGGTCAAGGGTTTCACCCGTTGCGATAACAACACCGTCGGCAATCCACTCAATCTCATCATAATCATCTCCGTCGATTACGATGGCATTGTCTTCTTCGATTACTTCGATGTTGGAAATGCTAGGTGTATCCTGCTCAAGTAAATATAAGGTGTTAGTATTACCACTGCCCGGCATGGCGTCTCCGTTAGGTAAGGTGGCATTGATGCCATCAGGACGGGAGACACGGCTTACTGCATAAAAGGCGCCGTTTTCCATGGCTGTTCTGGTATCTTCCTGAGAAAGGGAAGGCATCAGCATCATATTCCAGGAATATCCGGTGGCGTTAAGGCTGTGGGTATCATCGTTAGAGAAGCCCCAAACAAAGCGGCCTTCAGGCATCATTTCTTTCAGAATATTATCCCAAAGAACTCGGTCGCTTCTGGATTCATTATCGATTTTGTTGACGATTTCCATACCGACGCAGGAATCATACGCAGCAAAGAGATCAACATATTTCTGGATCGTTGCAGGGTTATTGGAAGCAGCGATTCCTTTTTCACCACCTGCGCTGCCGCCGGTATATCTGCCGGGATGGTTAATATGAGTGATCCCGCCCAGGTTTTCCACGGTTTCATTAGTGCTGGCCATGGTGGCGCCAGAGTTGTTATTAAAATCTGCCCAGAAGGAATTGATATGATCCGTTCTGGATTGCTCGTTGGAATTGTAAATATCGATCATACCTTTGCCGTCACGGTCTACACCTGCGATAATTTCATCATATCTTGCTTTATCCATGGGACCTTTAGCAGTCTGATCCCAGCTTTTGGTGAGATAATTGTGATCGGTCATAGCAAGAATATCAAAACCTTTAGCATAGTGATCTTCAACCATGTCTTTGGTCAGATTGCCGCCGTCGGAATTAGTGGAGTGGGCATGGAAATCAGCTTTGTATTGGCCGAATTCTTCCCAGTCTACATTTTCATAAGGACTGACGATGGTGTAGCTTCTTTCATACTCTGTGCCTTGCAGTGAGCCTGCAGCAAATACCGGTGCACTAATGGCATTAATTCCAAAAGTAACTGCCATCAGAAGTGATGCAACTTTGACACTTGTCTTCTTGATTTTCATGTAAATCCCCCTTGTTTTTAATTTGAACATTTTATGCTCAAATTCATCTTATCATAGCATTGCTAATTTTTAATTAAGGAAAGGTAAAATATACTTTATCTATTATTTCTCCCGGTATGGGCACATAAAAACCTCGCATCCTTTGGTTAGATTGACATTCCCAAGAGATCTGAGTTTTTGGGTGATACTTCACATGTAAATTTTGTTAAGCAAAAGGTAAATTTGACGGGATTTTTCATGGAACAGGAATGTCACCAAATATGTGGGGAATAACGGACGCTGAGTTCCTGATTGGTTCAACTAAATATTAGATTTTTTATAATTGACAAAAATGCTGATTAGTAATATACTAATTTATAAACCTAGTAAATTAATAGATGAAAGGGTAGCCCATTGATTGATAGTTTCATAGATTGATGCATTAATCGGGGCCATTATTGGAGGGGAAAAAGTGAAAATACCAACGACTTTGAAGCATAAACCGGTTATTGTCGCCGATAACTACGAAAATGTCGACGGCAGAAATGCCTATCATTCTGATGCCAAAGGAATATCACTGGGATTGGCACAGTGGAATGACCGGGGCAAGGTAGATATTTCGGCCAAAATATGGCGGCATACGGGGGAAAAGTGGTCCCGGCAGTCGGAAGAAATGCCTTTACATCGAGTACTTGATCTGGCAATTTTCCTTTGCCGGGCGAAAATGCATTTTCAAGATGCTTATCGCTTTGAAAAATTATATGACCCTGAAAATCCCATAATCGATAGGATTGGTTTGCAGGGTGACGCTATGACCGTGGCCGTGTGCACGGACAATGAAAAAATCGATGAAGATATTAAATTATTCAGCCAGGCTTTGAGTAATGATGACGAACTCCTTGGGGAGCGGCTCAGGGCATTATCAAGAATCTTAAAAGAAATGGGATATTAGTTAGTCAAACCGGTGATGTAAATAAGATGATAAGAATGAAGGGGCATGCGATGGATCGAAAAAAAGAACTAAAAATGCAGTATAAAGAAATGAAACCTCCCATGGGTATGATGATGATTCATTCCCACCTTAGCAACAAGTGTTATATCGAAGGTGTGCAAAATGCGGCGGCCAAAATCAATCGTTATCGGTTTCAATTGACAGCCGGCTCCCACCCGAACCAAGGCTTGCAAAAGGATTGGAAGGAGCATGGTGAAGAAAACTTCACCATGGAGATCCTGGAGTATCTGCCTTATGATAAAGATGAATCTAAAACCGATTACTCGGAGGATTTAGCAATATTACAAATGACCTGGGAAGAAAAACTACGCCAAAAGGGCTGGGAATTTTACCAAAAATGATCATTGGTTAAAGAAAGGTGGTTCAAAATGAGCAGGGCTTTCGTCAGTGAAAACGATGGCTGGCGCCGATGTGTCAAATATATGGAGGATTGTATGATGGCAGACGAACAAGGTAATTGTGTGCTGGATCATTGCCGTCAACATCCGGAAAAAGAGAAGCAGGAAGAAAATCTTTCCCGCAAGGAAAAACCGAATTAAGCTTATTTCTGACACAGTATCAGTCCCAGCTGAATGGATTGATGCTGTGTATTTTTTTAAAAGCCCGGATTTACTCTTGCAATTGTGGGCTATGAAAAACTTGTTGAATTTTATCGATTTAACATTGTAAAAATAGAAAAAAAGCTATATACTACAATATTAGAGCGGTAGAGAATATATGAAATGAGGGAACGACTATGCCAAAACGATTAGATATTGATAAGATTTTGATCATTGGTTCCGGACCGATCATTATCGGTCAAGCTTGCGAATTTGATTACTCAGGTACACAAGCATGCAAAGCCCTCAGGAAATTAGGTTATAAAATCGTGTTGGTAAATTCCAATCCGGCCACTATTATGACCGACCCTGCCATGGCGGATGCCACCTATATCGAACCCCTGAATGTGAAAAGGTTAACAGCTATTATCGAAAAAGAGCGACCGGATGCTTTACTGCCTAATTTAGGCGGACAATCTGCCCTCAATCTATGTATGGAGCTTTCGAAACAGGGTGTTCTGGAAGCTAATGGTGTGAAAGTAATTGGTGTCCAGGTGGATGCCATTGAACGAGGCGAAGACCGGATCATTTTTAAAGAAACCATGAATAAACTGGGCATTGAGATGCCAAAAAGTGAACCTGCTTACTCTGTGGAGGAAGCGGAAAAAATCGCAGACCGGCTGGGTTACCCGGTGGTTATCCGCCCTGCCTATACCATGGGGGGCACCGGCGGCGGCCTGGTTTATAACATTGAAGAATTAAGAACAGTAGCCAACCGGGGTATTGCCGCCAGCATGGTGGGACAGATACTGGTAGAAGAATCTGTTCTGGGCTGGGAAGAGTTGGAACTGGAAGTAGTGCGTGATGCCAAAAATCAAATGATTACCGTTTGTTTCATCGAAAATATTGATCCCATCGGTGTCCATACCGGGGATTCTTTTTGTGCTGCCCCCATGCTGACTATCAGCAGGGAACTGCAGGAACGGATGCAAAAATATGCTTATGATATTGTGGAAGCCATCGAGGTGATTGGCGGCACCAACGTCCAATTTGCCCATGATCCCAAGACGGATCGAATCGTGGTTATTGAAATTAACCCCCGGACCTCCCGCTCCTCTGCCCTGGCCTCCAAGGCTACCGGCTTTCCCATCGCTTTTGTTTCCGCCCTTCTGGCCGTTGGCTTAACCCTGGATGAGATTCCTTATTGGCGGGAAGGGACTTTGGATCAATATACCCCTTCCGGAGACTATGTGGTAATTAAGTTTGCCCGCTGGGCCTTTGAAAAATTTAAGGGTGTAGAAGATAAATTAGGCACCCAGATGAAAGCTGTCGGGGAAGTGATGAGCATTGGCAAGAATTACAAGGAAGCTTTTCAAAAAGCAATTCGCTCCCTGGAAATCGGCCGTTACGGACTGGGTTTTGCCAAGGACTTTCATGAGCTCTCCTTAGAAGAGTTACTGAACCGCTTGGCGGAACCCTCCAGTGAACGGCATTTCCTTATGTATGAGGCTTTACGTAAGGGCGCCGATATTGAAGAACTGCAGCGTCTGACCTTTGTAAAAAAATGGTTCATCGAAGAAATGCAAGCCTTGGTTCTTCTGGAGGAGGAGCTGCTTCAATACAAAAATAGCCGCCTTCCTGATGATCTTTTGGTTCGCGCCAAGAAAGACGGCTTTGCCGACCGTTATCTGGCGGCCATCCTGGAACTGCCGGAAAAGGAAATCCGTGACCGGCGCATTGCTTTAGGCGTTACGGAAGGCTGGGAGGCGGTGCCGGTGAGCGGGGTAGAGAATACCTATTATTACTTTTCCACTTATAATGCACCGGATCAGACCCAGGTCAGTGACCGGCAAAAAGTGATGATTTTAGGCGGCGGCCCCAATCGGATCGGTCAAGGGATTGAGTTTGACTATTGCTGTGTTCATGCCGCTCTTGCCCTCAGGGAAATGGGTTACGAAACCATTATTGTCAACTGTAATCCGGAAACCGTATCCACGGATTATGATACCTCAGATAAATTATATTTTGAACCCCTTACGGTAGAGGATGTTTTAAGCATTTACCGCAAGGAAAACCCCATTGGGATTATTGTGCAATTTGGCGGACAGACTCCTTTGAATATTGCCGGGGAATTAGCCCGGGAAGGGGTACGCATTTTAGGTACTTCTCTGCAATCCATTGATTTGGCAGAAGACCGGGATATGTTCAAAATGGCCATGGAAAAATTAAACATTCCCATGCCGGAGGCGGGGATGGCGGGCAACCTGGAAGAAGCCTTAACCATTGCTCGTAAGATTGGTTATCCTGTAATGGTACGCCCTTCCTATGTGTTAGGCGGACGGGGCATGGAGTGCATTTACAATGAGGAAATGCTGCGCCGTTATATCAGCGGAGCTGAAAATCTGTCTTCAGACAATCCGATTTTAATTGATAAGTTTTTGGAACATGCCATTGAATCAGAAGCTGATGCCATTTCTAACGGCACGGAGGCTTTTGTGCCCACAGTGATGGAGCATGTGGAGTACGCAGGCATTCATTCCGGTGATTCCGCTTGTGTGATTCCTCCCATCACGATCCCTGAAAAGCACTTAAAGACGATCAATGAATATACCGAAAAAATTGCCATTGAGTTAAATGTTGTGGGTCTGATGAACATTCAATACGCTATCTATCAGGATCAGGTTTATGTGCTGGAAGCCAATCCCAGAGCCTCCCGTACTGTGCCTTTGGTCTCCAAGGTATGCAATATTTCCATGGTACCCATTGCCACGGAGATCATGATGGCTGAGGCACGAGGTGAAAAATACGATGTGACCGCTTTAAAGGCCAGGAAGATTCCTCATTTTGGGGTCAAAGAAACGGTCTTCCCCTTTAATATGTTTCCGGAAGTCGATCCTTTACTGGGGCCAGAGATGCGCTCTACCGGAGAGGTTTTAGGTTTGGCCGATTCTTTCGGCATGGCTTTCTATAAGGCTCAGGAAGCTACCCAGAGCTCCTTGCCTACAGAAGGCACGGTGCTGATCAGTGTACGGAATGAGGATAAAGCAGATGTGTTGGATGCTGCCCGAAAATTTGCCGAATTAGGTTTTGAGATTAAGGCTACAGAAGGAACTTATCGTTTTCTGATCGAAAACAACATTCCCGCCGCAATGATCAAAAAATTATTCGAAGGCCGGCCCAACATTCTGGACAGTATTACCAATGGGGAGATTCATTTTATTATTAACACCCCCACCGGGGAAGTAGGGCAAAAGGATGATTCCTACATGAGGAAGGCTGCGATTAAGCATCATGTACCTTATATGACCACCATTGCCGCGGGCAAGGCCAGCGCAGCTGGGATTGAAGCCTTTCTTGAAGCCCGGGACAATACCGCACCCAAGAGTCTCCAGGAATATCACGGGGATATAAAGTGATAGAGTGAACTCGTTCAGCTAAAGCTGGACATCGGGGCTTCAGATGGGGAATCTACCCCACCTGAGGTAAAATAGGAACTCCCACTTATAGAAATGGGAGTCTTGGAATTTGATAAATAGCTAAAGCTAACCAATGTCTTAAATAAAACCGTCGTAACAGAACCAGCAGGTATCTGTAGAGGCGGTTTTCTTATCTCATGGCGGCAGCTTTCATTGATTTTCGTTCCATATATTTAAGTCTGCCTGCAGCCTGGAACGCTGGCTGTTACTGTTTGATCTCCCTGATCTGCTATCGGAGCGGCCGCTGGAGGACAAAGGCTATCGTTTCCTCGTAAAGGAATAGAAAACTGCCTTTGATGATGATTAATTTTGTGGGATAAATTTCGTGGGTTAAACAGTTCTTCATCTCCCAGACGGACGGCTAGAAATGTTTTTGTGGTGCCAAAGGCCACATGGGAAAGAAAGTTTGCCACGGCATCTTTGGGGCTAACCGGGAAAATGTGGGTTGCTCCTAAATGTGACGCCACCCCGTATAGGGATGTCCATTCCGCTGCCCCCAGACCGCCTCCCTTTAAAAGGTAGTGATCCTTTCCCATAAAGGAGAGCCAATAGACACAGGTGACACCCAGTCCGGCGGCAATCATATGATCGGCAATTTCACCAACCACTTTGCCATAAGGTTTGGAGATTTGATGTTTTTTAAGAAATATACCGGCGGCGGTTTTTCTTCCGCTACTATTTGAAAACCCGATTTTAATAAAATAGTTTTCCAGGATGCGTTTGCTGATATTGCCTCCTAAGCCGCAAATAATACCTAAAGCAAATCTGTCCTTTATTTTTTTCATATCATTTCACCCTAATCCTTTGATAGAGTTTATTTTCTCCCAGAGACAAGGATTTATCCGAGAACTAATTGTCACTATTACCCACGAAAGATGACTTGCAGAGAGTGACAAATATGATCATTCATCTTTCTGAACCAAAGAAAAATAATCAAAATGAGATTATATTGAAAAAATATTTTTCATATGTTATTATGCATTTGGGATCCCAAAATAAATATGGGCTCCGTTATGATACATAAAATAATAAACCTGGTAAGTTTAAATATTCTGGGAGGTGTCCATAATGACAGAGTCCATTGAAAACCCCTCATATATGAAGCGTATTAATCGTTTGAAAGAAAGAGTCCTTCATACCCGGCCGGAAATGGATTTGGAAAATGCCCGTATTCTCACTGCAGGCTTTCAGGAAGCAGGAGGGGAGCCCCTGGTGTTACAGAAGGCCAGGGCTTTTCGCCGGCAATGCCGGGAAAAGACGGTGACCATCTGGGAGGACGAACTGATTGTGGGCTGTTCCGGCAGCAAGCTGCGGGGAGGTATTTTGTGTGCCGATACTTGCTGGTCCGTGTTAAATGATGAACTGGATACCATCAGTGCACGGCGCTATGATCCTTTTGAATTGAAGGAGGAGGATCGGAAAATTTTCGAGGAAGAAATCCGTCCATATTGGAGAGGACGTTCCAACTATGAGGAATGGCTGGCTCAAATCCCCGAGGATACCCGGGAATTACGGGATCACGGGGTAATCTACATTGACCGGAAAGCGGTGCGCGGCTTTGGTGAAACGACAGCCGGCTACGAGTGGCTGATCCGGGAGGGGATTACCGGGATTGTCCAAAAAATAGATATCCGCCAGGCTCAATTTGACCTGACCCGCCCCGGGGATTACGAAAAGGATTATTATTTACAATCTCTGCGGATTGTTGCGGAAGGGATTATGGATTTGGCGGAGCGATATGCCACAGCAGCGGAAAGATTAGCCCCTTCAGAGCAAGATCCTAAGCGCAAGGAAGAACTGGAGGAGATCGCCCGGGTGTGCCGCTGGGTGCCGGCGTTTCCTGCCCGTACCTTCCGGGAAGCCATACAGTCTTTGTATTTTTATCAAATATGTATTTTTATGGAACAAAATGCCGCCAGCTATAATCCGGGACGCATGGATCAATATCTCTGGCCCTATTATCAGGCAGATCTGAAGGCCGGACGTATTACCCCGGAGCAGGCCCAGGAGCTTCTGGATTGTTTATGGGTAAAATTCAGCGAGCCTTGTCTTTTCCAGGATGCGATCACCGCGGAGTTTGCCGCAGGTTACCCCATGTTTCAAAATGTCTGCGTCGGGGGCGTGGACGGAACCGGACGGGATGCGGTGAATGATCTGTCCTATATGATGCTCCAGGCCACCATGGATGTGCAGTTATATCAACCCTCCCTGTCAGTACGTTATAGTCTGGCCAAGAACCCCACTGCCTTTTTGCGCAAGGTCGTGGAATTAATCAGCTTGGGCACGGGATTCCCCGCCTTTCACAATGATGATATGGGAATTCGCATGATTATGAACAAAGGGGTACCTCTAAAAGAAGCCTTTGATTGGAACCCCTGCGGCTGCGTAGAGACTAATTTGGAAGGGCGCATGCGTCAATACACAGCTTTGGCGGATATTAATTTGGGGAGCATGGTGGAATTTGCCCTTCTAAATGGGCAAAACAGGAAGAGCGGCCAAACGATTTCCTGCTGCACCGGGGATGCCGCCCGGTTTGAAACTTATCAGGAGTTTCTGGAGGCGCTGAAAAGTCAAATCGCTTATGCTGTCCGGGCAGTGGTAAAAGGAAGTCATGTCATCGATGAAATCTGTATGAATCGTCCTGTCCCTGCCCTGTCCCTGACCTTCAAAGATTGTATTGAAAAGTGTCAGGATTACGCCTGGGGAGGCGCTAAATACAATGTGGGCAATGGCATTATTTTAATTGGCGTAGCGGATTTGATCAATAGTGTGGCCGCGGTACGGCATCTTGTTTATGAAACCAAGCAGATGACCATGGAGGAACTTTTAACTGCTCTCGATCAGGATTTTGCAGGGCGTGGGGATCTTTTAAAACTCTGCCTGGATGCTCCCAAATATGGCAATGATGATCCCATGGTTGATGATCTGGCGGGGGATCTCCTCACCTTTATCGCGGACGAAATTGAAAAATACAGCAGCAAATTCGGCCGGATGACACCAGGCATTTTGCCTGTTTCCGGAAATACCCCTTTTGGCTTGGAGGTGGGTGCTCTACCTTCCGGACGCCGTGCCTGGAAGCCTTTGGCGGACGGGGTCAGCCCCAGCGGAGGGACTGATGTCAACGGGCCCAGCGGGGTGTTGAAATCCGTTGCCAATATTCCCCATGACCGTTTTGTTCAGGGGACTCTTTTAAATATGAAGGTGGAACCGGCCATGCTTGCTACAGAAAACGGCATTACTCAGATGATGGCCCTCCTCAAGAGCATGTGCAGCCTGGGGGTTTATCATGTGCAGTTCAATGTCATTGACCAGAAAAAACTGATTCAGGCCCAGAAAAATCCGGAGGCTTATCGGGGTCTTTTGGTGCGGGTGGCCGGATATACCGCCTACTTTGTGGAATTGGGCAAAGACGTTCAGGATGATATCATCGGACGTACGGTGCAGCATGGAATCTCAGTGGGGTGATGGGATGAAGGATGATTTGTCGCTTATGGGTACAGTGCTTAGAATTGAGCGCACCTCCATTCATGACGGAGCAGGACTCCGCACAGTGCTGTTTTTAAAAGGCTGTCCCCTGCAATGCTCCTGGTGCTCCACCCCGGAATCCCAATGCCGGGCGCCGGAAAAAGGATACGACGCAGGACGCTGCATGGGATGCGGTCGTTGTGTTGCCTCCTGTCCCGCCGGAGCTCTGCATTTAAGTTCAGAGGTATCAAAGGTGTCAAAGGTGTCAGTTGATCAGACCAAATGCAGTCGTTGTTTTCTTTGTGTCGTCAAATGCCCCCATAGGGCCTGGAAGCAATATGGGAGCATTATGACTGTTGAAGAAGTTATTAAAGAAATCTCCAAGGATGAAATTTTCTTTTTCCACTCCGGAGGCGGGGTAACCGTCAGCGGAGGTGAAGCTTTAAGTCAGGTTGATTTTACGGCAGCGGTGCTCAGGGCGTGTGGAAGACGGGGCATTCCTGCCGCCTTGGAAACCAGCTGTTATGCTCCCTGGGGCGAAATGGAAAAGATCCTGCCCTTCCTGCAGAACCTCTATGTAGACTTAAAGCTGATGGATCGTGATCTTCATCAGCAATGGGTGGGTGTGGATAATAGCCTGATTCTGGACAATATCCGGCGCATTGATCAGTCTTCCCATCCCGTGGAAATCATGGTGCGTATTCCTCTGATCCCGGGTCTTAACGATTCTGATGATAATCTGGCAGCAACAGGAGCATTTTGCCGCTCCCTCAAAAAACTTAAAGGGATCGAGATCCTGCCCTATCATCGTTTAGGCAAGGAGACCTACAGCCATTTGGGCCGGGACTACGCTTTCAAGAAGTTGCTGCCTCCCTCACCGGCATGGATTTTGGAGCGGGCCGGATTTCTTGCGGGGCAGAAACCGGGGGTACCGGTATATGTGAACGGAAATGAGGTAGCTTGATGGATAATCATCAATCTTTGTCTGAGATGGCCTATGATAATATTAAGAGAAAAATATTAAATCTGACCTATGCTCCCGGCTCTTTTCTCACGGAAGCGAAGCTGGCAGAAGAACTGAAGACCAGCCGCATGCCGGTGCGTATGGCGGTGCATCGTTTGCAAATCGAGGGCTGGATTGTCGCTGATTTTCGCAAAAAAATGCGCGTCAAGGAAATCACCCGTCAGGATGTCCTGGAGATTTTTCAATTACGCAGTTTATTGGAGGAAAATGCTTTAAAAATGATCTTTGATCAGGAAAAGACCTGGGAGTATGCTCATCGCATTGAGGAGAAAGTAGTGCGGATGAAGGCAGCTCAGCGGGATCCATACGAATGGGAACGGGCAGATACGGAAATGCATATGGAGATTGTCAGCATCTATGGAAATGAGCGCATTAACCGTATTTATCGGGGGAATCAGGATGAATTGATCCGCATTGGCATTAACGCCCAAAAGGAAACAGGCTATGTCAGGGAGGTTCTGGAGGCCCTGTATCAATTTGTGGAAGCGATCCGGGAGGAACGCTTCCTGGAAGCCCTGGATATTTTGCGGCGGGATCACCTGGAAGCTGGTCGGGAAATGGCCCTAAGTAAAATTATGGGGTAATTTAATGCCAATTTAATACTTGAAATTCATTAGGAAACTTGGCTTACGCCAAGCCTCTGGCGACGGCGGAAGCCGTAGTTGCACTTATACTTTCATCATTTACAAACCTATACCTTCTGAAAGTAAAACCAAAGCCTCTGCATGGATAAGTGCCATGCAGAGGCTTTTTATAGAGTAAAACTTTTTTAAAAACGATTTGCTGTCTGCAGGAAACATTCCACATTTTCCATGGAGGAATCCGGCGACAAATCACATCCTGTGGAGAGTCTCCAATTGTCTCTCTCTCCATAGGTATTCAGGAGCGCTGTCGTTTGCTTTTCGATTTCATCGGGTGTGGCTGTGATAAATAAACGGGGGTCAACATTGCCCATGACAAACTTATTCTTGCCCAGGATATCCAGAGCCAGACCCATATCCACATCGCTGCCAAAGTGGAAAGCATCTGCATCCAGCTGGGAGATGGTCTTTAAATGGGGATTAACGGCGCCGCAATTATGATAGATGAGAGAGAAAGTGTCGTCCTGCACGGCTTTGATTATTTTTTGAATATAAGCATTGGAGAATTCCTCCATCATGGCGGGGGAGATCATGCTGGCGGAAGGCTCCGCTAAAATAATTCCCGCGGCACCCACAGATTTATAGGCAGAGATATATTCAATTATATAATCCGTGATGCGGCTTAAAAAATCGTGAATCTGATCCGGGGCTGTCATACAGGTCATCATAATATTTTCGACACCATTCAAAACAGAAGCCAGGGTAAAGGGGCCCGTGACACCGATAATTAAAGGCTTCTCTATCTTGGGCACAGCCAGGCGCACTGCCTCAATCAAGGGGGCGGTGGTCTTATTTTCAATTTGGGGGATTTTTACATCTGCCAGAGCTTGGGGCTCTGTGCATATGGGATCACCTAACCGGGGAAAAGAATCATCTGCTATAGTGCAAGACATACCGAAGGAGGCTCCTTCGCACCAAAGCTCGGTCATACGGATCACGGCATTTACAGGATAGCCGTGGGCTATTTTCGTCAGCACCCGTTCCTGCACCTTACTGTCCGTTAAAAGCTCCGTCATAGAAATTTCCATTTTGGGCGCCATAGGATAAAACAGGCAAGGGCTGGAACCCTTGTGACTTTGTATTTGATCAGTGAAAAAACTCATCTTTTTTCCTCCTATCTTGGTTTAGGAATCAGTCCGGAATTTTATTGAGTGCAACGAAGGCTTACGCAAAGCCTTCGGCTTGGCGTAAGCCAAATTTTCTTTATAATGATAATGATGGGGAATTGCTATTAAAGTAAGACAAATCTTTTTTTCAGTATAACATATTCTGTCAGGTGATTCTATCAAATTTAAGAATATTTTTATCCTTGCCCAGCCTTGATTTTTTCTGAGAAAGCCGCTATACTTTAACCAAACACATGTTCTAGATGTGAGGTGTTTTTCTTGGATCGAGTTATTCTGCATGCGGATCTGAATAATTTTTATGCTTCCGTGGAGTGTCTGTACCGGCCGGAACTCCGGGAAAAGCCGGTAGTGGTGGGCGGGGATCCTACTTTACGGCACGGGATTGTGCTGGCGAAAAATTATCCGGCCAAGAAATTAGGCATTCAAACCGGGGAAGTTTTATGGCAAGCTCGCCGAAAGTGTCCGGATCTAGTGGTGGTGCCCCCCAATTTCAGCCTTTATCTCCGCTTTGCTCGTTTGGCTCGGGAGATCTATTTAACCTATACGGACCAAATCGAACCTTTTGGCATTGATGAAGCCTGGCTGGATGTCACCCACAGTGCCAAACTTTATGGCACGGGCAAGGAAATTGCCGATGAAATCCGGGAGCGTATTAAATTTCAACTGGGGATCACTGCTTCCGTGGGCGTGAGCTACAATAAAATTTTTGCAAAATTAGGCTCGGATATGAAAAAACCGGATGCCACCACGGTGCTTTCCCGGGAAAACTTTCGCAGCCTGGCCTGGCCCCTCCCGGTGTCCGATCTCCTCTATGTAGGGCGCTCCACAGATAAAAAACTAAGGCGGTATATGATTCGTACCATTGGGGATCTGGCCCGGACCAGTCAATATTTTCTTCATTTTCTCCTGGGGAAATGGGGGGATATTTTATGGTCCTTTGCCAACGGGGAGGATATCTCTCCCGTGGCTCCCTTTGGCTATGAAGGTATTATTAAATCCATCGGCAACAGTACCACCACCCCCCGGGACCTGGTGAATAATGAGGATGTGCGCCTGGTGATCTACGTATTGGCGGAAAGCGTGGCTGCCCGGATGCGGTCCCATGGTTTCAGGTGCCGCCGGGTGCAGATTCATGTACGGGATACGGATCTGGCTGTTTTTGAACGCCAGGGAAGACTGGAAAGGCCCACAAACCTGTCCGGGGAAATTGCTCTTTTGGCCTTGGAGCTGTTTGCCAAAAATTATTCCTGGGATAAGCCCTTAAGGAGCATTGGTGTCCGGGGCATGGACTTTGTTCCGGAGGGAGAACCGCTGCAGGTTTCTCTGTTCATCAATGAGGCAGAACGGAAACGCCGGGAGGATCTGGAGCGGACTGTGGATATCCTCCGAAAAAGATTTGGCTATTTCAGTATTCAGCGGGGGATGATGCTGGAGGATCGGAAACTCACCGGCCTCAATCCCAAAGAAGAGCATGTGATTCATCCTGTCGGGTACTTTCATAAATAGGCATGAGCAGATTTCATGATTGGATCAGGGTATGATGTAAGGAGATGATAAAATGACACGGAAGGTTTACGTGGATGTTACAGCCCGTTTCGATAAAGAGGGAGGACTGGTTCCCCAAAGTGTTATCTGGGAAGATGGGCGTCGTTTCGAAATTGACCGGGTGCTGGACGTGCGGCCGGCGGCCAGCTTGAAAGCCGGGGGCTGCGGGATGCGTTACACCTGCTGTATTTGGGGACGGGAAACCTTTTTGTTTTTGGAAGAAGATCGTTGGTTTGTTGAAGGGAAAAAGGATTAAAAAAAGAAACCTAAAGGGAAACCTAAAAGGAAATCTAAAAGGAAGATTAAAAATCAGAATAATAGGGGGTAACCATCATGTGCGGTCGCTATGCCATCATTGATGAGGAAGATCACTTGGAGATGAGAAAGATACTTCAGGAAATTGAAGAGAATTTTGCCGGAACCCCGGAGCAGGAGGCGATGAAGACGGGAGAGATCTTTCCCACCAATGTGGCCCCGGTTCTTCTGCCCAAAGAGGGAGGGGGATCCCAGGCGGTTCCCCTGAAATGGGGGTATCCCCGCTGGAATAGCCCGGGGGTGATCATCAATGCCCGTCAGGAAACAGCGGACACCAAAAAAATGTTCCGTTCCTCTCTGGCCGCCCAACGCTGTGTTATTCCTGCCAGCGGATTTTTTGAATGGAAGGATGTGGGCAAAAAGAAAAAGGACAAATATTTTTTATATTTGCCCCATCAGGAAATTCTCTATATGGCCGGTCTGTACAACCAATTTAAAGACGATAAAACCGGCCGCATGTACCGGGCTTTTGTGATTTTGACTACCGCAGCCAATGCTTCCCTGGTGTCCATTCATGATCGGATGCCGGTGATTCTTGAGGATCAGGATTTGCCCCTATGGCTTTCCACGCATCAGGAGGGAGCCGACTTGCTAAGGGGTATCGGACCCGACTTACGCGCACACATCTGCAACTAGAATTTTCTTTATTTCAGCAATATATAAGGTATGAAGATCCTTGCCCGGATAGTTTTTAGTGAGCAGCCCCTGATCAATAAAAGATCCTTCCAGATATTCCTGGGCAAATAGCTTTTGGCAGATGATGACCAGCTTCGCTTCAGCGAAATAAGGGGTTTCTCCCCAACGGGCCAAAGTTAGCCGGGATTGGGCGATTTTATCCTCATCTCTGCCGGAGACAGTTCCCAGGTAAGATAAGGTTTTACGCATGCTTTCATCGTAAAAAGTCAGAGAAAAGGTATCGGCTCCGTCGATAAACTCCTTGGTATAGCGTTGGGGACGAATGACCACAAAAGCCACATTCTTGGCCCACATCACCCCGAAGCCGCCCCAGCCGGCTGTCATGGTGTTGGCTTTTCCATCCTTTTCTGCCGTTACCAGCATCCAGTCCTTGCCGATCAATTGAAAGGGGCTTTCGTGAAAATCCTCCGGTGCCAGTTCTTTGAAATTAGACATTTTAATTTCCTCTTTTCATTTTATATTTTTTCGATTCATACGCGGACACGCTGCTTAATTAGATCTTTATTATACTACAGTTTTATGAACCAAATGATACCATATACCATGATTTTATCAAATTCCAAGACTCCCACTTCTATAAGTGGGAGCTCCTATTTTCACTTCAGGTGGGGTAGATTCCCCATCTGAAGCCCCGATGTTCAGCTTTAGCTGAATGAGTTCACTTCAAATCACGTTTTACGTTGCTTTTTAGCTTGGGATCAGGTATTTTAAAGAGCCCTGCCATCTTGCAGAATGGGAAAAGTATGTTAAAATATTAAGGCGGGGTGATTCGGTTGTCAATATATCAAGGTTTGGCCCTTATCTATGATCAGTTAATGGAAAGCATTGATTATCAGGAGTGGGCTCAATATATTAAAACATTATCAGAAAAATATAATAAAGAAATTGAAAGTGTTCTGGACATTGCCTGCGGGACCGGGAATACCAGTATTCCACTGGCCCAGATGGGCTGGCGGGTAACAGGGGTGGATCTTTCCTTGCCCATGCTGCAGCATGCCAGAAAAAAAGCTGCTGAGGCAAAAATGGAAATTATTTTTCTCCAACAGGATATTCGAGAACTGGAGCTATCACGGGAATTTGACCTGGTAACCTGTTTTCAGGATGGCTTAAATTATCTGATCAACAAAGAAGAATTAGCGCGCTGTTTTCAGAGTATCAACAAAACATTAAGCGATGACGGAATCTTTATCTTTGATTTGAATCTGGTGGAGAAATATTCCTATAGTGCAAAAGAGGAGATCAGCTTTGTGGATACAGAGGAATTCTCTCTGATTTACGAAATCTATTATTTGGCGGATCAGGAGATTTGGGAAATCAGGGTAACAGGATTCGTAAGAGGAGAAGATCATGATTATGGGAAATTTAAAGAAGTGCATCAGGAAAAGCATCATCATTTAAAGGATGTGGAAGTGATCCTGGGGGAAACCGGATTTAAGGTATTAGACGTGTTCAATGCTTTTTCTTTTGAACCTCCTTCAGAGGCCAGCCGCAGGATCTTTGTGGTGGCACAAAAAACAGAAGGAAGGGTATAGGCGTGCATGTTGTTTTGGTGGAACCGGAAATACCGGCAAATACCGGGAATATCTCCCGCACCTGTGCTGTAACGGGGACCTCTCTCCATTTAGTGAAGCCGCTGGGCTTTTCTGTGGATGATAAACATTTAAAAAGAGCCGGCTTGGATTACTGGGATTATCTGGACATATATTATTATGAGAGTTTTGCTGAGTTAAGGGGTAAATACCCGCAAAACCGCTTTTTCTTTGCCACTACCAAGGCGGATAAAAACTATTCCCAGGTGCAATTTCAGGCAGATGATTTTATCGTCTTCGGCAAGGAAACGGCGGGGCTGCCCATGACTCTTCTAAAGGAAAATTGGGATCATTGTATCCGCATTCCCATGGGCAAACACCTGCGGTCGTTAAATCTCTCTAATTCCGTGGCCATCATCCTTTATGATGCCTTAAGGCAGCAGGGCTTTCCCCAATTAACCTAAAGGGTTCATTACATAAGATAAAATCAAGTAAAGTCGTCTTAATTCATCATTATAAATACTGTTGACATTATGGAATAACTGAGTTAAAATTGAACGTGCTTGGGACATGGCTCAACTTGGGGGGGAGTTGCTGAACCAGCAAATGACTGTTAATGCGCAATAACATTTAAATTACATATATGGAAAATTCCGGGATGTGGCTCAGCTTGGTAGAGCGTTGCGTTCGGGACGCAAAGGTCGCAGGTTCAAATCCTGTCATCCCGACCAAACCAAACATGCACCATCTACTGATAGAGGATTTCTGTCGGCAGATGGTTTTTATTTTGCCCCTAAAGGCTTGAAATTTTATAGCAAACCAAACCCGACATGACTTTCAGTGCCGATTATGTCCTCGGCTTGGGATCGGGAGGTGGGTGTCCATGGGGACGGATTGTGGCGGCTTCTGGGAACATTATAGGAAAATATCTGTAATGCTGATTATGAACCGTCTTTCTTGCTTTTTTAAAAACAGTGCAGTATAATATACTTAAATAAGGGGAGCTTGTATTGCAGGCTGAGAGGAAGTCATTGAACTTCGACCCTGGAACCTGATGCGGATAATGCCGCCGTAGGGAGTCATAGTCTGATTCTTTCGGAGGAGACACCGTATCGGTGTTTCCGTTTTTTATTGCACTTTTTGAAAGGATGTGATGACGGCATTCACGGTGAGGCCGTGACGGACAAGGGGGAGCGCCCTGTGTCTTGTATAACAGCGATGGGAAGCCGTGTTCCGGCGCGAGAGGAGACCAGAAAGTCTCGACCGACCTTTTGGACGAAGTTTGACCATTTCTACTAAAAAGGAAAGCGACGCTGTTATTGCCGTTTTCACTGCATCAATCAAAAAGGAGCTTACATTATGAACAAAGTAAATATTCAAAAGCTGTCGATTGCCGGAATTTTATGTGCGGTAGCTGTTGTTGGCAGTCTACTCGCCGTTCCTGTTTTGGGAAGCAAGTGTGCCCCTGTGCAGCACATGGTGAATATCCTCTGCGCCGTACTGCTCGGCCCCGGCTATGGCTTGGGCGTTGCTTTCAGCGCAAGCCTGATACGGAATTTACTTGGCCTTGGCAGCTTGATGGCTTTCCCCGGCAGCATGTTTGGCGCCCTGCTTTGCGGGTTGATGTATCGTAAAACCAAAAAGCTTTTCCCCACACTGGCCGCGGAGGTATTCGGCACCGCCATTTTGGGCGGCCTCAGCGCCTATCCCCTAGCAGTTTTGTTTTTGGGGCAGGCAGTTGCCGGACTGGTGTTTTACGCATACATTATTCCGTTTTTGATCTCAACCGCAGCCGGTGCGTTCCTGTCCGGCGTTTTAGTCTATTCACTGCAAAAATCCGGTGTTCTGGCGGATATACAGTTTCGCCTTAACGCCAGCTATTTACAACAAGAAAGGCAATTGAATTATGATGAAGGAAATGCTTGAAAATGTTCGGAATCAGTCCCCGCTGATTCATAATATCACCAACTATGTCACCGTCAACGACTGTGCCAACATTCTTTTGGCCTGCGGTGCTTCACCCATCATGGCCGATGATATAGATGAAGTAGAAGAGATCACTTCCATATGCGGCGGCCTTACTATCAATATCGGCACCTTGAATCAGCGCACCATTCCCGCGATGCTTGCCGCCGGGCGAAAATCGAATGAGCTGGGACATCCCGTCGTTCTCGATCCTGTGGGCGCCGGAGCATCTGTCCTTCGCACCAGCACTGCTATGAAGCTGCTCCAAGAGATTCAGTTTGCGGTCATTCGGGGCAATGTCTCCGAAATCAAGGTTCTGACCCAAGGGAATGGAACGACAAAAGGGGTGGATGCGGATGTCTCCGACCGGGTTACGGAAGAAAATCTGGAGCAGGCGGTCACCTTTGTCAAGGCGTTTGCCCAAAAGACCGGCGCAGTAATTGCCATCACCGGAGCCATCGACATTGTTGCTGACCGGAACACAGCCTACTGCATCCGGAACGGCCATGCGGACATGAGCAAGATTACCGGAACCGGCTGTCAGCTTTCCGCCATGGCGGCGGCGTATGTGACGGCCAATCCGGGGCACACGCTGGAGGCAACTGCCGCCGCAGTCTGCACCATGGGTCTTTGCGGAGAAAAGGCAAAGCGGCGTATGACGGAACTGGACGGGAATTCCAGCTATCGAAACTATATCATTGATGCTATTTACAATCTGTCTCCTGATGAGTTGGAAAGAGGTGCGAACTATGAAATGCGATAAAAAAGCAATGCTGCTGTATGCGGTAACGGATCGGGTATGGGTGGGGGAGCGAAGCCTGTATGAGCAGGTGGAAGCTGCCCTGAAAAACGGCGTTACCTGTATCCAGCTCCGAGAAAAAAATTTGGACGAAGATGCCTTTCTTGCAGAGGCTATGGCTCTTTCCAAGCTTTGCAAGCAATACCATGTTCCCTTTATTGTCAACGACAATGTGGATATTGCCATTCAGTGCGGCGCAGACGGCGTCCATGTGGGGCAGGAGGATATGTCCATTTCCGATGTCCGGGCGCGTGTGGGCGATGGCATGATCATCGGCGTTTCCGCGCACACCGTGGATGAAGCTCTGGAGGCAGTGAAAAATGGCGCGGATTATTTGGGCTTAGGCGCTGTGTTCTCTACTTCTACAAAAACGGATGTGAATCAGATGTCCAACGCAACCCTTAAGGCCATCTGCAGCGCCGTCCATGTTCCCACCGTCGCCATCGGCGGCATTTCGGGTAAGAATATCCTGCAACTCTCTGGCAGCGGCGTGGATGGCGTCGCTGTGGTATCGGCTATTTTTGCGGCGGAGGATTCCGGTGCGGCAACCGCCGAACTGTTGGCGCTTGCGCGTGAAATGCTACAGGTTCATTCATAAGTTCTTTGCCATTTTTGGCATGGACAGCAAAAGCCACCGGCTGATTTCATCTTCCACATCAGCCGGTGGCTTATAAAACGTAAGCTCCAACGAACCTTTATCGACTTTTCTCCTCAATCTGCCTTCTGCTTTTGTTTCCCCATTCATCAACCTTTCAGTCTTGCCCAGCCTTTTTTATCTCACCTGTTATTCCGTTTCTTGCTGCTTACCCGGACTTGCGCACCTTCCATGCTTTTTTACTCAGATCTGATGATCTTTTCATTTGGGCACTTCCACTTTGCTTATCTGAAGCAATCAGTTTCTGTTTCCTTTCAAGGGACCTTGAATCTTAAGATTCTTTAGCTGTCTGATCGGTTTTCATGTTTCGTTTCTGCTTCCGGCTCCTGAGGTGTTTCGCCTTAGGTATTCCTTGGAGCTTAATTGAATTATAGCAGAAGCATCTGATAGGGTCAAAGTTCAAATAAAAGAATTTCAAACGAAATTTTCTGCTTTAAAAAGTATATCCTTTTAATTGCTCACAATTTCTTTTATTTCCAGAAAATTTAATATAATAATGTAAACAAAAAATAAAGGCAACCCATCGTTGCTGTATTTCATCGATAAAATGTCAAGTCAACCCCCTCAATCCCGATTTTCTGATCGAATTATTTATATACAAAATTATGCAATAATAAATTGCGAAGGAAACAATTATTAACAGGATTTAATCGAAATATATAAAATATTCAGAACAAATAAATTGTTGATTCAATATATCCGATAACTAATTGCCACAAAGTTTCTGGATAACGATTTCTAAGAATTCTATGCATCAGATGGGGTAAAACTTCACCTGATGCAAGAACTCAGTTAATAATAAGGAATTGTGTTTAAACAATCTATACAACATCAAATTTCATCTTATCTTTATATACTAATTAACTTATGAGGCACGTTTGGCGAAAAGATAAAATTATAAAATACGCGCATGTGATAAAAAATTCTTTGATTAAGATAGGTGATATGTTTATGTATGAAATTGTTGAACCTCGTATTGAGGCCATAAAAAGTGAAATTGAGAGAATATTGTCCCTTGTTGAATTGGAACATAAGGGACAACCAATAAAAGTTGATGGGTTCCGTTTGCGGAATTTAGCCCACTGGCAAACTGGTTGCGCCCAGACCAACATGGAAGCTTTAGGTCCTCTTTCGGGTGTTTGCAATGCCAAGTGTGTTTTCTGCATGGAAAGATCTCTCCCTTTCGAACGGGACTATTCTTTCTTATCATTACCGGAGGCTTTAACCAGGTTACAGTATTTTGATCAGCAAAACAACCGCTGTTTATTCCCCTCAGCTCGTCCTCATATGGAAACATTATTAAACAGGGATGCCATTCGTATCCTTAAAAATGCACGTCAAAAAAACGCTTCGGAATTGTTCATTCTTACTACTAACGTTTCGCTTCTTACCCCTGAGATCATTGAGGAATTGGCAAACCTTAAACCAATACTCCTCAAGCTTTCAATAAATTCTACTACTTCGGAAAACCGTAAATCCCTGATGGGACTCCGGGAGGACTCAGAATTAACTATTAATAGCATGAGTTTGTTAAATAAGTTTAACATCCCCTTTATCGGCAGTATTGTTGTCTGGCCAAAGGTAGATTTCGCTGAACTCAATAAAAGCATTGAGGATATTTGCCTTTATAAACCTTATGGGATTAGAATCAGACTTCCTTTGATCCATAAATTTATGCCCAAACCTCCGACCGCAGATCTTAATGATTTTTGGCAAGGTACATGTGATTATGTTAATTCAATCAAAGGACAATTTAATGTTCCTATTTGGATTGAGCCTGTTCAATACGCGAGAGTCCCGCTGCTGCCAATAGTTGATGGGGTGATCCTTAATTCCCCGGCGCAGGTGGCAGGGATAATGGCCGGCGATATGGTTATGGAGATTAATGACAGGATCCTGCCAACCCGGGTTGATATTAGAAACTTTTTTAGCTCTGGTGCTTTAGATCAGCTTAATAACCTGACAGTAAAGATCAAAAGAGGGGAAAAGCTGCTAACCTTTAACCTGGTTTGCCATCAGTCTTATCCATTTAGCCCGGATTTGGGTCATCCGGGAGAAAGATTCGGCATGCTGTTTTTGCCGGACTTTGACCTGAATTATCTGGACAATATTCTTCGCGTAATCAAAAAGCATGACGCCCGGAAAGTACTGCTCTTTTGCTCTCCATTAACCGCCGGAACTTTAGAAAATGTTATCGATCAGATCCCGGTCTATCGTGATTTTTTTCAGGAAAGGTTTCTATGGATTGATACCTTGGATCATACTTGGATGGAGGGGAATACCCACTTATTGGACAGCCGTTTCGTGGTTGACTATGAAAATGCGCTTTTAGAGTTTTGTGATGGGGTTAACGAAAGACCTGATTTAATACTGATCCCGGATAGTTTTGGCTCTTCCTGGGGCATTGATTTTCAGGGCCGATCTGTTTTCGAGATCGAGACCCGGACAGGCATTCCAGTGGAATTGATTCCCTGGCACTACATTTACGGCAGGGAGGACTAAAAATGAGTGTTGAAGAGAAAAACTACCTGCATCCTTTCATTAGATATTTAAAATCAAGACTGGAGTCACTATTATCACTTGTGCAGTTGGAAGAAGAAGGCCGGGTGATCGAACCTGACAGTTTCGTTCTGAAAAACTTGTCTGACTGGTCATTCGAAAAATATAATAACATTTTTGATAGCCTCGGTTCTCCTTCCGGTTATTGTAATCTGCGCTGTAAATTTTGTTATGAAGCGGGAAATCCTTTGCCTTTTGAGAAGACTTGTTTATCTGTTCAGGAGGCTGCCACACGCATCAATTATTACCGCCGCGATGTTCAAAAAGGGTTGCCTCTTTTTACAACACGGTTGTACAAAGAACCCTTTACCAACAAGGAGCTGCTTCCTATTTTAAGAATGGTTAGAGCGGCCGACAGGGAGGTAGAGATCCAATTAACGACCAATGGCTCTTATTTCAACACGGATATATTGGAACAACTGGCTGAAATGGTGCCGATTAATCTATGTATCTCCCTTAATTCTTCCGACCCGGAGGGGCGAAGGAAGATTATGGGGGATCGGAATAGTGAAAACTCCATCAAGATGATCGAAAAATTCAAGTCATATGATCTGCCCTTTGTGGGAACTATTGTTGCCTGGCCGGATATTGAAAAAAGTGAAATGATCGAGACCATTCGTTATTTGGACCAAAATCTGGCGCGTGCGATTCGGATTACTTTGCCGGGGTATACCCGATATTTTTCTAAAGATATGCTGTTTAATTCACAGGCTGCATGGGATAAGGTCTTATCGGAGGTGTTGCCTTTACGTAACGAAATTAAGACTCCGATATTGGTATTACCCAGCCTTTATCATGCCCAGGCCCTTGTCCCGGAAGTAGCGGGCGTAATCAGGGAGTCTCCGGCAGAGCAGGCTGGTCTGCAATTCGGTGATCTGATTAAATCAATTAACGGAGAAGATGTTTTTACCCGGGTTGCCGCCGGTAAATTGCTGGTTCAATATCATAATAATCCCAGATTGCAGATTACTTTTGAAAGAAATGGCCAATTATTAGGGGCAGAACTGATCGAAAAAGGTACGAAGGAAAGCCGCTATCCCTATCGGCCCATAGGGTATCCTTTATCCCAGGCTTATCCTTTCGGCATTGTGCTGATTGATGATTTTGACCCTGCCTGGCTGCAGGATCTATTGAAACGCATCGCTGATACCAAGGCCAAACACGTCCTGCTGATGACCTCAGCAATCATGGAACCTTTGGTGGCTGCCCTTTTTGAGTCAATACCGGAACTGGAACATTTGCTCGGCGATACCAATCTTTATCTCTGGGTGCCGGAGCATAGATTTTGGGGAGGTAACATCATTCTTGGTGATTTATATACCTGTTCTGATTACTTGCAGGCGATCTATGATTTTCAGCAGAAACAGGGAATAAAGCCTGATCTGATCGTATTGCCCAATTCCTTCAGTCCAAATAAAAATAATGATCTGCTAGGTATTTCTTACAGCAGCATTGAGCTTGTCACCGGAATTCCGGTGATCCTGGCCGACAACACAACAATTACAATCTAAGGGTGATCAAATTTGGAGCATAGCACAGATTTAATAAACAAATATTTGGAAAAGGACAATTTGTTGATCTTGCACTTAACAGACAGATGCAATAACAGGTGCAGGTTTTGTATGGTTGATGAGATTCACGGACAGTTTTCATTTCCTTATGAAACGGCGCTGGAATTGATTGATAAGCTTCCTGCCGGTTCAAAAGTGGATTTGTTTGGAGGGGAACCAACTTTATACCAACATTTTTTCGACCTATTGCAATACATTCAGTCTAAAAGGTTAAAATGCTCCATCGCCACTAACGGCCGGTTGTTTTCCAAAAGAGAATTCACCGATAAAGTTGCGGCTATTACCGGAGGGGAATGTTATATCCGGACCTCGCTGCTCGGTCTTTCCGCTGAAGTTCATGACAGGTTGACCGGAGTAAAGGGAAGTTATGCTGAGTTAATAGCGGGTTTGGATCATATTGTTTCCGCCGCGATGCCTTGTCAGGTTAATATTGTAATCACAACGGATAATCTTAGGGAGCTTTCGGAAATTACCAAACTTGCCATTGATAAAGGTGTGCCGCGCATAAAGTTTGGACTGATTGTTGATGCTCAGTCTTCCCCTGAGCTGGTGCCTACTCTTGATCAAATTCGACCTCAATTGTCAGAAGCGGTGCAAATAGCTGAAAACAATGGTTTAACAGTTACCGTTGAAAAAGCCCCCCTTTGCCTTTTGCCGGAATACATGAACCAATTTTCCAGCGAAAGTGTAATCGGTAAGTGGCCCAGATTTTATGATGACACCGGGGAGTGTGGTGTTTGTGTAGCCAGAAATTGGTGCGACGGTTTAGACCCGCAATACGCTGCGGAATTCGGTACAGCAGGGATCAGGCGGATTGAGAAAATTCCCCGTAAGGTATTGACGCCATTCCCCAATGACCTTAGTAATGGCAATCAGATACGTTTCCTGAAACTAAACCTGTTTGCAATGCCCCAGAAATTCATTGAACATGAACAATGTGAAATGATTATGCTCAATTTGATAGAGCAAACCAGGCAGAAACACGCCCGGATTGCTTTTATCGATAACAATATAGTCCGATAGCAGACCAATAAAAATGAAAGAAGGGATAGCAATGCCGGTAACAAGATTTGGCGGTTCTGAAGAAGAAAGGCTTGTACCTATGGCTAAGGCTCAGGTAGAACTTTTGAGTGCAATGAAAACCAACAGAGCTATTTCAGATGTTATTATGTCGGAAATCAACACAAGATTTGGAACGGTAGATTTGGGTACTAAACTAAATAATCCCGCAGCAATCCATGTTTCATTTTCATGGGGTTAATAGGTAAAGAAAGAATCAACAGCTAAAACTCTAGTAATTAATTAGTTTCCTGAATGCTATCGGATTATATTCCTTTTTTCTATTTTAACATCCCATGGCAAGAAGTTGCCGTAAATAAGTGAGGGATAAAAAATGCAATTTATGAATAAAAAAAATAAAACCGTTTTAACACCTGTTAAAGGTGAGTATTTGATAAAGTTCAAGGAAGGTTATGAGGGAGAAAAACAAGTAAGAAACCTTAGTGAAATAGAAAGATTTAAACATTCAAAATGGGTCCCAAAAGATAATTTGTTAATTTTCACTTTTGATGAACAAGCAGAAAAAACGCATACCATGAGTGAAATATTAGATGAACTTAATGAAGATCAAACAGTAGAAGCGGTCATACCTGTATTCGAAGACGAAGAAGGTTTTAGACGGTTAGTTGTTCCTAACCGCTTGCTTGTCGCCTACCACCCGGGTCTTAAAGATGCGCTGATAGATAAATTGGCCGGCACGTATAGCATAGCCGAGCAAAGCCGTTTTGGAAATTGGCTGATCCTCGAGCTGCCGGAGGGCGTGGAACTGACATCAGCTTCTGAAAATTTAGAAGATATCCCGGAAATAGATTACATTGAACCTGTTTATTATGGGGTAAATGACGCGGAAGAAATTTCGACTAACGATGTGCGATGGAATCTTAACAGTATTAATATCAATGATGCCTGGACCATAACGAAGGGCAACCCGGAAATTCTAATTGCTGTAATAGATGGGAAGCCGGATATTAGTCATCCATCTCTTAAACAATCTTTTCAACAGGGTCTTTCTGACGACTGGGACTTTGCAGATAACTCAATATTTTCCTCACATAGCACCCAGATACTTAGTATTTTGACAGGACAAAGGGATGACTTGCAGGGAATATCACCCCTGTCACGGATTATATCCCTGTCTGTAAACCTTAATGCACAGTATTATCACCAGAGGGCTGAAGCGATTTACTACCTGAAAAGTATCATGGAGGCCAGACTATTAGATGTCCAACCGGTAAAAAGGGTGGTCGCAAATTGTAGCTGGAAGACTTCCGGCGATGTTAGGATTATCAGGGAAGCAATTCAGGAGGCAGCGGCTGCCGGAGTAATATTTGTTACATCTGCTGGAAATGAGAACACTTCAGGGGCTCATTATCCCTCGGATTATAGCAAAACCATTAATGGGGTATTTTCAGTGGCAGCTTTAGCGCCATCAGGTCGGAAGGCAGATTATTCCAATTACTCACCTACAGTTACGATCAGCGCTCCCGGAGGAGCCGGACAGCCTTTTGACGATGATGATATCTATTGTGCTGATTTAAACAACAGCACTGCTTTTGTCGCCGGGACCTCTTTCGCAGCACCCCACGTAGCCGGAGTAATTGCCTTAATGTTATCCGTGAATCCTGCCTTGGATATTGAGAGTATTTCCGACATCCTGGTCAGAACGGCGGTACCTATCTCAGAGCAAAATCCTGGTAATTGGCAGTATCTTGGTGCCGGTAAGTTAGATGCGGGAAAAGCCATGGATGAGATCAGGAAGAATAACGAAATTATCACTGAACCAACTGATACGGATATTCCAGATCAACATGGCGGCCCTAAAATTAATATTACAATAGCTGATGATACCTTCGATAATATTGACACTGACCTTTTCGCCAAGGAGATCTGTAATAGGGCCTGCATGGAAATTAATCAGTTGTCGGGGAATTGGGTTTTGGGCAGCAATGTAAGGATCACTATTAATGACTCCAATGGATCATCCGTTATCCTGAACTACACAATATAAAATTGTAAAGGTGAAAATAATGATAAAAAATACACCTGAAAAAAACGATATTATGAATATGAATCATCAGGGAAAGCCGGAGTGCCAGGATGATTATGTATTTCGTTTTAAAATCGAACCGAAAAATCAAGACTCAAATCCTGATACACTCCTCGGAGAATTCTACAGTGAGCAAATAAAGGATCTCTTAAAGATTGTATTTTTTAGCCGGGATGGGGAAAAATTAATTCCTAATGAGTTTGGATTTTTGAATGAGCCCGACAAAAAATACCCAATAAAGTGTACAGAGTGACATACTCCCATCATCTGCGTTAACACGCACCATCGGCTGGGAGAGGATTTCTGTCGGCAGATAGTTTTTATTTTGCCCATAAGGCTTAAAAGAAGCGGCTATGGCCGAACTTTCCCGAGCGGTATCATAAAAACAGCAAAAACCACCGGCTGATCGCATCTTTCCACATCAGCCGGTGGCTTATAAAACGTAAGCTCCAACGAACCTTTATCGACTTTTCTCCTCAATCTGCCTTCTGCTTTTTTTTCCTCATTCATCAACCTTTCAGTCTTGCCCAGCCTTTTTTATCTCACCTTTTATTCCGTTTCTTGCTGCTTACCCGGACTTGCTCACCTTCCATGCTTTTTTACTCAGATCTGATGATCTTTTCATTTGGGCACATCCACTTTGCTTATCTGAAGTAATCGGCATTTGAGAGTGATATAATGGGAATTGGTGCATCCTATTCCTATACATTCAACGAAACGGGAACCTTTGAGTATCATTGTTCTCCTCATCCCTTTATGACAGGAAAGGTCATCGTAAAATAGCATCGATTATCAGCAGATTACGAAACAAAAGCACATCTGTAGGACAGTGATATGTTCCATAGATGTGCTTTTTTATAGGTTTCGCCAGCCCCAGAGGTTTGGCGTAAGCCTTAGATTTATAATAGGGATTGCATTTTGGCGATTTTTAAATGATGAAGAATATTCATCATTTTTATAGGGAAAATAAAAAAGAGTGAAAAAACATACGAAAGATCATCGGAAGCATAGAGAAATTCAATAATAACATCGGAGGTGTTTATTTTGATATCCCGTAAGTCGGTTATTACTTTCGGTATGGTTGCCATTCCCATCGCCATGTATACAGCCACACAAGACAATGATATCCATTTCAATCAGCTCCATAAGGAAGACAACGGCCGTATCCGTTACAAGAAAACCTGCGCCCATTGCGGCAAGGAAATTACGGCGAAGGATATTGTCAAAGGTTATGAATACGATGACGGCAAGTATGTCGTGGTCACGGAAGAAGAAATTGAAAAGATCAAGACGGAAAAGGAAAAATCCATTCAGATCCTGCATTTTGCCCAATTGAATCAGATTTCACCTGTTTACTACGACAAAACCTACCAGGCTGCTCCCGAAGCTGGGGGGGAAAAAGCCTTCGAACTGCTGCGCTCCGCGTTGATGAATGAGCAGAAGATTGCCATTGGTAAAACCGTTATGGGCACAAAGGATACACTGATGGCGATTATTCCCCGGGAGGACGGGATCCTCATTTCCACCATGTTCTACGCCGATGACATTAAAGAGCTGCAAAAACAGTATGCGAAGCCGGAAGTATCCGAACAGGAACAGAATATGGCTAAAACCCTGATCAATGCCATGGACACGCCCTTTGATGCCGCTCAATATAAAGACGAATACCAGGAAAAACTGCGCATGCTCATCGAGTCAAAAATTTCCGGCAAGGAGGTCGTTGCGGCGGAAGCCGGCACTACCGGAAAAGTGATCGATCTGATGGAGGCCCTTAGAGCCAGTGTTGATAAAGCCCAAAAAAACAGGGAATTAGCGTAATATTATGACGGGACGGCTCAGGAAGTATCATCAAAAAAGAAATTTTAACAGAACACTGGAACCGGAAGGGAAAAATGAAGATCATGAAGATCCTGAAGATCCTGAAGATCCTGAAGAGCAGCTAAGATTTGTCATCCAACACCATATCGCCCGTAACGACCACTATGATTTGCGGCTGGAATGGAAGGGAGCTTTAATGAGCTGGGCAGTACCCAAGGGCCCTTCCTATCAGTCTCATGATAAAAGGCTTGCGGTTCAGGTTGAGGATCATCCCCTTGAATACCGGAACTTTGAAGGGACGATTCCTAAAGGGGAATATGGGGGCGGCGTGGTCATGCTCTGGGATGAAGGTTTTTGGGAACCTCACGGCAATGTGGAAGAAGGGCTGCGGGAAGGCAGCCTAAAATTTATGCTCAAGGGAAGACGGCTGAAGGGCAGGTGGGCTTTGGTCCGACTGAAATTGAAAGCTGGGGAGACAAAGGATAACTGGCTTTTGTTGAAAGAAAAAGATGAATATGCCAATAATGAAACCGGGATTGCAGAATTTACCACCAGCATTCGGACGGGACGCACAATGCAGGAAATTGAAGATGGTGCAGATGAAAAAATAACAAGGAATCCTTTTTATCAGGCGGATGTTCAACTGGCAAAATTGGTTAATAAGGTGCCCGCTGATGGTGAGGATTGGCTCTATGAGATGAAATATGACGGCTATCGGATCTTGGCCTTTGTGGAAGGCAACAGTGTTCGATTGATCACCAGGAACGGTCATGATTATACCAGGCGGTTTTCAGATGTGGCGTCTGCCCTGATTGATTTTGCTGCCGGCAGGGCGATGATTTTGGATGGGGAAATGACTGTTACGGACCCGGAGGGCAAGACGAATTTTCAGGCGCTGCAAAACTACTTGAAAAATAGCGAGGAACAAAACCTGACTTATATTGTCTTTGATCTCCTTGCCCTGGACGGCGCGGATCTTCGGGGACGCCCTCTGACCGAAAGAAAAGAAATCCTGGAAGCATTAATGAAGGATGCACCAAAAAACCTTTATTATAGCAGGCATGTTATCGGAAAAGGCAAGGAAAGCTTACTTGCCGCTTGTGAGGCTGGGATGGAGGGCATCATCGGCAAAAAAGTGGATTCCCGATACAGTGGAAGAAGGAACGGTGACTGGATCAAGTTGAAATGTGATCAAAGACAGGAATTTGTCATCGGTGGATATACTCTGACGGACAAAAAAACCGGCGGGATCAGCGCATTGCTCCTTGGTGTTTTTGAAGGGGCAGAGCTCATTTATTGCGGACGTGCCGGCACGGGTTTTAGTGAACGCACCAGGGGAATATTGGAGAGGGAATTTAAAGGCTTACATCAGGCGGAGCCGCCTTTCAAAGAGGCACCTAGCCCTAAGTCCAATGAAAAAATAACCTGGCTTGAACCCAGGCTGATTGCGGAAATCAAATTTAGTGAATGGACAGCGGAGCAGCTTTTAAGGCATGCCAGCTTTAAAGGCTTGCGCAAAGATAAAAATCCTGAAGATATAAAAAGAGAAGCACCGGTTAAAGCAGTCAAACAGGTTAAAGTGGTCAAAGAATCGGAGGGGACCATGACAGTAAAGGACAACACAATTTTCATCGAAGGAATCAAAATTACAAACCCGAATAAGGTAGTGTTTGACGACCCTGAAATTACAAAAGGGGAGGTGGTTCGTTATTATGAAAAGGCAGCGGAGCGTATGCTGCCCTATGTGGAGCACAGGATCCTTAGTATCGTACGCTGTCCCAAGGGTGTCTTGCAATCATGCTTCTATAAAAAGCATCCCGGCCCGGACAGCCGGGGCATCGTCACGATAACTGTTGCCACCGGCAGCGGAGAAGAGGAGGAATATTTCTATATTGAAAACAAATTGGGGTTAATCTCGGAAGCACAAATGGGCACTTTGGAATTTCACACCTGGGGAAGCCGTGTAGATGAACTGGAAAAGCCTGATCTGATGGTATTTGATCTGGATCCCGATGAAGGGATGGATCTTGGCAGGGTACGCCAGGGGGTGCGGGATCTTAAAAGCATTCTCACGGATCTTTCCCTGGAATCTTATCTCAAGACCAGCGGCGGTAAAGGCTATCATGTGGTCGTCCCACTAAAACCATCCGTCTCATGGGAGATATTTCATGATTTTGCAAGACGTGTTGCCCTAGTGATGGAGCAGAAGTGGCCTGATCGCTACACCGGTAATGTGAGAAAGGCGAAGCGAAAAGACAAAATATTTATTGACTGGATGCGAAACGGCAGAGGTGCAACAAGTATTGCTCCCTATTCCTTAAGGGCGAGAAGAGGGGCCAGGGTATCCATGCCGATTGGGTGGGAGGAACTTGACACCATTGCCCCGGACAGTATTGATATGGTGGAGGCGCTTGCCAGGATTGGCGGTAATGACCATGATCCCTGGCAAGATTTTTTCCGGAATCAGCAGATGCTGAAATAAGTTAACCATCTATCGATGGAAGAATTTCTATCGGTGGATGGTTTTTCACGCTCTTTCATGCTTTTTATGCCTTTTTTAAGCTTGATGAAGGAATTTAATCTTTTATAAAGAATCTAGAAATTATAAAAATTACAGGATACATAATATTTTCTTTGCTTAAGGAGGTGTATTTATTTATGGAAACGAATTACCGTATTGCTTACAATAAAGGCTGGCAGGACTTAAAAAAAATAAAGCCCGAAGAAATTATTGCGCGGCGCTCGGTTTCATATTGCAACAGCACCCGCCAATTTACCGTGACCTTCTTTAACTCGGAGTATATTCTGGACTGGGATCATGAAACCATCTATCAAAAATCTGATGGGCAGTCTCCTAAAATCATGGCCTCCATCATCATCCTTAACTATCTGACATTTTCGGAAGTGTCCCGCAAACCTGATCACAAATGGGTTTCCCTAAAAGAAATTCCTACCGGCGGTGCACTTTTTTATCCGGCATTTCAAAAGAATTCAATTGAGCTTCTCATTGAAGCCTTTGGCAGTCAGTCGGAGAAATTATTAAGTTGTGGGGCTGCTTTAGGAGGCGTGCCCGAATCTATGGGCAGCGCTTCTGTCAGCTTTCAGGCATTTCCGGAAATTCCTTTATGTGTCGTGATTTGGGAGGGAGACGAAGAAGTCCGGGCCAATGGAACGATTCTTTTTGACCCTTCTATTGCCGATCTGCTGCATATTGAAAGCCTGATTGGGTTGGGTATGTATCTGGCATCGAAACTAAAGCAGCTGGCGGCTTCCAAAATGGTTACTTGACCCCGCCAGACATTTCAAATGACGAGGAGGTTAGACATGGATCATACGAATCATGAACATAATGGACATAATGAACAGAAGGGAAAAAATGAACATCATGGCCCTAGCCATACAAATGCAACAGAAAAAGAGGCAGACGTACAGGAACGTCATGGATCCCATGACCAACAGGAAAAAAATTTTGACCATGGATCCCATGAAACCCATGAATCCCATAAATCCCACGAGAATCATGATCATACGTCCATGGTTAATGATTTTAAAGTCAGATTTTTTGTTTCCTTACTGATTACGGTGCCCATCCTTTTACTGTCGCCCATGATTCAAATGTTCCTGGGGATTGATTTCAGTTTCCCTGGAGATCATTATCTACTCTTCTTCCTTTCCACGGTTCTTTTCGTGTACGGGGGAAAGCCCTTTCTAACCGGATCTGTTAAGGAATTAAAAGAAAAAACCCCGGGCATGATGACCCTGATTTCTTTGGCCATCATCGTTGCTTATTTATATAGTTCTATATCCGTCATCTTTTTTGATGGCATGGAGTTCTTTTGGGAATTGGCTACTTTGATCGTGATTATGCTGCTGGGGCACTGGATTGAAATGAAATCTGTGCAGGGGGCTTCCCGCTCTCTGGAAGAATTAGTGAAACTAATGCCGGAAGAGGCCCATTTGATCAGGGAAAGCGGGGAGATCAGTGACGTTCCCGTTTCGGCACTGAAAAGCGGAGATCGGATATTGATTAAACCAGGGGAAAAAATCCCGGTGGACGGACTGGTCTTCGATGGGATTTCATCGGTGAACGAGTCCATGATTACCGGCGAATCTGTCCCTGTGGAAAAAGGTCAGGGGGATGAGGTGGTCGGTGGTTCCATCAACGGGGAAGGCATCATTAAATTTTCTGTCAATAGGGTGGGGCAGGAAACATTTTTGTCCCAAGTGATGAAATTGGTGCGGGAGGCACAGAGTTCCAAATCAAAAACTCAGAGACTTGCGGATAAAGCCGCAGGATGGCTGTTTTATATCGCTGTTTCTGCGGGCACGATTACCTTTCTGGCCTGGATGGCGGTTACCGGTGATCTGGGCTATGCCATGGAAAGAGCGGTCACGGTGATCATCATTTCCTGCCCCCATGCTTTGGGTTTAGCCATTCCATTGGTCACAGCGGTATCTGCCGGTATTGGAGCCAAAAAAGGATTACTGATCAGAAACCGCGCCGCCTTTGAAAATGCCCGAACCATCAGCACCGTGGTATTTGACAAAACAGGTACCTTAACGGAGGGGGAATTTGGCATCACGGATATCCATGCACTAGCCGTCACCCAGGATGAACTGCTGGAAATCGTCTATGCATTAGAAGCCCAGTCTGAACATCCCATTGCCAAAGGGATTGTCCGGGAAGGCAGGAAGCGGAATCTGCCGCTGAAAGAAGTCGTCAATTATCAAAATATCACCGGCATGGGATTGAAGGGTCAGGTCGAAGGAAAAGAGATCATGATTGCAGGCCCGGCTTATTTAAGAACAGAGCAGATCCCTTTTGATGAAGGTGATTACGAAAAATTAGCCCAAGAGGGGAAAACGGTCATTTTTGTTTTGGAAGGAAAAAAACTGTTGGGGTTAATCGCCTTATCGGATATGGTGAAAGAGGATGCCAAAGAGGCTGTAGAGAGACTGAAGGAGATGAATATCGATTCCTATATGCTGACCGGTGATAACCGGCGCGTGGCTGCTTATGTGGGAGAACAATTAAATATAACCCAGGTTTATGCGGAGGTTTTGCCTCAGGAAAAGGCAGAAAAGATTGAAGAAATTCAAAAGACAAAAGGGAGAGTTGCGATGACCGGAGACGGGGTCAATGATGCTCCGGCCTTGGCAAAATCCGATTTAGGCATTGCCATTGGTGCCGGAACCGACGTGGCCATTGAAACCGCAGATATCATTTTGGTCAAGAGCAATCCCCTTGATGTTGTCTACCTGTTGAAACTTTCCCGTGCTACTTACCGGAAAATGATTCAGAACCTGATTTGGGCCACCGGCTATAACGCCATTGCACTGCCCCTTGCTGCCGGGGTGCTGATCAATCAAGGGATTGTCATCAGCCCGGCTTTGGGTGCTGTCTTGATGTCCCTCAGTACCATTGTCGTGGCCATTAATGCGCGCTTGCTGAAAATTGAGTAAATAGAATTTTTTATCCTGACCTGGGGCTAAAATCTTTGATCTAATTTGTGTACCAATTCATTGGAGATGGAATACAAGGCATTTTTCAAGTTCATTTCATTCTTATAAGAAATTTCTTCTTTCCTGGGAATGGCTTCGTAGGGATGCTGGGGATCGCTCCATTTTTCAGGAATGGGGCCATCCCAGTATTTTTGCCATTTTTCAATCCATGTCCGGGGCAGGGTATCTAACCTTCCTTGATAATGGATCATCTCCAGCCAGATCAGGGCCCAGGCCCGTGGTACGACTTGAAATATATTATAACCGCCGCCCCCCAGGGCGACCCATTTTCCCTGGCAATATTTATGGGCCAGTTCATGGGCCAGTTTGGGGATGAAATGATAAGATTTCATCGTGAGCATCAGGTGGGTAAGGGGATCCTGGTAATGGGCGTCGGCGCCATTTTGTGTAATGATAATATCCGGTTTAAAATATTCCGCTACCTTTTCAAAGGATTCCCGATAGCTCTCAATAAAGGAATCATCTTCGGTAAAAGGCTCCAGAGGAATATTTACGGTAAAGGCATAGCCTGCGCCGGAGCCTCGTTCGTGTACGGCTCCAGTGCCGGGGAATAAGTATTTTCCTGTTTCGTGCAGTGATAATGTGCACACCCCGGGCTCGTCATAAAAGGCCCATTGCACCCCGTCACCATGATGGGCATCCGTGTCGATGTATAATACCTTTTTGTGGTAATTTTTCAGAATATGTTTAATACCGATGACAATATCGTTGTAAATGCAAAAGCCGGATCCCTTGCCGGAAAGTGCATGATGCAAGCCCCCCATGAGGGACAAGGCATGTTTGGCTTTTCCTTGTAAGACCAGATCGATGGCCTCCAAAGTCCCCCCTGCTGCCATAAGACCGGCCCGGTGCATGTTCTTAAATATGGGCGTGTCTTCTGTCCCGATGCCGTAATTTAGGAGCAGCTCTTCATCTATGGCATGACCATCCAATGTACCGGCATCATCTATAGATTTAACAAAGTCCACATAATCTTTGCTATGGCCTAAAAGGATTTCTTCCTCCCGGGCAAAACGGGGCGTTAAAATATAGCTGTCATCAAGGGAACCCATGCATTGTAAAAGATCAACGGTCATTTTTGTGCGAATGGGATTAAAAGGATGGCCTGGCCCAAATTGGTAAAGCATACAATTTTCTTTTGAATACAAAAAAACGGCCTCTCCATTTATAAAGTTTCCGGCCATATAACATCAAAACCTTCCTCTTTTAATTCCTTGACAATAGCATCCGTATTCATGGCCTGAACTCTGATTACTAGCCGGTCGTGTTTTTCGTCTTCGGCGGGATACAACAAAATGCTGATGATATTGAGCCGCCTTCTTTGAAAAACATAGGTGATGGGGCATAGGATCCCGGGAATGTTGGGAATCCTGATTTCGATGCGGGAGCTTGGTTTATGGGAACCGGTAATTTGGACAAAGGTGTTCAGAATATCTGTTCCGGTAATAATGCCCACTAATTTTTTGTTAAGGACAATGGGTAAACAGCCGATTTTAAATTCGTATAATAAGGCGGCTGCCTCCTCAATAAAATCCAGAGGTGTGCCGGTAATCAGATTGGTGCTCATCACCGTTGCCACCGCATTTTGCAGCTCGTTGTTGTCCTCCATCTGAAAGACATCAACTCCCTCATCCCTCAAATCCCGGTCAGAAATAATGCCCAGGAGATGAAAGGATTCATTTACTACCGGCAGATGACGTAGATTATGGGTTTTCATGATCCGTACCGCATCGTAGATGGTGGCACTGGGCAGAACTGTTTTTAAGTCGGTTTTCATAATTTCCTTTACGATCATGGAATTTCCTCCTTAATAACGATATTTATATTTAAAGCGCAGCCGGTCAAACTTTTGGATGGACTCAAGGTCAATCCGGCTTCCGATGCGTGCCATCAGGCAGTTGGCCGGATGAGAGGCGATTTCTTCATCGTCCGTAGCATACCATTCCAGCCCCCCGGCGGACATGGTCTTCTCCATCAAATCCCGGTATTGCCAGACGTTGAGACCTGTGCTCTTTAAGTCCCAATGCCAATAATACTCCGTGGTAATAACAATATAATCATTCATGGCATCATCCATCATGGAAACTTCGAGAATTTTTTGGCTTAAGGATAGATTTCTGTATTCCGGTGCAACTTCAATGGCACCTAATTCCAGCAAATTATCCATGTTTTCTTCCGACCATCTTTCCATGGGGTCGGGAAATAAAAAGGTGGCGTAGCCAACAATAGTTTCCTGATCCCGCGCCAGAATGATTCTTCCCTCGGGTAATTGGGCGATTTCTAAAATCGCTTCAAATTGTTCCTCCGGCTTCCTGAAAGCAGTTAACCCGGCGTGGAAGTCATACCCTTTTAATTTTTCATATACCACGGGACCTTCAATAATCAGAGCACCAAACTTGCTGTCCAGGGTAATGGAAAAACATGTTTTGATATGATTCATAACATAACCTCATTTGACTTATTAATATCAGAAAATTTTAGTATATAAAAATAATATAATACATTATAATAGTATGAAAATACCTTTTAAAATATAATAATATGATTTTAAAGAAAGGTAAAGGGGTAATTATTATGAATAGCGAACTTCTAAAGGTTGTGCCGGGCAAATATAACTTGGCAGACTATGAGCAAGAATGCCAAAGTTTCAATTGGGAAAGCACAGAGAAGTATTTTTCGTGGCATCAGACGGGAAAGGTAAACATAGCTTATGAAGCTATTGATCGTCATGCTGAGTCTGAACAGAAGAACAAAACCGCTTTCATATATTGCGATCAAAACCGGGAAGAAAGATACACTTTTGAGGATATGAAAAAGCGCTCCAATCAATATGGCAACCTTTTAAAGCAATATGCCCAGGTAGAAAAAGGAGATCGGGTTTTTATCTTTATGCCCAGAATGCCGGAACTATATTTTTCTTTATTGGGCGCCGTCAAACTGGGGGCGATTGTAGGGCCGCTCTTTGAAGCCTTTATGGAAGGAGCCATTAAGGATCGCCTGGAGGATAGCGGAGCCAAAGTGTTAATCACCACACCGGGATTAATCGACCGGGTTCCGGTGAGCAAATTACCGGATTTAAAGCATATTGTACTTATCGGTGCAGACGCCAAGGAGGGCGGTCCCTTTATCGATTGCAGAAAACATATCGATGGGATGAGTGAAGAACTGGACATAGAATGGATGGACCGGTCAGATGGCATGCTGCTCCACTATACCTCAGGCTCTACCGGGAAACCGAAAGGCGTCTTACATGTACATAATGCCATGATCCAGCATTATCAGACGGCAAAATGGGTCTTGGATTTGCAGGAGAACGATGTTTTCTGGTGTACTGCCGACCCGGGCTGGGTTACAGGCACAACTTACGGCATCTTTGGACCCTGGCTTACAGGAACGACCAATATCGTCATCGGCGGCCGCTTTAATCCGGAAAATTGGTACGGGACCATTGAAAAATATCAAGTAACCGTATGGTACAGTGCTCCCACCGCTTTTCGCATGCTGATGAGTGCGGGAGATGAACTGATCAAAAAATTTGATTTATCTTCCCTGCGCCATATTTTAAGCGTGGGTGAGCCTTTAAATCCGGAAGTGATCAAATGGGGCATGAAGGTATTTGGGAAAAGAATCCACGATACCTGGTTCATGACGGAAACAGGTACGCAAATGATCTGTAATTATCCATCTATGGACATCAAACCCGGCTCCATGGGCAAACCTATTCCCGGCATCACCGCTGCCATTGTTGATGACCGGGGTCAGATCCTGCCCCCTAATCAAATGGGGAATTTGGCCATCAAAAAAGGCTGGCCCTCCATGATGCACAGTATCTGGAACAATCCAGGAAAATATGAGTCCTATTTCATGCCGGGAGATTGGTATGTTTCCGGGGATTCTTCATACATGGACGAAGACGGTTACTTTTGGTTTCAAGGCAGAATTGACGATGTTATCATGAGCGCCGGGGAAAGAGTAGGCCCCTTTGAAGTGGAAAGTGCCTTACTGGAGCATCCTGCCGTGGCCGAGGCAGGGGTAATCGGCAAACCGGACCCCCTGCGGGGAGAAATTATCAAAGCCTTTATTGCCTTAGCAGAAGGGTATGCGGCCAGCGAAGAATTAGAAGAAGATATCAAATCCTTCGTGAAAAAAAGCTTATCTGCTCATGCAGCCCCGCGAGAAATTCAATTTATCGACAAACTGCCTAAGACGCGCAGCGGTAAAATAATGAGACGGGTGCTGAAAGCCTGGGAATTAAAGCTGCCTACAGGTGACTTGAGTACCATGGAGGACTGAGAAGTAAAAATACCCTGCCTGTTGGCAGGGTATTTGTTTTTCGTGCAGAAGTTTAATTATCAAGATGATAGATAGATCTTGCGTAAACATGGCAGTTTATTTAAAAAAATATTATAATTAAATTATTAAATTATTAAAATGCCCGAGGGTGAAAAATTGACGATGGGGGGAAAAAGATGAGTAATAAATCAATCCACAAAGATGCTTTGGGATCTGATGAACTGCAATTATGGCGGAGCATTGAAGACCAGATCGAGGCACAAAATAAAAAACTTATTGAAGCTAAACTGGCACGAAAATCCTTAAATTATATCGAAACCGTCAAAAACCCTGAAGATCGGGAAGCATGGGATCTCCTGCGTGCTCTTTACCTGACCGGGGATGATCATCGAGAGGTGCGGGAAATCAAGGATGTCGGGGTAGATAATGCTGCTTATCACCAGGATTCCCAGGCGGATCAGCTGGGAAAAATGATCCAAGGGAATATGCTGGCGGCAGCCCGGGCAGATAAAAAATTAAAAAACAAGCTGGTTTTTGCCGAAATCATGCTGGATAAAGAGCGGAAACTGATTCTCAAGAAGTATCCTCGGACCTTGAACCTGAGGGTAGAGCCCACCAATAGCCTGGTTCAGGAGATCCTGGAAACACAGGATCAGCGCTCTGAGCTAAAAAAAACCAATCCTGATGCTTATTTTGCCATCAATGCCCTGGAATACAGAAACTATATTGAAGAAGTGCAAAAAGGTAATTTAGTACAGACCGCTCATGTAAAAATATGTAAAGCAAGAATGCTGACCAATATGAATGAGGGACAAGCCACCTTTATCCACGGGCATCTAGGGGGCGGTAAAACCGAGCTGGCCATTGTCACCGCCAAAGAATACCTGATGCATAAGCATGCTGTGCAGGCAGCGGACCAGGCTTTTGTCAAGTGGCTGAAAAACAATCAAAACAAAACCAAGGAAGAAAAGGTCAATAAATACGGTAATATTTATTACCATCAAGTGCAGGAATATAAAAAAGCTTTTGAAAGCGGCGATCCGGAAGCCGTGGAAAAATTCACCCCTTTGTTTATTTCCGGATCCAGAAACACATCGACCCAGGATTTATTTATTGAAAAAGGCTTAAAATTAACCAAATATGACAACAAGCCCATCCTGGAGCATATGGAGGATCTTAACCGGGAATATGGGGCATGGCAAGAAGAGAATCACCGTGCCTTAAGTAAAATGTCGGATAAATTGCGCAGGCAGACGGAAAAAGCGGCGGCCCGGAAGATCCTGGAGATTTATAAATTGAAAAACCAGGCTTTTGGCACGGAAATCGAAAAAATCGAAAAAGAAATTTACCGAGGGGCAAAAGAGGGCAGACCCGTAATTATTGATGAGATCAATACCATTCCCAATGCCGTTTTGATCTCCTTAAATGACGTGATTCAAAGCTCACCGGGTCAGACCACTTATATTCCCGGCGGCGACCGTATTGTCATTGCCGACGGTTTTTCCATCACCGGAACCGGGAATTTAAGCAGTAATTTTGTCGGATACAGCGGTACCCATGATTTTAATGAAGCCTTTGCCTCCCGCCTGGATATTTTTGAATATGATTATTTGCCTCAAACAGACGAGGGCAATTGGGATAATCAAACGGATCCGGAAAAAAATGAGCTTTTCCATATTATGATTGCCGTCCTGGCTGATCGTTCCGGGGCTTTAAAGCTGCCGGAAATTGATCGGTACATTGATAAGCTATTTAAGCTGGCCCAGCTGGCTCGCACCACCCAGGATGTTTTCTCCGGCAAATGGAAAGACAGCCAGGCCCAAGCCACATCCTCCGGTGATGCTCTGGAACCGCGCTTGGAACGCTCCGTTTTGTCCATCCGCAACGTGCTGCGGGTTTTAAAGCAATGGAATGCCGGCCAGGAAAAGGACCTGGATAAAGCCTTGTGGGAAGGTTTTCTGTCCAGTATTACCAATCCTGATGATCAAAGCTATATTTTTTCTCAGGCTTTACGCTTTGGCTTTTTCCAAAAAAACGAAGGATGGAATGTGCAGGTAAAACCTGTGGGCTCAACTTTAACCGGGTTTGATGAAATCAGATCAACGGAATATCGATATCGCAGCAAACCGGAGGAAATTAAAACACCTCGGGAAATGATTGAAATTTTATACGGACCGATGCCTGCCCGTCAAATTTATCCGGAAATAACTTTTGATGAACCGATGGGAGAAAAAATTGAAATGGATCGATATGCCGATTTTGCCGGAAAGATGGAAGAGCTGCATTTAACTGAAAAAGCTTTGGAGAAACTTAGCAAGGATATCAGCTGACCTTTTGCCGGAAAGAGTCTGCCTGAAATAAGGAAGGGCGGGCAAAAATATGGGAGAACAAAAAATGAATCAAGAAAATAACCCTCAAAGGGAAGAAGAGCAAATTAAACAGGAAGCAATCAAGGAGGAGTTGCTCAGAAAAGAGCGCCTGCGCAATTCCTTGTCCCAGGTGAAAGACATGATCCGCCGGGAAAGCCGAGATTTAGTGACTTTTGCCGGGGATGCCTCTATTTCCTACCAGGCATCGGCGGATGCGGAAGTTTTCTCCTTCGAGCCGGAGGAGAACAAGGTGGTTGTTCCGGCCCTGTGGTTTATCGAAAAGGGCTATTCCGTTGAAGAAACCAAGTTCGCCTTTTATCACGAGCTGGGTCATTTTATCGATATGCGCAAAAATCCCCGTGCCTACTTAAAGCATTTTGAACAGCTGGAGCAAGGGGCAGAGGGAGCCGGCAACCACATTTCAGAGATCATGGCGGAAAAAAACAGGGATGACCAGCCTTTGCCTGATCAGGATCTGGTCACTGATTTTGCCTATCAGGAACTTTATACCCTATACACTGTTTTCGATGATATCTATGTCAACGACCTGGTACGGAAACGCAGCCCTTATTATGCTACCGCCGAAGGCTATCATCATGTGGCCAGCTTATACCAAAAATTAGGCTATGACCAAGAGAACTTGATGACTCTCCCTAAACATCAGCAGTTAATCTATTATCTGTTTCAAAATGAACTGAAAGGCGGCGCTGCCCACATCACCCGGGTGGATCCTCAGGTTTTGGCCCTGATCAACAAAAAAATCCTGGGCAGGGATTTAAGAGAAATTGTTGACGAAAATTTAAAACCCCGAGTCGGCAAATTAACGGACACTGAAAAGCGCTATCAAATTATTCGTCATATCATCCAGCCCATGTATCTGGAATTGTTATATGATGAACTACGCGGTCTGCCTTTTTCCGACATTATTGGGGCACCGGATTCCTCCCGAACTAAAAAAAATTCCCGGGGCCGATCCAAGAGGAAGGAGGAGGATCCCGGGGTATTATCTGAGGAAGAGACAAATCAAGGTGAAGATTTTAACCCCTTTAAAAACAGCCCCCAAGGGGATCCGAAGCAAGAAGCCATCTCCCAGGAGCAGATTAAGAAAATTCTGGAGGAGTTTGCCAAACAGGATACTTACAACAATATGAGTCCCGAAGAAAGGGAGGCTCATAACCGGGAAAAAGCAAAGGCTGAGTTTGATCAAAAACACGGAATTGCCTCCCTGGAGCGTACAGATTATGAGAGCATCCGAGCCAGCGTCACGGATTACCGCAACAGCATGAGAATGTTTTGGAAGGAATTAGTGGAACGATCCATTGAATACGATGACATTGTTATGGATAAAAAGCGTCGGGGACGATTAAATGTAGACAGCTTTGTGGGGGAGTATCCCAATATTATTGAAAATCAATTGAAAGGGATCCGTTACCATCCTTTGATTTTTGATGAAGTGGAGGTCAAGCCCAGCGCCATCGAAAAGCCAGAAACCATCCAGGTCTCCTTTGTGATTGACTGTTCCCGCTCCATGGACCAAAATAAAATCATTGCCGCCAAGCAAGCCGCCTGTTTAACCATGCTGTCCATCAAGGATTTTAATATTTATCTGGATGAAACCCGGAAGGAAATCAACAATAAGCTCAAGGTTTATTCCGAAGTATATTTATTTGGCACCGGTTTTCAAAAGGTTAAGGAGTTTGAGAGAAGCAAGCGCTTTCAAAAAAATGAGGCGGATATTATTAAGTCCATTACCGCAATTAGAGCCATTAAGGGCTGCACCAATGATGCTCTGACATTGGCAGATATCTTAAACACCTTAAGCCTTAAGGATAAACTGATGCTCAAGAATCAAAAACTGAAAAAAATTATTTTCGAAATCACCGATGGGGAACCGGACCATCCCCTGGAAACGGCGGCACGCATTCAACAATTGATCCAGATGGGGATCTACGTTTTTGGTTTTCAGATCGGGGAAGTAAATGAAACGGAAAGTTATCTTTTCAATGAGGTCTGGAATAACAATATCCCCGGCCTGCAACTGGGCATTGCTATCGGGCAAGATTTAAAAAGTTTGCCGGAGAAGTTAACCGTAACATTAAAAAATGCTTTAAAGGATATGGGAGTTAGGAGCTAAGATCATGAATGTTCAAACATTAAAAGAAATGATGATCAAATACAAAGGTCTGCTGGATGAACTGGAAGAACTGTATCGGCAGTTAAATGATAGCGGTTACTTGACCCCTGAATTTGAGGAAAAGATGACCCAGGTGCAGGGGGAACAAGACCGGATCCTGACGGAACTGCTGCCTGCCTTTCAGGCCCAGTATCCAGCCCTCATTAAAGGCTTGTGGGAAGTGGACCAAAGTCTCAGTGCATTTGATGCTTATATCCACGATTTATTATTGCTGCCCGATGGCCAGATTCTGGTGGCGGGTAGTCAGGAGGGCATAAAAGTTCTCAGCCCCCCATCTCAAGATGAGTTCGGCTGGAAGGTCGGCCAAATCATTACCGGGTTTAATGATTATTCCCATACTGCCATCCACCTGCCTGACGGTGATGTACTGGCGGGGGGTGTCTCCGGGGAGTTGAAAGTGCTGGGTCCCGACCCCGGGCAGGAAGGCCGATGGATTATAAAGCAAGAGATTGAGGGCAGTGACCATTATGTGGAAAATTTATTGCTCCTGCCCAATGGGGATGTATTGGTGGGGGGAATTCGGGGCGAAGTGGAAATCATCCGCTTTGACGAGGGGAGTAACATCTGGAAAATCCACCAAACCATGGAAGCTGTCTCAACAGTATCCTTATTGCTGCCGGAGGAGAGGATCCTCATTGCCGGATATAAAGGAGAAATAAAAATTCTCCGGCATAATCCTGATGTTGGTGATAATTGGCTGGTACAGGAAACTGTTGATGGTAAACAAAGCTATATCACCACGGCTTTGCTGCTGCCGGAGGGCCATGTGCTCATGGGGGGAAGCGACGGTATCATCAAAATCCTGGGACACAATGCCCAAAACAAAAATACCTGGGAAATCCTTCAGGAAATCACAGGTTTTGATCATTATGTTGCCGGCTTTTTGCTTTTATCACCGGATGAGGTGTTGGTGGGGGGAAGCTTCGGTGCCATGCAAATCCTGAGCCGCATTCCTGATAAGGAAAATTCCTGGAAACTTGGTCAAAAGATTTTAGGCTTTAATCAATATGTCTCCGCTTTGCTTCTCTTACCCAATGGGGATGTCTTAGCCGGGGGAAATAAGGGAGAAATGAAAACCATCCGTTTAAAAGATGTAACACTGGACCAGTTAAAAGGAAAGTTTCCCGATATCCTGAAGAAGTGAACAAAGAGTTTTAAAAATAACCATAAAAAAGAAGTGATATTATGAAAAAGGTTGCCATCTACGGCAAAGGCGGCATCGGCAAATCCACCATCTGCGCCAATATTTCCGCCGCTTTGTCCCAAGCAGACCGGCATGTGCTGCAAATCGGCTGTGATCCCAAGCATGATTCCACCCGATTGCTGCTCAAAGGTCAAAAAATTCAAACCGTACTGGATTATCTGAAGAACACCAATCCTATGGATTATCAATTGAGTGATATCCTCTGCACTGGATTTGGCGGCGTTGACTGTATTGAGGCGGGAGGCCCCGAGCCCGGGGTGGGGTGTGCGGGGAGAGGCATTTTATCCACCTTTGAACTGCTCAATGCCTTGAATCTGCAGAAGCGCGCCTATGACCTGGTGCTCTACGATGTGCTGGGGGATGTGGTCTGCGGAGGATTTGCCGTACCTATTCGTGAGGAATATGCCGATGAAATTTATATCGTTACCTCAGGAGAGTTCATGTCCCTCTATGCGGCCAATAATATTTTGCGGGGTATTAAAAATTACGATTACGGTAAAAAACGGGTGGCCGGACTGATTTGGAATATGCGTAACGTGCAGGGTGAAAAGGAACGGGTGGAAGGCTTTGCCCAGGCGGTGGAGCTGCCTGTCTTTGCGGTCATTCCCAGAAGGGATGAATTTGCCCTGGGTGAAAAAACCGGGCAGACTATCGTGGAAGGATGGAGTCATTCGCCCCTAGCCGGGATCTTTAAGGAACTGGCTCAAAAGATTATCGCAGGTCCCCTATTGTATGCTGCCAAGCCTTTAACAGATGAAGAATTAGAAAAGATTGTCTTAGGACTGGAGCAGTCCCCGGTTCCTAAAAAACCGGAGCAAAGGGAGGATGCTGCCCCGTCAGAAATTATGGCGGGAGCAGAGGCATACCCTACCAAACTGGATGATGATCAATATTTTTCCAAGAGCATTGTTTCCCAGGAACCCCTGCGGGGCTGTGCCTTTAATGGGGCTGTTACCATAAGTGTCCATGTGCAGGATGCCATTGTCGTGGCCCATGGGCCGAAAAGCTGCACTTATATTACCTATCAAGGGGTGACTTCTTGCGGCAGAAGGGGCCTTTTCGAACGGGGCAGCCTTTTGCCTGTATCTATCGCCCCAAATCTGATGTCGACAAAAATGGATGAAAAAACCATGGTCTTTGGCGGTGCCCAGCTGCTCAAGGGAAAGGTAGAGGAGGCCAAAAGAGATCAGCCCAAGGCGGTGATCCTGGTCAGTACCTGTCCTTCAGGCATCATCGGAGATGACCTTACCGCCATGGCCGCTTTGGAGGAAGAAGATCTACCTGTTATCCCCATTGTCACCGACGGCAATATCGGAGGAGATTATCTTCAGGGCATGATCCTGGCCTATCTCAACATTGCCAAAGCTTTGATTGACCGGGAAGCATCTCCCTTGCCGGATACCGTAAACATCATCTCGGAAAAGGTGGTGGCCAAAAACACCCCTGATAATTTCACTGCCATTACAGATTTACTGACCCCTTTAGGCATCACGGTCAACTGCCGTTATTTGTGCGAAACCACTGTGGATCAGATCCGGAATTTTATGAGGGCGCCTTTGAATATCCTGGCCCACCAGGATTATACCGGGCGGCTGCTAAAACGCTTTTTTCAAAAGGAGTATGGGGCGGTTTTTTTGGATGATCCGTTCCCCATCGGTTTTTATGAAACGAAAAACTGGCTGGCCAAGGTGGCGGATTTTTTCCATAAGACCCATCTGCTGCCTCAAGTTATTGCGGACAATGAAGCGGTTTACCGGCGTGAAATAGAAGCATTGAAAAAGGTGCTAAAAGGGAAAAAATTAATGGTGGTTGCCTACAACCATCAACTGGATTGGCTTTTGGAAGTGGCCCTGGATGCCGGGATGGAGATTGTAAAGGTCGGCATTTTGGATTTTTCTCAGGATGCTGTTTTTGTGACTCGCTTTGGCGGTCAATTTCCCCTGGAGGAAAAATATGATCCGAGAGCCCGGGAAAAGGATATTCAAGAACTAAGGCCGGATCTTTTCCTGTCCAATTATGCCATTTCCGATTTGGAAGGGAAGGTGGTGGCCGATACCATCCCCTATACCCCCGATGTGGGTTTCTTTTCCGGATTGTGCTTGGCCAAAAGATGGGCCAAGCTTATGCAGATAAATCTGGTGGAAGGGTGGAAAAAAGATGAAATATTATTCCAAAAATATCACACCCGATAGTTTATCGGGCATCGTTTTTGCTTTGGAAGGCATCAACAAGTCCGTGGTGATTATCAACGGGCCTACAGGCTGCAAATATTACCACAGCGCTATTTCCGACAGCCGCTTTCCCAGGCAAACATCCTTCGACCCCCTGAACTATCCGGATAAATTTTATTTTAAACAACCCAGAGTACCTTGTACCTATCTGGACAGCTATGATTATGTATATGGCAGCGGGGAGAAACTGAATGATTTATTAGATTATATTGACAAACAGGATCAGGATTTAGTGGCGATCGTCAATTCACCCGGGGCTGCTTTAATCGGAGACGATTTGGCTGGGATTGCCGCCAAAAAAATTCACCATTCCCATGTGATTACCATCGAGAATCCCGGATATTCCCAAAACTTTTATCGTGGCTTTCAGGATGCATTGATTGTCTTGTTGAAAAGTCTTCCTCTAGAAACAGCACCGGGCAAGAAACAGGGCAATTTGGTCAACTTAATCGGAATTTCCATTTACAATAAATATTTTCTAGGAGATATTCAGGAAATGGAACGGCTTTTCAATGCATGCGGTCTCCAGATCAATTGTGTTTTGTGCGCAGATACCAGCCTGGAGGAAATCAAAAAAATTCCCCAGGCCGACCTGAATGTGATCCTCTATCCGGAATTAGGTCTGGAGGTGGCAAAATATCTGCAAGAAGCTTTGGGGATGCCCTACTTTTTATTTGACAGGGGGCTGCCCATCGGCTTCGATCTGACTCAGTCCTATTTTGAAGGAGTTTTAAGGGAGGAGAGCCTGGCCGGGGGAGCATCCTTTACAAGCCGTTCCTTGATCTCGGCCCTGGAAAAAGCCCGGGCCGACGCCTATATTCCGATTTCCAATGTATATGCTCTGACCGGACTGCCCAAGGGAACGACCTTCGCAGTTGAAGCCCCGTCCTCAGCCCTCCTGGCTTATACGGATTTTCTTTTTCAATACCTGGGCATGGTGCCGACAAGCCTAAATCTCCCGGAGGATGATCCTGGTTTATATGAAGAACAAGTGCAGGATTTGTTAAAGGAGCACCACCTGGAGTCTGCCTGGCAGCGGGATATTTTTGCAGCCAAAAGCGATATTGTCTTGTCCAACGGGAGTACCATTGCCCAGCTGAAATTACAGGAGCAGATCTTCAGCGGCATCGAAATTGAACTGCCCAGCCTGGGCTATCTCGATGTGATCCCCAAAACCCATTTAGGTATCCAGGGGAGTCTTCTGCTGGTAGAGCAGCTATTAAACGGTCTTAATTTCTAAAGGTTATACAGTGGTAAAACAGGGGACGGTTCTTTGTTCGATGAGCATCATCGAACAAAGAACCGTCCCCTGTTTTACCCCCTCTGTTTTATTGCACAAATGTTCATAAGTGCACAAATGATTGAAGAATGCTTTTTCTTATAGTATAATTTTAGTTAGAATGATCATAACACTTGCTGAAAGATGTGATTTGATGGATTCAACCAGGTTGAAATTGATGGTAGATATTAGCAAATTATATTATCTTGAAGGTTTAAGTCAAAGTGAAATTGCCAAGAAGATGTATATCTCCCGGCCTCAAGTGAGCAGGATTTTATCTGAAGCCAGAGAAAAAAACATTGTTTCCATTACCGTCAAGGATCCTTTTTCTGAAGCTTACAAATTAGCCGATGATATTAAAAATAAATTTCATCTTTCCGATGTCCTGGTGGTAGATACCTACGGCAAGGAACCATTAAGAGCAATTGCCGAAGAACTATCCAGAGTTGTTTCATCAAAAGTACGTCCAGGTGACTATATTGGCATCTCCGCCGGCAAAACACTGGCAATGTGCTCCAGCTATACGATGATTCACAATAGTGAAGATCTGAAATTTATTCCCTTGCTGGCCGGGGCGACATCCCGGGGCATCGACTGGTATGCCAATAATAATTGCCGAAGATTTTCCGAACGTTTGAATGCCGGTCATATGGTATTAAGTACGCCCATGGTTATCCGGGAAGAAAAAATCAGAAAAGAATTAATCAATAATCCGGCCATCAAACCGGTTTTTGAAGCCTACGAAAAACTGGACATCATTATTACCGGAATAGGACAAACTACCACTGAATCCAGCCTTAGTCAATGCGATATCAGTAATGAAGAAATTTTAACGGCCCATCAAAAGGGGGCACAGGCAATTATTGCCGGTTCCTTTATTGATGCAGAGGGTAACGAAATTCTAAAGGAACAGAGCGATATGTTTTTAGGTGCAAAAATCAGGCACATCAAAAAATGTCCCTGTGTTATAGCTGCCGCCGAGGGACTGGGAAAGACAGAAGCCATACGGGCTGCTTTAAAGGGAGGGATCATTGATATTTTTTGTACCAACTCAGAGACAGCCAGGGAATTGTTACAATAAATAAAAGAAATGAAAGCAAAAATGTTAAGGGGGATCTAGATGAAATACTATATCAGCCTCGATTGCGGAACCCAAAGCACCAAAGTTGTGCTTTATGATGAAAATTTTAATAGTGTTGCTCAACATGCTACAGCAAATGAAATATTATATCCTCAGCCCTGCTGGGCAGAGTTGGACGCTGATGCTTATGTGACATCAGCATTAAATGGCATCAAACAATGCTTAACCAAAAGCGGTATCGATCCCCGAGATGTACGGGCAATTTGTGGTGATGGGATCATTTGCGGGGTTGTGGGGGTGGATGAAGAGGGCAATGCCATCACTCCATTTATTCCCTATCTGGATTCCCGGGCAGAAAAAGAAGCAAAGTGGATTAAAGAAAATTGTGAACCGATTTGGATTGAAGAAAGCGGCAACTCCATTGTTGAGGCGTTACAGCCCACTGTCATCGCCATGTGGCTCTTAAAAAATCATGAAGCATTTAAAAAACACGGTGCCAAAATCATGAATAACGGGCCTTATGTTTTATCTAAATTAGCCGGATTAAAAGCCAAGGATATGTTTATCGACTGGAGCACCATCTCCGGCTGGTTAATCGGCTTTAACGCTGTAGAAAAGACCTGGTCCCGGAAACAGATGGACATGTTTGGCATCCCGATGGAGATATTGCCCCGCATCGTAAAACCCTGGGATATCGTGGGCAATCTTTCCCAAGAGGCCGCAGAATTTACCGGACTGCCCCAGGGCGTTCCCATTGTGGCAGGTGCCGGAGATACCATGCAGTCCTTCTTAGGCTGCGGGATTGTGTCACCGGGTATGGCTGCTGATGTGGCGGGAACCGCCGCCATGTTCGGTGTGATGGTGGATGGCATCAATGAGGAACTAAGCCGCAATTCCGGTTTGTACTTCACTACGGGAACACTACCGGATACCTACTATTACTGGGGTTATATTCGCACCGGGGGACTGTCCCTCCAGTGGTTTCGGGACAGAGTCATCGGCCGGACCGGGGATAATAGTTTTTATGAAGAAGCCAATGCCCTGGCAGAAAATGTTCCCCCGGGATCTAATGGCACCATGTTTTTCCCCTATTTACAAGGGGGATGTAATGAAGCAGCCAATGCCACCGGATGTTTCTTAAATATGTCCAGTGCTACCGATACCGGAGTTCTGTGGCGGGCCATTCTGGAATCCATCGCCTATGAATATGTCACTTTTACAGACAAAATCAGAAATGTAGGTGTGGATATTAATAACGTGATCTTCACTGAAGGGGGCAGTAAAAGTGATGTTTGGAATCAAATCAAATCAGATGCCCTGAGTGCCAAAGGTGTAACATTAAAGAGAAAAGAAGGTGCTACACTGGCCAGCGCGTTGGTGGCAGCTTATGCTGTGGGGGATATTTCCGATATCAAAGAAACCTTGGCCCAATTGCTAATTCCGGATAAAACATATCAGCCCAATAAAGCCCATGCCATTTATTATCGAAATGCCTATTATTGTCATCAGGGATTATTAAAGGTTCAAATGTCAGATACTTTTAATGTATGTTCATATTTGCGGGAGCTGGAATTGGATCCAACCATGAAGAATCACGAAAATGATGACGATTTAGCCAGGTATCAGGAGGAATTGTTTAAAAGCAATCCTGTATTAAATAAAAATTCATAAGAATGGAGCGTGCAAAGATTATGCATACAAAATATGATCCCATTATTTTTTGTCAGCCAGAATCATTGAACTTAGACGAATTTATTGTGGCCACCTATTTAATGAAAGCGGAGACCAGTGACTTTTTAATGCGGGCCGGAGCAGTGGCGGTAGAGCAGACAACAGGCACATGGATGCCGGTACCCGATGAAACACCAGAAGTGAGACGGAAACACGTGGGTCGGGTTATCGGCGTCTTTCCCGTCCCCGGATATGAGGCTTATGCACCGGAAGGAGAAAAGTCTTGCATCGTAAGAATCGCTTTCCCCTGGAAAAATATCGGCCATCAAATGCCGGAGCTTTTAAGCACGGTATTCGGCAATATTTCCATGACCAATAATTTAAAGCTATTGGAATTGGAATTTCCCAAGAGCTTTACCGCCGGCTTTAAAGGGCCGAAATTTGGGATTCAGGGCTTAAGGAAATTATTGAACATCGAAGAAAGGCCGCCCGTAATGGCCATGATCAAGCCTTGCACCGGGATTCCCGTCGATGTAATCAAAAGACAGTTCAGACAACTGGCTTTAGCCGGAGTAGATATTATTAAAGATGACGAATTAATTGCCGATCCGGTGCATGCGCCTTTGGAAGACCGCATTAAAGCCTGTGTTCAGGTTGTGCACGAAGTTTATGAGGAGACCGGCAAAAAAGTCCTTTATTTCCCCAATATCACCAATCGCCAGGACATTATGCTGCAAAAAGCAAAAAGAGCCCTTGAGCTGGGGGCGGAAGCCTTGATGTTAAATGTGCATGCTTCAGGATACGGCAGTTTGGCAGCTTTGGCGGAAGATTCGGAGATCAATGTGCCCCTCCTTGCCCATCCCTGCTTTGCCGGAGCCATGTATTTGGGGGAAAATACCGGACTGTCCTCCCATTTGGTGCACGGTAAATTTATGAGATTAGACGGTGCGGATCTTGTCGTCTACAACAGTGCCTATGGTAAAGTTCCCGGGATGAAGGAAAGATATGTGCGGGTCGCCCAGGCATTACAGGCTCCTTTCCATGATCTGAAACCAACCTTCCCCAGTCCCTGTGCCGGCATTCATCCGGGCATGATCCCGGCGATGATGCAGGATTTGGGCAACGATATTGTCATTGGCGCCGGGGCCGGGATGCATGCTCATCCCCTGGGTTTGGAAGCAGGTGTCAAAGCCTTAAATCAGGCAGCAGAGGCGGCCATGAAGAACATTCCTTTGTCAGATTATGCCAAAGAACATGGGGAATTAAAAGCGGCCATTGATCAGTGGGGGATTTATGATCCTCATAAATCCATCTTTGAATTGACGAATTAAGGTCGGATGAAGTGAGAGTCTTGGAATTTGATGAATCAAAAAAAATGAAATGGATTAAAATAATAAAATGAATCAGAAAAAATTAGCTATCCTTGATTTTGACGGCACCATTGTAACTTCGATGAATTATATTGATGAGATGCTGAAGAAGCTTTTGGCAAAGCACGGCATCAGTCCCAATGATGACATGTTACGGGAGATTAAGCCCAAAGGTTTCCGGGATGGGGCATCCTATATCAAAAAGGAATACCATTTGGAGGCCTCCCCGGAAGAAATTTTTAAATTTATGATAGACGAGGTAGCTTTAATTTATCGAGATAAAATTCAGTTAAAGCCCCATGTATTTGAATTTATGGAGCAGCTATCCAAGAAGGGTCTAAAAATTTGCCTGGCAACCGCCAATATGCGGGATTTTGCGGAAGCAGCCGTAAAAAGAACAGGGGCCGATCAATTTTTGGATTATATCATTACCATTGACGAGCTAAAGACCACCAAGGACAGCCCGGAGATCTTTATCCATTGCGCCCAAAGATTTCACATGGAACCAAAGGAATGTATGGTCTTTGAAGATTCTTTGCTGGCTTGTCAGGTGGCAAAGGAAGCCGGTTTTTATGTCGTTGGGGTGCGGGACGATTCCAACCGGGGTAAGGAAGAAGCAGAAATGAAGGAGATATGTGATCTTTTCATCGATGACTTTGCCCAAGCCTTACAATTAATGGTTTAAAGGGGTGATCTGGAATGCAGGAGGCAAGAAAATTTATTTTAGAAACCTTTCAAAATAGATATACATGCAAAGGCTATGACCCGGAAAAGAGAGTAGCAGATGAGGATTTTATGGTGATCATGGAGGCGGGCAGACTTTCGCCCAGTTCCATGGGCTATGAACCATGGAAATTTGTCTTACTGAATAATCAAGCAATCAAAGAAAAAATAAGACCATATTCCTGGGGGGCGGAAAAATCCATTGACGGCGCCAGCCATTTTGTACTGATTCTGGCGCGGAGCAATCAGGATATGCGCTATGATTCCGAATATATTCAATATATTACCAAGGAAATTCAGCAGTTTCCTGATGATCAGATCCCGGCCCGAACGGAAAAGTTTAAGAATTTCCAGGAAAAAGATTTTAAGCTGATGGAAAGTGAAAGAGCATTATTTGACTGGACCTGCAAACAAACCTATATTCCCTTTACCAATATGCTGACCGCTGCGGCCATCTTGGGTGTGGATTCAACCCCCATCGAGGGCTTTGACCGGGAAGAGGTGGAGGAGATTCTGATTAAAGAAGGGGTCTATGATCCTGAACATTTCAGGCTGTCTTGCATGATTGCCTTTGGCTATAAAAACAGGGATCATCGGCCAAAGACAAGGCGGAGAATGGAAGAAGTGCTGGAGGTTTTCGATTAAAAAGCGCAAAAGATCTCTGTTAAAAAAGCAAATGATTACGATGCACGATCAATGAGAAGAGGATAGCCAGGTTGTCTGGTATCCTCTTTTTGTACTTTCAGAAAGCATAAATTTTAAGATTAAAAGGATAAGTGCAACTAAGATTTCCACCGGTGCCATAAGTCGGGTTTCCTTATAAAGCCTCATAAAGCCTCTAAAGCTTCCGTGCTTAACTCAAACCCTTCTAGATTTACCGTTTCATCAATTTCGATAAGCAAGTACTTCCGACCATCTTTTTTGACTTGCTTGATGTTTTTCAGGTCTTGGGGACTGATGGCAATGCTCACCGTATCATTTTCGATTTTAATCGATTTCCCGGTAAATTTGGGCACAATGTTGGATGCTTTAAACTCATAGTTGTCCGTACCTGTGATATCCATGAAAGCAGTCTCAAGATGTTCGGTATTTTCTACCCCGCTGGCGTGCAGAATTTGCTCCATATCCTTTAAGCCCACAGCGGCACTTTCGGGGTTCTCTTCCTCTTCATTCCTCGTCAAAATGTAGTTCACACCTTCATAAATACTTGCGATCTTTTCTGCTTCAATCTCAATACCCACAACCTCCTGCACGATTTCAAAAAACTGCTCCTTTTCTAATTGGGCAGTAGCATGAAAATCGCAGTCCAAAACCTGCTCCAAAAACTCCATATTCGGTTTATTTGCTTTATTAGAGTAATAAACTACTCTATTCACATCCGCTGCCTGATCATTCCAGGAGGGAAACATAAACCCGTCTAAGGGAGCATTTAAGTTGATAATTACGTCCATGGGCAGAGCCGCTCTAAATACCTTGCCTTCAAAATCAAATTTGAGAGCCGTTTGGGGTACCGTTACCGGATTAATACTGCCCATAAAAAAATTAAAGGAAAATACCAGGTCATCAATGCCGGATTCATCTTCCCGTTTTTCCAGCTTCATTGGTTTAAAAACCTCACCCCGTAAAAAGGAAACCACAAAATCATCTTGATAATCACAGCTCTCAATGATCTTACGAGCCAGTTCTTCTGCTTGTTCGATAAAATTACTTGACTGCAGGGTGTCCATCAATGCTTTTTGGGTAAGGTTTTGCCCTAATTCATTATGGGAAAACTCAAGCTCAAATACTTTGGTATCAAGTGGACCGGTGAGCAGCTTTTTGAAATTTTTGAGATAAAGTTCCTGTTTTTGAGTATCCATCATGCCGAAATACTCTTTTTCGATGCCGATGATCTGTTTGCTGTCTCCTTTCACGTAAATACTTACAATGTCTTCTAGTTTTAATTTTGTATTATCTAATTTAAATTCTTTGCGAATACTTGCTACATCTTTTTTATTCATTAAATAGTGCCCCCTAATTCAATTCTCATATTAAAATAACAGATTTCAAGTTTAAGAGTCAACATAAATAGCAAATTAGCACAAAATCTGAGCAGCTAATGATTTGGCAGTATCAATAGAGGGACAATATGGCAAACAGCGTGGGCAGACTGGATAGAAATGTGATGATGCCGGCAACGCCAATAAAACCATAGACTAATTTCCTCATCATTTGTGCATCAATATGCTTTACTACCTTGCTGCCCAAAAAAATACCGATGATCAAGGCGATCATGCCGGCGGCAATTAACGGAAGCATGGAAGGGGTAATCTGATGTTTCAGAATGCGCATCGTCACCCCATAGATGGCACAAATCATAAAGTAAGCTTGCAGGGTACCCAGATACTCTTCTTTTGTTTTGGTAGCGGCTAGAAGATAGATGACGATAAAAGGACCTCCAATGCTGAAAAAGGCATCTACGATGGCATTGAGCATGGTACAGATCAGGGCAGTTTGTATATTCGCCTGCAGGGTGAATGTGCCTGAGAAAAAAATAAAATAGACAGCCAAACCCAGAAAAATTATGCCTAATACTGGTTTCAAAAAATCAGATTGGACGCGGACGGCCAATGATAAGGCTGCAAAGAAGGCAGGAAAATAAAAGATCAGGGGGACCACCAATAATTTTAGGTTAGCAGCTTTACGATATTGAAAAAACAGCAAAGAGGTGGATAGAATTGCCAGGGACGCGCCCAAAGCCGCCGATTGCCCTATGGAAAAAACCATGGGTAAAAATATCATCAGTACGATACCCATGCCGAAACCGGTAACACTATGTATAGTAGCAGCCAATAATGTGGGGATTACCACCCAAAGGAGATTTGTCAAAGAAAAGACCATACAGAAAACTCCTCCTAAATTATTTTGTCACAGCTAAAGATGATATTTTAACAGGCGATTCCCCTTAATACTTGATTTTCTTTTATAAAACTCCCCATTTGCGGGTGTATTCCACCTTTAAAATAAATTCGTCATCATGAAAGCCATTTTGTTTTAAAACCTCCAGCGCTTTGTTGAAGTCAAAGGTTTCGGTTTCCATTAATACCATGTCTTTTTTGCCGGTAACAGCCCAATCATCATGGACTTCCAGCAATAGCTCCATCATTTTCGCAATCCTGTCCAATCTGGTAGTAAGAAATTTATTTAAATTACGAATTGCTTCCGGGCGTAAATTTTTCTTCTTCACAATATCATCAAGAGGAGGCCTCTCACCGGGTAACCAATCTTTTTTCTCAAAAAAGTGAAAAAAGAATCGAGCTCGTTGGACACATGTTTCATTATCTGGATGCATGATTTTGCTCCTTCCAAAAAGATCTAACTTCCTTTAAAAATCAAAACTACTTAATTCCAGCCCAATAACTACCCATAATCACTACCGATAGCAGATATGCTATGGGAATATTCACCAGAACCCCAATGCCTATGGCCGCAAAGGGTTTCCATCCTTCAAAGGTAAGATCCTTTAGCCGGCTGGTCAAGCCAATGGAGAGGAAAGCAAAGATAAAGGTCCAATTTCTCAGCTCCTCCACAAGGCTGATAATATTATTACTTATTATATTATAGCTGTTTACATCTGAAACGGCAGTTAAAATTGTGATTAGAATTGATGCGACAAAAAAACCCAAGATAAATTTAGGAAAACGGATCCAAATGTCCGAGGGATTAGGTTTTGTCCCATCAAATCTTTTATCCCACCTGGTAATAGAAAAAAGGGCCATAATAAAGCACCAAATGCCGATAAACATGTCCCTGCCGATTACTTTCACCAATGTAAAAGTCTTAATGGCTTGTTCATCAATAGCTGCCGCTACAACCATACCCGGTGCATCGGCGAATTCTGATGTGCCAATCCAGGCACCCGCCGGTCCCGGCGGAACATCCAGCACATTAATGGCAAAAGGCAGGAGAAAGATCATTAAAATTGACCAAATGATAATTACCGAAATAGCAATAGACACATGTTGCTTTTCCGCCTTGATCGCCCCGCCGATGGCAATAGCTGCGGAAACACCGCAGATAGATCCCCCGGCAGCCAAAGTAGCTGCAAAACGCTTATCCAAGGAAAAGAGCCGGGTTCCCGCCCAGTAAACCGTGAGAAAGGTAGCTGACGTGACAATTGATGCTTGGGCAAAAGCTGTTACCCCTGCCATCATGATCAGGGTAAATGGTAAAGTGGCCCCCGTTAGGACAATACCGGTCTTCACAAAAAAACCGGTATGAAGTACATTGTCCACTCCCTTCGGTACCTTTAAAATATTACCGATTAATAGACCAACAATCAAAGCAAGGAGTGGTGTTTCCAAACCGTAGTTTTCCATGAGACTCCATGAGCCCCATACGATGATTGCCGCACTCATGACAAAGAGTACGGTAAAGCCGGCAATAAAAGAGCTTATCCGGTGCCCCATGGCCTTTACCGCAATGGCAAATAAAATCATAAAAAACAAATAAAGGGCAAAGAGGGCTGTCATGTGATTTTGTACATAGCTTATTGCTGCAGCCGGATCACTGTAATCAGGTACAATAAAAACTAGCAAGGTTAAAAAACTATTCCCGGTGTTCCTAAATAGAATAGCGGCCAAAACAATAACCAGGCCAATCCATACTGCCCAATAATCTTCCTGTTGCCAAAGATCCGACCATTTGCCGGAAGGAACAGTTAGTTTCTCCATTTTATTCTACCCCATAACTCTGGATTTTTCGGTAAAGGTTGCGCACACTGATGTCCAGTAATTTCGCTGCCTGGTTGCGGTTCCCCTCTGTTTTTTCTAATACAGATAAAATATAATTCTTTTCTACATCCGCAAGTGTCGGGTATCGGTTATCATTAGATAAGTCAGGGTTATCTTGATCGGAAGATACTAATTGAGGACTGTTTATTTTGGGCTTAACTTTCTCCGGCCAGATATCAATGGGTTCAATTATCCCGTCATTGGTCAATATCATCCCCCGCTGCACCAGATGGGCCAGTTCCCGTACATTACCGGGGAAATTATACTTCAGTAATTGTTCCTTGGCAGCGGATGACAAGAGATAACTTCCTTCGGCAGGGTTGACCTTACTTCGGCTCTCTAAAAAATATTCGGCCAGGGGAATAATATCATCCCGGCGCTCCCTTAATGGGGGAACATCCAAAATCAAGCTGTTTAGGCGATAATACAAATCCTGGCGAAACTTTCCTTGATTAACTTCTTGTTGCAGATCTCGGTTTGTTGCTGCCACAATACGGACATCAACTCTTCTCAGTCGGGTATCTCCCACCCGGCGAAATTCCCCTGATTCTAAAAACCTTAAGAGCTTTACTTGCAATAATAAAGGCATTTCACCTATTTCATCCAAAAAAAGCGTACCATTATCAGCCATTTCCACTAGACCGATTTTTTGTCCCCCGGCCCCGGTAAAAGCACCTTTTTCATGGCCAAAAAGTTCACTCTCTATTAATGCTTCCGGAATGGCCCCGGCATTTAACGGGATGTAGGATCGGTTAGCCCTAGCACTGCCCAAGTGAATCGCCCGGGCAAATAGTTCCTTGCCCACGCCGCTTTCTCCCTGGATCAGTACCGGTGCATCAGCCTGAGCGAATTTGCCGGTAATTTCCAAAAGGCGGGACATTTGCGGGCTTTTTGCAATAATTTTTAGTTCTGAGGTCTGCCGGCTGACAACCTGCCTCAGCCCCTTATTTTCTATTAAGAGCTTCCGCTGTTCTTGGGCTTTTTCCAAGGTAATTTCCAATTCGGAAAAATTGCAAGGCTTGGTAAGATAATCATAAGCGCCCAGTTTCATGGCCTCGATGGCGGATTCAATGGTACCATGTCCCGTTAACATGACAACCTGGATATCCGGCTGCATTTGTTTTATTCTAGGAAGAAGAGACAGCCCGTCCCCATCGGGGAGCTTTAAATCCAAGAGGACAACATCAATTAAATTATCTTTCACACAGGCCGCACCTTCCTCTGCTGTACCCGCCTGCATTGTGTCATAACCTTTGCGCTTTAAGCGTTGGACAAGAATAGAGCGCAAAGCTTCTTCATCATCGATAATGAGGATTTTTTGATAATGTTTCATAAAATTATGCACCCACCTTATAAGAAGGTAAGGTAATATCTACGATGGTCCCTTTTCCTTCTGTACTGTCAATAAACAATTTTCCCTGCATCTTTTGTACGATACTGTAACTGATAAATAAACCAAGGCCGGTTCCTTGTCCCACAGGTTTGGTGGTAAAGAAAGGGACAAAGAGTTTCTTTAGATATTTTTCCGGAATACCCTGCCCATAATCATGTACAGAAAAATGGATCTCTTCATTATTATTGTCGTCACGCCCGGCCGCGACTTCCAGTGTTCCTCCAGCATTTGACGCATCCAGAGCGTTGGTGACAATATTTAAAACCACCTGCTGCCACTCACTTTCGTTGCCTAATACAAAAAGGCCGGCATCAATCTGGCTCACAATTTTTATGTTTTTTTGTTTTGCTCGATGCTTTAATAGTTCCAAAACCTGAGCGCTTGATTGCCCAATATCCACATAATCATTATCATGGCTCTTGCGGGCAAGACCCAGGAGACGAGATATAATCTGTTTACAGCGGATAACTTGTTCTAATACGATATTTAAGCCCGCTTTAATTTCGTCCTGCTCCAGACTCTGATCTTCCTCTTTCAAGCGGTCCAGCAAATCCTCACTGTGGGCGGCAACAATCGCCAGAGGATTATTAATCTCATGGGCTACCCCTGAGGCCAAAAGACCGACAGTTGCCATTTTATCCGATTCTATCATCCGGGCTTCCATTTCCGTTTGTTGAGTAACATCTTCGAGGAGCAATAGGTAAGCGGCATTATTGGATTTATCAGGTGTTAATTCATACAATATCTGACGCATGTGCCGGTGTTCTCCATTAACATTGACGGTAAAGACCCGATCTTTTTCCAGGGAAAGTTTCCATGGTAAATCAGTTAATTTATCACCAAACCAACGGGCGAAGATGGAATTCCACCATACGATATTTCTTTCTTCATCGAGGAGTACCATTCCTGCTCCAATTCCGTCAACAACGATGCGCAATAATTCTTTTTCGTTTTTTAAATTTTCATTAGTCTCGTCTAAAAGAAACAATAATTGATTAAAAGATTGGACCAACCTGCCGATTTCATCCCAACTCTCAATAGGAATTTCCTCCTGAATGTCGCCTGTAGAGATAATTTTCTTAACCTGTCCTTCCAGGTTCTCCAAAGGCTGAACCAGCTTCAAACCAAAGATAATACTTAGAAGAGAACCAATGATCATTATCAAAATGGCAATGATGAGCAGTTTCAATGTAAAACTATAAATAGGTTGATAGGCCTCTCTGGTGGTTTGCTCAATAAATACGCCCCAATCAGGGTTACCCACTTTGGCAAACCAGCCAATAACATTTGTGCCCTCAGAGTTTTTATACTCTGTGCCCTGGGAATATTCATTCCCTTCCAAAAAGTTTTGTACAGCAGGATTTCCCCGAAAATCCTCCCGGTCTAAAACCCGGCTGTATTCAGTATGTCCAATTAAATTACCGGATTTATCAATAAAATATAAATTCCCTTCTTTACTCAACCGATGTCCGGTAAAATTGTCAATGATGCTATTTAAATCAATTTTTACTTGAAAATACCCTATTCTTTCTCCTGTATTAGGATCCGGAATAGCCGTTGTTACATACATCTTGGGATCACCAGTCTCAGAAAATATAACTTTGCTCAGAAAAATAGACTGATGGGAGGGAATAAATAAATCAGATTCAGCTGTATTTCCCCAGGGGATTTTATCCAGCACCGTTAAATTTTTGTCAGCTACCCTTATTTCTTCAACAAAAGGTTCCTGATCTAGTAAAGTTTTAAAAACTAATTGCCTTTTGTTTTCATCATCACCTAAAAGAGCATCCCCATTAGCTACAGAAATATAGCTTAAATTGTTTTCAATATTCTTAAATACCTCTTGTACTTCGTCCGCCAGTACGGAAACTCCCTCAAAGTTTTGTTCCCAAATACTATTTAGCATATATTGCTTAACAGTATTGAAGCTTAAATTGCTAAGGATAAATAAGGGGAAAATAGACATAGCCAGGCCAAATAGGAGTACATGCGTCCTAATACGCATCCACCAGGGAATAGAAGTATTGTCCACAGTGCTCCCCCATTTCCACAATTAGTAATTGCATTCATTAAATCATTTTACCATTAAAATAACCGGCTTGATATTAAAATGTTCTCCTAATAAGGTAAAAATATTACCGATCAATTTTCAGATCGGAAATCTTGACGCAAGTTCTTAATTCAGATGGAGATTTTTTTACTCCATCTGAATTTTAGAACTGCTAATGCATGACTTATTTGGCGTTTGACTCCCGCCTAAAGAGGTGGGAGACTTACGCCAAGTTAGTCAGGTGAAAATAAGGATGTTGGCTGTTTATCCTGGCCAACATCCTTATTTTAAAATTTCTTGAGGTTGATTCACTATTTTATTATTTCACTAAGGCCCAATAACCGCCCATGATAATCACCGATAGTATATATCCCAGAGGAACATTTATTAAAACCCCGGTGGTAAAGGCTGCAAAGGGTTTCCAGCCTACAGAGGTTAAGTCCCTGAAACGAGTAGTTAAACCGATAGAAAGGAAGGTAAAGATAAACGCCCAGCTCCTTAATTCTTTAATTGGTTTAATAATACCCGCATCAACCGTCTTAGCAGCAGAGGCATCAAGACCGGAAATCAAGAGGGTAACAATAATAGAAGCAAGAAAGAATCCTAAAACGAATTTAGGGAAACGGGACCAGATCTCACCGGCATTCGGCTTTGTTCCATCGTCTCTTTTTTCCCATTTGGTAACAGAAATCAATGCCATGATAAAGGCCCAAATACCTACAAACATATCCCGCCCAACTACCTTCATTAAGGTAAAGGTTTTAATGGCCTGCTCACCAATTGCTGCAGCAGCAGCAATACCTGCTGCATCGGCAAATTCTGAGGTTCCGATCCAAGCGCCCGCAGGACCGTCCGGAATACCCAAAGCCTTAATCAAGATCGGCAAGGAAAAAATCATGATCGTTGCCCACACGACCACCAGGGAAATTGCTACGGAAACATGTTGTTTTTCAGCTTTTACCGCGCCGCCGATGGCGATGGAAGCAGATACCCCGCAAATAGAACCCCCGGCAGCCAGACAAGTGGAGAAACGTTTGTCCAAGCCAAAGAGCCTGGTTCCTGCCCAATAAATAGTGAGAAATGTAGTTACTGCAATGATGGTAGCTTGCAAAAACGCTACCGGACCGGACTGCATGATCAGGGTAAAAGGAAGGGTTGCCCCCATTAATACAATACCTGTTTTTACAAAAAATTCGGTTTTTAATGCAGCATCCAGCCATTTAGGAATAGTTAAAAAGTTACCTAAAATAAGTCCGACAGCAAGTGCTAAAAGGGGTGCTTCTAAGTTCCACTTTTTCATTAATGTCCAGGATCCAAAAATTGTAACAATGACACTGAGTACATAAAGTACAGTAAAGCCGATAGCAAACTGTTTTACGTCATATCCTAAAACCTTAACAGCTAAAGAAAAAATTGCTAAAAAACAAAGATAAAGCAAGATGATATTGCCGATGTTTTGGCCCAGAAAAGCGGTAGGCTCACCAAACTCACTCCAACTAGGTATCGAAACAGCAATAGTTTTCATAATATTACTTCCAAAAGACCATAAAAGAATAGCAATAAGAACTACCCCGAGACCCAACCACACTGCCCAGTAATCTTCTTTTTTCCAAAGATCGGACCATCCTCCGGAAGGGGATGTTTTGTTTACCTTAACCTGTGCCATCTTATTTTCCTCCACTATATTTTTGGTAAAACCTAATCCGGGATTGTTTATAATCCACCTCCTTAACTCCCAATCTTTTGCTTAGTATATTAATAATGATTAGGTTCTGCCCCTTAATATAGCAAGAGTCGTGCCAAAAGTGAAAGCACAAAAAAGTGCTTTAGATAGCCGGGTTACAGCCTATATTCCTAAAATTAATAGGCTAACTATGACATTTTGTCGGTGACATTTTGTCATAGGTGACAATGTGACAAAGTGACAAACATAACATGGGAACAATTCACTAAAGCGATATTGTTGAGTCGGAAAATTTGTATCTTCCATTTGGAACTTTTCTCCACAAAATGGGTCTAATCATATAAAGAAAATTTTGGGGAAAAAGTAGGGAGTGAAGCTAGAATATGATTTTGAGAGGGGGCTGCCGACGGGGGTAAGCCGCATTAGTAAAGTGTTTATCTTTTAGGATTTTTTTAAAATTTTTTAAAATTTATTTTAAATTATGCAACCGAATTTGGTTTTGGGTGTATAATAATTTTAGGGATAAGGGTAGTTTAATTTAAGGTTAGGGAAAATTCAGTCATGGTGGAGTATTAATCTGATTCGACGATGCAAAGCAAAAAATCATCGGTGTGTAGGTGAATGATAAATGATTGTGCTGAATATTTTGGCGGGGGCAGTCTTAGTTGTTTTTGCTCTGTTTTTTATCATCATCCTGACGCCGATCAGGTATGATTTGCGAGGGTTATGGCAGGATAAATTCAGTGGGGAGATGAATATTGGCGCAGGGCCATTTCAGATTTCTTTTACATGGGCAGCTGGGGGTAGAAATATCTTTGGCTTGCAGCTGGCAGGGATTACCCTGTTTAAAAAACCACTTGCATCATCTGAAAAAAAGAAAGAAGAGACAAAACCGGAAAAGAAGCGTCAAAAAGGGAGATGGGGGGATGTTTTTGGTATCTTCGATAGGGGTTTTATCAAGGCCATCCTAAAAACGGTTCGGGACATTTTTCGTCATAGCGCACCCAAGGTCATGAAGCTGGAAGGGGTTTGGGGATTTGATGATCCTTATTACACCGGAATTTTGGCAGCCTTCCGGTCAACTGTTCCCGGTATTCATGTGGAGCCTGATTTTACCGGGGGAGTAAGGGACCTAAGAGCATTGGTTCAAGGACGCATCAGACCGGCAGTAGTGCTTTTCTATGGTTTGAGGTTCATTGTTGCTCCGCCGGCAAGACCGGTTCTGAAAAAAATGCTGCAAAAAAGAAGAGGAAAAGAATAAAAATAAATGCAACCATTCGTGAAATTTCGTGTATTGAATAATTGAAAATAAAAAGATGAAGTAGGATGAACTATGCTGAAGTAGGATGAAGTAGATTGAAGACAACAAAAATACGATGATAAAAAGGGGGTCTTTTTTATGGAATTAAAAGAAAACCTGGATACGCTATTTGACAGACTGGAAAAATTTTTCCGTACGGAAACCGTGATTGGAAATCCCATTAATGTAGGAGAGGTTACCTTGGTGCCCATTATCGAGGTGGGTTTCGGTATGGGATCCGGCGGAGGTTCAGGCAAGGACGGAAAAGGAAATGACGGTACCGGCGGCGGAACCGGAGTCGGAGCTAAAATCTCTCCTAACAGCATATTAGTGATCAAGGGTGGTGAGGTATCTTTAATTACCCTGAAAGATAAGGGATCCCTGGAAAAGGTGCTGGCGATGGTTCCTGATATTGTAAATCAGATTAAGGATAAATCGGAGGAAAATGAAGAGTAAATAACAATAACAAACAAGGGGAACGGAAACGTTCCCTTTTATCTTTTTTTGGGGGAGGCGGAGGGACAAGGTACCTGTCCCTATGTCCCCCTTTCCCTATGTCCCCCTTGACACTATAACGGAGTACCGATATACTAAATATAGGTGATGAATATGAATATACAACAACTTATAAAAGAAAAAGGCATGTCAAAATATAGTTTATCAAAAGCAAGCGGTGTACCCTGGTCTACATTATCTGATATATTTTCAGGTAAGACAGACCTCAATAGATGCAGTGTGAAAACACTTTCTAAACTATCCAAGGTACTTGAAATGCCCATTGAAGAAATTATTGAATTAGAAATAGAAACAAAAGATGATATAGATGCTAGAAAGCCTAGAGATAAATCTTATTTAGAAACAAATTTATCGGGAACTTTAGATGGAGCATTAAGAGCCTATATTCAAGGTGAAAAAGAAGGGGTGCTTCACTTAGATTGCTTATGGAACGAACTATATGGTTCAATTAATGCAGATCTTTGGGCAGGCTATATTACTGAGGAACAAGCAAATTATTTAAGAAAAGAATATCTCTATGGAGAAACTCAGGAGGATTTAGATGATTGATTTTACATCGTGTGAGATAAATAAGTTTAAAGCCTATGGCGGGGCAAACGGAAATAAAATCAATATCATTTACGAAGGCGAAAGTTATATGTTAAAGTTCCCACCTGTACCTAGCAGAAACAAATTCATGAGTTATACAAATGGATGTATTAGTGAATATATTGCTTGCAATATATTTAAAATCCTTGGGATTATAACACAAGAAACTATATTAGGAACATATACAGATAGACGTGGTAAAGAAAAAATTGTAGTTGCCTGCAAAGACTTTACAGCTGATGGTAAGAAATTGATGGAGTTTGCTCATCTAAAAAACACCTGTATTGATAGTGAACAAAGTGGATATGGAAAAGAATTGTCATCTATTTTAAAAACAATGGAAGAGCAAACTTTATTACCACCAAATGAAATTCGTTCGTTTTTTTGGGATTTGTTTATAGTAGATGCATTGCTTGGAAATTTTGATAGGCATAATGGCAACTGGGGATTACTGATAGATGAAGAATTAAAAACTGTGGAAATAGCTCCAGTTTATGATTGTGGTTCTTGTCTGTACCCACAGCTTTCAGAAGAAGGAATGAAGAAGGTTTTGGACAGTGATGATGAAATTAATCAAAGAATATTTGTATTTCCTGCGTCATCTATTGAAGAAGATGGTAAAAAGATTTCCTATTTTGACTTTATATCTTCATTAAAAGATCCAGAGTGTAATAAAGCTTTAAAAAGAATTTCCCAACGGATTAATATAGATAAAATAAATGAATTGATTGATGGGATTCCTGCACTTATACCAATTCAAAAGGATTTTTACAAAGTAATGATTACCGAGCGCAGGAAAAAAATACTAGATTTCAGTATGGATTTATTGATAAAACAAGAGAAAGAAATGTCACAGCAAGATGAAACCACGGGATTTAATCAATAGATCACTATGTAAAATTAAAATTTATAGGAATTAAATCAATAAAATTGATTTAAGGATCACTCATATACATGGGTGATTTTTTTGAGTTTGATGGGATGTCATATGTCTAAGGTGAAAGTCCTTCTTTTTTTGGGGGAGGGGGAGGGGGAGGGACAAGGTACCTGTCCCCCCGTCCCGCCGCCCCCGTCCCGCCTTGACAAGGACGGTCTATAATGATAGACTGTGATTATAATAAGTCTACATAAATAGACCAAAGGAGATGCGCCATGAATAAATTAAATCTTTGCGAAAGTGAATATCGTTTTGCTTGTATTGTATGGGAGCATGAGCCCCTCGGCTCAGGGGATCTGGTGAAGCATTGCCATGAAAAGCTGGGCTGGAAAAAATCTACTACTTATACCGTATTGAAAAAGTTATGCGAAAAAGGAGTATTGAAAAATGAAAACGCCATCGTTAGTGCTCTTGTAAAACGAGAACAGGTACAGAAATTTGAAAGCGAGCAGTTTTTAAGCAAAACCTTTGATGGTTCATTGCCCCAGTTTATTGCCAGTTTTATGAGTGATAAAAAACTGTCTTCCGCCGAAGCGGAAGAACTGAAAAAACTGATTGATAGCTTTGAGGGGTGATAAACATGGAACATTTTCTGCCTTTTCTGCCGGATTTATTTTTAAAAGTTCTGAATATGAGCATCACAGCAAGCTACGTTATTATCTTTGTCATGGCTGCACGGCTGTTGCTGAAAAAAGCCCCGAAGATTTTTTCCTATTCCCTGTGGTCGGTGGTATTGTTTCGCCTGATATGTCCTTTTTCCTTTACTTCCGCGTTTAGTATTTTAAAGGTCTTCTTTCACGGATCAAGGAGCATGGATCACATTCCTAATCAGATTGGGATGATGGCACAACCCCGGATGGAAACCGGGCCGGATCAGGTAAATGCCATGATCAACGGTTCATTACCGGCGGCAGCTGTGCCTTATTCCGGTGCCAATCCCATGGAGATGATTATGTTTGCTTTATCGCTGATCTGGGTAATCGGCATGATGATCTTGGTCGTTTACGGTGTTTCGTCCTACTTTTTATTAAAACGAAAAGTCAGCACAGGGATGCTTTTGAAGGACAATGTTTTTGAAAGTGAAAAAATTGCCGCACCCTTTGTTCTGGGTATCATTCGTCCGAGGATTTATCTGCCCCTAGGTCTTTCGGAAACAGAGAAAAGCTTTATTTTAAAGCATGAGCAAACCCATATCAGACGTTTTGATTACATAATTAAGCCTTTTGCCTTTTTAGTCCTTTGTATTCACTGGTTTAATCCTATAGTCTGGATCAGCTTTGTACTGATGAGCCGTGATATGGAAATGTCCTGTGACGAACAGGTAATCAAGGAGCTGGGTACAGAAATCAAGAAGGATTACAGCGCGTCTTTATTATCACTGGCTGTAAACAGGGGCAAGATCAGCGGAAGTCCTTTATCCTTTGGGGAAACAGGTGTCAAAGGGCGTATCACAAACGTCCTCAATTACCGGCGCCCCGCTTTGTGGGTAATAGTTGCGGCCATCATTTTAGTGGCGGCCATGGTCATTGGACTTTCCGGCAATCCCGATGCTATTACCGATAATGAAGGGAAGAAAATGCAGATGGCAGAAACTTGGGCCGAATCCCTCAGGACCCGGGACGGTAAACCACGCTACGAAATCATGTCCGAGAGTATGAAGGAAAAATTCGTAGCCGAGCAAATACAACGATCCGGTGATGATTGGAATTATAATATTGGTGGTTCCAGCCCTTGGGTGGAGAGTTTTACCATTGACGTGGAGGGAGATAAGGCAAATATCACCTATCATTTGGCAGACAGCGACGGCGGAAAGTATGAACAGACTGAGATTATTACCTTTGGCCGAGAAGATAATCGCCTCGTTGTCATCGATGCCTGGGAACAAATTGCCGAATGGGAAAGAGTGAATTCTTTTGCGCCCACAGCTTTACAGGCTGCCCAGGATTACATCAAGGCCCTCAAGGAAAGTAATTATCTGTCCATCCTATCTTGGTCCCATGATCATCCCTTTGATCCCATGGGGCAGGAAATTTGGGACACGGTAAAAATCAGAGATGTCAAAATAATTCAAGAAGATGTACGTGAAAACAAGGCATGTTTTTGGCTGGAAATGGATATTGAGGAGGGAGGCACTTCTGCCTTTGAAAAAGGAGTTTCCCCCCGATGGCTGTGGCTGGTCAAAGGTGAGCATGGTTGGTATGTGGAAGGTTTGATGACCGGGGGGCCGCCAACTGATGATTGGTATCTTACCGGAAATCAACCGGCAAAGGAAATAAGTATTGCTGATTTAACCGAAAAGTCAATTATCACCAGTGATCGCTTTGAATTCACAGACTATCCCTTGATCGCTGAACTTCCCCAGGAGGATATCTATTTATATGGCATGAAGCCTACCGGCGTAGTACTAAAATATGGTGATGATATGCAACTTTTTAATTGGATTTACACAACGCCGAGATTTATTTTGCCTGTGTTAAATAAGCAGGATCTGGATCATGACGGCAGGGATGAAATTGTATGTGTCCTCAATGTAAATTCAGGTACAGGAGTAGCTATTGATGAATTACATGTTTTAAAGCAGGCTGGAACTCCCGGTTATATTGATTATATCTTCAGTGATTATTTGGAACAAATGAAAACGATGCTTTCTGCTGATTATGATAAAAAAGAAAATAGTATTTTATTAAAAACCAGCAATAAAAGTTACACCTATGATATGCCGGCAGGATATGAAGAGTATACTTTCAAAAATATAGCCTACGGAAATATTGTTTACTTTGAGGCGGAAAATGGATTAAAAATAAAGGTTCCCATTGGTTTGGCCTTTGAGGAGATGGCAGAACCCCAGTTTTTCGAGGATACTCCAATTTTTGAAGGAGATATTGTATTTAGAAATGGTAAATTTCAGATTACAAATCCAGAAATAACAATTGAGTAATGATAATTAATAAGGTTGTGGTAATTATCCTTTTTTGCTATACTTTTGGCAAAGATGCTGTTATATCCTTCGGGAAATTGCAGCAAATATCTTTTGAAGAGCCTTTTAAAGAAAATGAAGGAGTGGAAAAAGGATGCAAAAACGTGAAATTAATAAAATGATTCGTGGACAAAGAGCCACAGACGGTGCGGGAGTCCGGCTTGTCCGGGTGCTGGGGCACAAAGACGTGTACGATTTCGATCCCTTTCTGATGCTGGATTCTTTTGACTCAACCAATCCGTCAGATTATACGGCCGGTTTCCCGATGCATCCCCACCGGGGTATTGAAACCATCACTTATTTAATTTCCGGGAAAATAGAGCATGAGGACAGCATGGGTAACAAGGACACCATTAATCCCGGTGAAAGCCAGTGGATGACTGCCGGAAGTGGTATTATGCACCAAGAGATGCCCAAGGCGGCGGACAGAATGCTGGGTTTTCAATTGTGGCTGAACCTGCCCCGGGAGGAAAAAATGGCTGAGCCTGCCTATCTGGCGATCACCCGGGATATGATCGGCAAAATAAATAAGGATGGAGCAGAGGTTCGTGTGTTATCGGGCAGTTTTGAAGAAAAGACCGGCGTTGCCCCCCACCATATTCCCGCATCCATCTACGATATTTCCCTGGCCAAGGGCGGAAGGATTCAAATTCCTACCAAATCCGATGAAACCGTGTTCGTTTTTCTCATCGAGGGAGATGGTGTCATTAACGAAGAGACAGTTTTGTCCAAAACCGCTGTTTTGTTCGGAGAAGGTGATTATATCACCGTATCTGCATCTGAAGAAACTGAACTGCGCTTCATTTTCTTTGCAGGAAAACCCCTGCACGAACCTATCGCCTGGGGTGGTCCCATTGTGATGAATACCCAGGCAGAGCTGCAGCATGCCTTTGATGAGTTGAACAAAGGTACTTTTATCAAGCATAAGTGATACTACAGAGTGAATTAACTTTAACCAATAAGGCTCCTATTTAATTTCTTTAAGCTATGGGACTTATATGCACAATAGTTACGACGAAAAAATCCAACCTTTTTCGTGGAAAGCAGCCTGATTGCGCGGCTTTGTTCTAAAAGGCTTGGATTTTATTTTTGTTCTTCCATCCATCCCCGTTCCCACTAAAAGTGTTCACCTTTTCCCTCTTGACCATAAACTATATTAAACCTATAATGTACGTACATGATCATGTACGTTTTAAAATGTTTATTGATGCATAATAATGTATATTTATCAAGGAGGTGTTCATATTTATGACAATTATCAACGCCACTACCGCGAGAAACAATTTTTTTAAATTGATAGAAGAAGCACTTACAACCCACGAACCCGTGTATATCACAAGCAAAACGGGAAATGTGGTTGTATTGTCTGAGGAAGATTACAGGTCAATCCAAGAGACCCTCTATCTTTGCTCTGTACCTACCATGAGGGAAAAAATTATGGAGGGATTAAATACCCCTCTTGATGAGTGTATAGAGGATGATTTGGAGGATACCGCCGGTGAATTATGAGCCCTGGAAAATTGTCTACACAAAGCAAGGCTTAAAAGATAAACGCAAGGCATATGAAGCAGGCTTTTCCGAAAAAATTAAAACTCTCCTGGAATTAGTACGAAAAAATCCCTTTGAAGACTATCCACCCTTCGAAAAACTTGTCGGAGATTTAAACGGTGCTTACTCAATAAGAATCAACAGACAACATAGATTTGTCTATCAGGTTTATCAGAAAGAGCGCACTGTGAAAGTAATTAGTATGTGGACACATTACGAGTGAACTCGTTCAGCTAAAGCTGAACATCGGGGCTTCAGATGGGGAATCTACCCCACCTGAAGTGAAAATAGGAGCTCCCACTTATAGAAGTGGGAGTCTTGGAATTTGATAAAATAGGGGTCAGGCCTGAAAATGAAAATATTATCCTTAAGTTTATTAACTTTGCTTATGCAATAGCATATAGTGTTATTTCATGACAAAGCATGTTATAATTTACAGTAAATATTTCATGTAAAGGAATGAATCAGGATGTTAAATATCGCTATTTGCGATGATGAAAATTCCTTTTGTACAGAATTAGAAGAATACCTGTTAAAAATAAACAACAAATACCATGTGGATATATATAGTACCGGCGAAGAATTATGCCAAAAAATAGCGGAAAAAGCACATTATGATTTAATTTTTCTGGATATCGAGATGAGTAAGTTGAACGGTATCGAAACAGGAAAATACATCAGAGAAAATTTGCATGCCCATTTTATTCAAATTGTTTATGTCTCGGCTCAATCCAATTATGCTATGGAATTATACTCAGAAAATTAAAATCTAAGAATCTATTTTTATAGAGAGGGTGGCAGGCGGTTTTCTTCGATATCCACTTCCAGATAAAGGGCTTCTCCAATGACCATGGTTTTAACGAGGATTTTAAATTGTTTTTGTTCCACTGTGATGATCCGTCCATTGAGGATGCCCGGCAATATGGATGGTTCCAGGGACTTGACAGGAAGGCCGATCATCTTTTCATATTGTTTAATGATTTCTTTATTTAAGGCCAGTTTGATTCTTTCTATTTCCTGAGGGGTATAATCGTCGGACAATAGATTAATCTTGGGGCTGATTTTTGTGACTACCCTATCTTTTGATTGGGAAAGAGTGGACTTCACTTCCGTCAGTTCCCTGCTGGTTGTCTCCAGCTGTAATGATAGTTCATTGTTTTTGAAATAGAGATCATCAACGGTATGACCAATGGCAACCACGGTCAGGGCAGCACCCAGCAACACCCCTATAATAAAGGCTGCTATCAGGGAGGCTTTGTGAAAGAAAAGGGCGATCATAAGCTGCGGCCTACCAGATGGGTAATAATCAAATAGCCGGTATGGGCTCCGGCAAAGGCAGAGATGATATAAAATAATTGTTTGATTAAAGCCCGGATTTCCCCTTCCAAAATGCCCAGCTGAAGGATTTCAATGGTGGAAAAGGTGCCCCCGATGGCTGCCACAATGGCCCAAATTTTGATTTCCCGGGATATTCTTAATAATATTTCGATGGGGGGATAGCGGGTAATCACAGCGGCAATAGAGCCGATCAAGGAGGCACCGACTAATACGCCCAAGGCGGTAAAGTATATTAAAAGTAATTTTTGATAAAAAAGATTCATTTTCCTCCCCTGCTCCTTTCCATTGAAGCATGGTCAGCACAAATTTACTAATTACTTTTTGTATTTAATATTCTCTAGGGGAGATTTTTATGCAGAAACTGCTTTGATAAAGGAAAGTTATGATGCAATTGAAGAGCCCCTTTATTTATAGTAAAATAAGACAATAGATTATATGCAGAGGGAAAAGGGTTAGACCATGGAAAAAATTTTAACTCTAAGCAAAAAAGGCACTTCCCGCCTGGTTGAAAAGAAATCCGTTTTTATGGGTCATGCCGCTCCGGTGCGGGATGAGCAGGATGCCCTGGGCTTTATTGATGAGGTGCGCAAATCCATGCCGGATGCGGGACATCATACCTTTGCTTATAGAATCGGCAAGAACAATGAAATTCAACGGGCCAACGATGGAGGAGAACCCTCCGGAACAGCGGGGCGTCCCATGCTGGAGATCATTAAACAGGAAAATTTACAGGATACCTTGGTAGTTGTAACCCGATATTTTGGCGGAGTTCTATTGGGCACAGGAGGTTTAATCCGGGCTTACGGCAAAGCAGCCCATGAAGCGATGCTGGATGCGGTGATCATGGAAAAGATTGATGGGCAAAAAATTGCCTTATACCTGGATTACCACAATCTGGGGAAAGTGCAGAATTTTCTGGAGCAAGCACATATTTTTGTGGAAAATATTCTTTATACGGATCAGGTTCAGCTTTCCTGCATCCTTGTTTTTGATCGGCGAGATGAAGTGATCCAAAAAATCCGGGATCTTTGTCACGGTGAGGTGGTGGTCTCTTTGGGGGAACGAGAGTATTTCCCCGGACTTTGAGCATGAAATCATCTGCCTTGGGTAAGATATCAAGGGAGGTGGTTGGTGTGGACACAAAAATTAAACCATCAAGAAAAAGCAAGGTCAAAAAAACTCCTGAACATGTAGAGAAAATGAAGCTGGAGATTGCCGAGGAACTGGGACTGACGGACAAGGTAAAGCAAGAGGGATGGGCAGGGTTAAGTGCTGCAGAGACCGGAAAAATCGGTGGGCTGATGACAAAAAAACTCAAGGATATGAAAACAGGTCGATTAAACTAAGTCAATCAAATTCGATAAGACTAAGAAGGATGCGCTCCAAAAGGGGTGCATTTTCTATTAAAGGAGATTCATTTTTTTTGTAGAAGTTTATTTCTTTACGACATTACGACATTATTTTTTTGAAGCAGAAATGAGATGATCATGTGAATTTCGTGCACCTTCATAACCATACGGAATATAGCTTATTGGACGGGGCCAGCCGCATTAAGAAACTGGTCAAAAAAGCCCGGGAGCTGGAGATGCCGGCGGTAGCCATTACAGATCATGGCGTCATGTATGGGGTTATTGATTTTTATAAAGAAGCATTGAAACAGGGCATTAAGCCCATTATTGGCTGCGAAGTTTATCAGGCTCAGCGCAGCCGTTTTGATAAGGAACCCCGCAGGGATGATTCTCCTTATCATCTGGTGCTCCTGGCGGAAACCCAGGAAGGTTATCAAAATCTGGCAAAGCTTGTTTCCTTAGGTTTCCTGGAAGGCTTTTATTACAAGCCCCGGGTGGATTGGGAGCTGCTTGGCCGCTACAGCAAAGGGATCATTGCCTTAAGTGCTTGTCTGGCCGGGGCAATTCCCCAGTGTTTAATGGAGAACCGCTATGAAGAGGCCAGGGATATTGCCCGAAACTATGGAGAAATTTTCGGGCCCGGCAATTTTTATCTGGAGCTCCAACAGCATGGGATTGAAGAACAAACGAAGGTCAATCAGGGCTTGATCCGCATCGCTCGTGAATTAAACCTTCCTCTTGTTGCCACCAACGATATTCATTATGTAAGAAAAGAAGACGCCGCCGCCCAGGATGTGCTGCTTTGCATTCAAACTGGGAAAATTCGCGAGGAAGAAAACCGCATGCGTTTTCCCACCAATGAATTTTACTTAAAATCTTATCAGGAAATGAACCTGCTTTTCGGCGATTATCCGGAAGCTTTAGAGAATTCACTGCGCATTGCCCAGCGCTGTCAGGTGGATTTTCAGTTTAATCATTTATATCTGCCGGATTATCAGGTGCCGGACGGCTTTACCCTGAACAGTTATCTCTGCCATCTGTGTCTCCAGGGCGCCAAAGAAAAATACCCGGATTTTCCCCCGGAAGTTGAGGAACGGCTCCATTATGAACTGGAAGTCATCGCCCAAATGGATTATCCCGGCTATTTTCTCATCGTCTGGGATTTGGTGAATTTCGCCCGAGAGCATCAGATTATGGTAGGCCCGGGGCGGGGTTCAGCTGCCGGCAGTATTGTGGCCTATTGTCTGGGCATCACCAGTATTGATCCTCTGAAATACGAATTGCTTTTTGAACGTTTTTTAAATCCGGAACGCATCAGCATGCCGGATATTGATATCGATTTTTGCTTTGAACGCCGGGGTGAAGTGATTGATTATCTGGTGGAGAAATACGGTACCGACCGGGTGGCTCAGATCATTACCTTTGGCACCATGGCCGCTAAGGCAGCGGTGCGGGATGTGGGACGGGTGCTGGACATCCCCTACGCCCAGGTGGATCGGGTGGCAAAATTAATCCCTAATGATCTGGGCATGACCATTGATAAGGCTCTGGAGGTAAATCATGATCTCAAAGCCTATTATGACGAGGATCCCCAGATCCGGGAAATGATTGATTTGGCCAGAGAGCTTGAGGGGATTCCCAGGCATGCCTCCACTCATGCCGCCGGGGTGGTGATCTCCAAGAATCCCTTGATCGACCATCTGCCCATCCAAAAAACCACCGACGGTGCCGTGACCACCCAGTTTGCCAAGGAAACGGTGGAGGAAATCGGCCTCCTCAAGATGGATATTTTAGGATTACGCACCCTGACGGTGATTCAGGACGCTTTGGAGAATATTAGGCTCAATCAAGGATTGAAATTAGATATTAGTACCATCTCCTTAAAGGATGAAAAAGCTTATGGACTATTGGCCCAGGGGGAAAGCTCCGGTGTCTTTCAATTAGAAAGCTCCGGGATGAAGAATATCCTGAAAAATCTGAAACCGGAAAGGTTTGAGGACATTATTGCCTTGGTGGCTCTGTATCGTCCCGGTCCTTTGGGGAGCGGCATGGTGGAGGATTTTATTGATCGCAAGCACGGACAAAAAGAAACTCAATACCTGCACCCCTCCCTGCAGCCTATTTTAGAAGAAACCTACGGCGTTATTTTGTACCAGGAACAGGTGATGAAAATTGCCAGTGTCATGGCTGGATTTACCTTGGGTCAGGCGGATTTGCTGCGCCGGGCTATGGGGAAGAAAAAGCCGGAGGTCATTGCCGGGCAGCGGAAAAACTTTATTGAAGGAGCCCGGGAAAAGAGCATTGAAGCGGGGATTGCCAGTCAGGTTTTTGATCTCATGGAGTATTTTGCCGGTTACGGCTTTAATAAGAGCCACTCGGCGGCCTATGCCCTGGTATCTTATCAGACCGCCTATTTAAAGGCTCATTATCCTGTGGAGTATATGGCGGCTTTGCTCACCAGCATCATGGACAATATGGACCGGGTTCCCGTGTACCTTGAAGAATGTAAACGCATGGGCATTCATATCCTGCCCCCGGATATTAACGAAAGCTTGATTAATTTTACGGTGGTAGAAAATAAAATTCGCTTTGGTCTTGCTGCCGTCAAAAATGTAGGGCGTTCTGCCATTGAGAACACCATCACAGCCCGAAGGGAAGGAGGAAAATTTATTTCCTTGATGGATTTTTGCGAAAGAGTACCCATCAACAAACGGGTTCTGGAAAGTTTAATCTCCTGCGGTGCTTTTGATTCTTTAGGCTTTAAGAGATCTCAGCTGCTGGCAGGCATGGAAATATGCCTGGAGTATGGACATAAAAGAATGGAAGAAAAGACCTCCGGACAGTTGTCCCTCTTTGATCTGGGCATGGCGGAGCCTAAGGGGGCGGCAGGTTATGAGTTTCCTGACTTACCGGAATATCCTGCCCGGGAATTACTGGCTATGGAGAAGGAAATGATCGGGTTTTATGTCAGCGGACATCCCTTGGATGATTATAGTCAAGCCCTGCAGGAAGAATCAGTAGTCTCCATCGACTCCTTGTCCCAGGTAGGGGACGGCTCCCCGGTGAAAATCGGCGGCATCATAAACTTTGTGCGTCCGGTGATGACCCGGAAAGGGGAACTGATGGCCCATTTTACCATCGAGGATTTTACGGGCAATTTAGCCTGTATTGCTTTTCCCCGAACCTATCATCGTTTTCAGGAGTTGATTCAGTTGGATCAAGTGCTGGTTATTGAAGGGAAAACCAACTTTCAGGAAGAAGAAATGAAGGTGTTCTGTGAAAGCCTGCATCCCCCGGGGGAGGGTAAAAAAGCCCAAGGTAAGCTTTATATCAAATTAAAAGCGGAGGAAATCGCAGCGGATCTCAACACAATTCAAAAAATCCTGCACGGTTTCCCGGGAGATACCCCTGTCTATTTATTTAATGCGGGGACTGGAAAATATTTATCGGTCCAAAAAAAATACTGGGTTACGCCCTCGGAGGAGATGATGGAGCAATTGAAAGGCCGTTATGGGCCGGAAAATATAATTTTAAAGATTTCATGATTTTTCTTGGCCCTGGCAGGAAATTCTTTTTAAAGATGGAATAAAGATTGCATTAGGTTGTATCAGGATTAATAATCGGGAAAAAATGAAGCTATGAAATGAAGCTAAGAAAAAATGCTGCACCAGATTTAATTTTTTAAGGAGTGGAAAGAATGCGTATCGCTGTCTATGCCGGTACTTTTGATCCGGTGACCAATGGACATTTAGACGTCATTCACCGATCTGTTCGGTTATTTGACAAAGTGATTGTTGCCGTGGCTAGGGATAACTACAAAAATACCCTTTTTACCCTGGAGGAGCGGGTAGATTTAATACGTGCCGTGCTGGATGGAGACGATCATGTGGAGATAGAGTTGTTTCAAGGCTTATTAATCGATTATTGCAAGAAAAAGAAGGCATCCACCATTATCCGTGGTTTACGGGTAGTGTCAGATTTTGAATATGAAATGCAAATGGCATTAATGAATAAAAAATTACATCCGGATATTGAGACCACCTTTTTAATGACGGATCAAAAATATTCTTTTCTCAGCTCTAAAATTATTAAGCAGGTTGCTCAGTTCGGGGGCTGTGTCAAGGGCTTAGTGCCGGAAGAAGTATCCTTAGCCTTGGCCAAAAAATTTGGCATTCGGCAACAGGACTGAATGGGTGGATAAAGGAGGTCGGTAAAATGGATCAGGAAAAATCCCTGAGCAGCGATTATGTAGTCGTTAAGGCCCAGGAAAATGGGGTTAACATTTTTGGCTTAACACGGGGTAAGGATACCCGATTTCACCATACGGAAAAATTGGACAAGGGAGAAGTGGTAATTGCTCAATTTACCGAGCACACCTCCGCGATTAAAATTCGCGGTAAAGCGGAAATTTTAACAAAACACGGCCGGATTGAGTCCGGGGATTAGCAAAGGCTCCGGGGATATTAAGGACAATTAGTGATCGATGAGAAAGGAGGCGCCGAAAGTGTGGACAGTCGTCTATATTGCTTCAAATCGAACGACAGCTGAAATGATCAAAAATTATCTCTCCAATGAAGGAGTGCTGGTGATGTTGCGTTCCATCGGGATTCCCCATTTGGGAGATTCCGGTTCTGTCGAAGTTTTAGTGCCGGAAACGGAGGTAGAAGAGGCCCAGGAGGTATTAAGAGCAGCAATTGGAAGCTGATCATGTTAATCTCTGCCTTTCATAGTAAATTATTTGCTGGATAAACTACCTTTAAAGGGGTGGAAATATGAAAAAGGTGGCTGTATTAACCAGCGGCGGTGATGCTCCGGGCATGAATGCCGCCCTTAGGGCGGTTGTACGTACGTCGATTTATCATGGCATGGAAGTAATGGGTGTGAGAAGAGGTTATTCCGGTCTCCTGAATTGTGACTTTGTTCCCTTGGATATTAGCTCTGTCGCCGATATTATTCAACGGGGCGGAACGATTTTGCATACGGCCCGTTGTGATGAATTTTTTGTTCCCGAAGGACGGGCGCTGGCTTTCACTCATCTAAGAGAGGCCGGGGTGGAAGGTTTAATTGTGATCGGGGGAGACGGGACTTTTCGCGGCGCTCTTGAATTAGAAAAAATAGGTATGAACGTCATCGGAATTCCCGGGACGATTGACAATGATATCCCTTGTACTGAGCGTACCATTGGTTTTGATACCGCTGTCAATACGGTAGTGGATGCGATTAATAAAATCCGGGATACCGCAACCTCCCATGAGCGGGCTTTCGTCATCGAAGTCATGGGTCGGCGTTCCGGTTTTATTGCTTTAGCGGCAGGACTGGCGGGGGGCGCAGAATCGATTATAATTCCGGAAAAACCCTTTGATATCCATGAAATTGTCGCTACCCTAAAACGGGGTCAGGAACGGGGCAAACAGCATAATATTATTATTGTGGCGGAGGGCGTTTCCGGCGCTTATGAAATCAGCAAAAAAATTCTTGATATTTCTCGACTGGATACCCGGGTCATTGTCCTGGGACATATCCAAAGGGGGGGCTCGCCTTCTGCCGGAGACCGGATTTTGGCCAGTAAAATGGGGTCAGCAGCGGTTCAACTCCTTTTAAAGGGTTTCAGAAAAAGGATGGTCGGAATCGTCGGTGATGAGATTAAAGATTTTGATTTGGAATGGGCCCTCAGCCAGTCTAAAGAGATTAATATGGAAGATTATATTTTGTCCGGGATCTTAGCGATGTGAAGGAGAGTGATTCAGCTGATACATACGAAAATTGTCTGTACCATCGGGCCGGCAAGTGATTCTGTGGAGATCCTGGAAAAGCTGATGAAGTCGGGCATGAATGTGGCTCGGCTCAATTTTTCCCACGGTACCCACGAAGAGCATGGCCGGCGTATTGTTAATATTCGGCAGGCGGCAGATAATACGGGTACTAATGTGGCGATTTTACTGGATACCAAAGGACCGGAAATCCGGCTGGGCAGTTTAAAGGAAAGCAAGGTTCCGGTGGTGGAGGGACAGGAAATTATCTTGACAACCCGGCCCATGATTGGGGAAGGGAATGTTTTTCCTGTCACTTATCAAGGCTTGCCCCGGGATGTGGTGCCCGGGAACACGATTTTAATCGATGATGGCTTGATTGGCCTGGAAGTGAAAGAAACCGGGGAGGAAGACATTGTTTGCCGGGTGAAAAATGCCGGGGAAGTTTCATCCAATAAAGGAATTAATGTGCCTGGAGTGGAGGTCAATCTCCCCGGTCTGATGGAGAAGGATATCGGGGATATCCACTTTGGTATCGAACAGGAGCTTGATTTTATTGCCGCTTCTTTTGTCCGCAAGCCGGGAGATGTTTTGGATATCCGGCGCATTCTGGAGGAAAAGGAATCGGATATCGATATTATTGCGAAAATAGAAAGCCGCTCCGGTGTAAAAAACCTGGATGAAATCTTAAAGGTGTCCGACGGCATTATGGTGGCCCGGGGTGACCTGGGAGTGGAAATTCCGGCGGAAGAGGTTCCTTTGGTGCAAAAGACGATCATTCATAAGTGCAATAAAGCGGGGAAACCGGTGATTACGGCCACCCAGATGCTGGATTCTATGATCAGAAATCCGCGCCCTACACGTGCGGAAGCCAGTGACGTGGCCAATGCCATCTTTGACGGCACGGATGCAGTGATGCTTTCCGGTGAAACAGCCTCCGGCAAGTATCCGGTGGAGGCGGTGAGCACGATGGCCCGAATTGCCTCCAAAACGGAGACTGCCCTGCACTATCGTATCCCAAACTGGAGAGACAGCAAAACGGTCACCATTACCGATGCCATTAGTCAGGCTTCCTTCAGTATTGCCCATGGGTTAAAAGCGGCGGCCATTATTACGCCCACTTCTTCCGGATCGACGGCTAAGATGGTCTCCAAATATCGGCCCAAGACACCGATTATTGCCGCCACTCCCTCGCCTCGGGTTAAGAAAAAGTTATCTTTGCTCTGGGGTGTTGAAGGCGTACTGACACCCATCACCAGCGGAACGGATGAGATGGTGGGAGTGGCGGTTGCTGCTGCTTTACAGGAAAAATTGATTAAACATGGGGATTTGGTAGTGGTGACGGCAGGGGTGCCTGTTGGTACACCGGGTACCACCAATCTGATTAAGGTTCATGTGGTCAGTGAGGTTACCGCCAGCGGCATCGGAATCGGCCGCATGGTTGCCACCGGTATTGCCCGGGTCGCACGAGACGGGGCGGATGCCAGGAATCGATTGAAAGAAGGGGAGATTCTGGTCACCTCCCGCACCGATCGGGATTATATGGATGTCATCGGAAAAGCTGCGGCGATAATTACCGAAGAAGGGGGTTTAACCTCCCATGCCGCTATTGTCGCTATCAATTTAGGAATCCCCGGGATTGTCGGTGTGGAGGGAGCTACAACCCGCATTCCTGATGGGGCAGTTGTTACCGTAGACAGCGCGCGGGGGCAAATTTATTTAGGCGTCACCCAGGTTCTTTAAAAGTTCGCATTTGTTAAAAGAAATAATCTGGGCTATAATGGCATTAATGTGAAAAAGAACTCTTGTTAATCAGGGAGGAATAGATATTGAAGAATAAGGTCAATGAAATAAATAAACCAAAACCAATTGGTATTACCGATACCACTTTTCGGGATGGTCATCAGTCTTTGCTGGCCACCCGGATGAAGGTGGATGATATGCTGCCCATTGCGCAAAAGATGGATGAGATCGGTTTTCATTCCATGGAGGTATGGGGAGGTGCTACCTTTGACACCTGCATGCGTTTTTTGAATGAAGACCCTTGGGAAAGACTGCGTAAACTCCGTCATCATATCAAAAAAACCAAGCTGCAGATGCTCTTAAGGGGACAGAATCTGGTGGGATACCGCCATTATGCTGATGATGTGGTGGAGTCCTTCGTAAAAAAAGCCATTGATAACGGGATTGATATTATTCGCATCTTTGATGCTTTAAACGATGTGCGCAACATGGCCAAAGCCATGGATGTAACCAAGAAGGAAGGGGGTCATATTCAGGCTACAATTTCCTATACCATCAGCCCCTTTCACAATCTGGAATACTATGTAAAACAAGGGCAGACTTTAAGGGACATGGGCGCGGACTCCATTTGCATCAAGGATATGGCGGGGATTATTACCCCCTATGCCGCCTATGATTTGGTCAAGGCTCTCAAAGAAAAAGTACAGCTGCCGGTGCAGTTCCACTGTCATTATACCAGCGGTATGGCCTCTATGGTTTATTTAAAAGCGGTAGAAGCAGGGGCTGATGTTTTGGATTGTGCCATTTCTCCCTTTGCTCTTTCCACCTCACAACCGGCCATTGAAACCATGGTGGCTGGCCTGGCTGATACAGATTTTGCTACCGGTTTGGATCTGGATAAGCTTTCGGAAGTGGCGGAATATTTCAAGAAAGTGCGAGGTCATTACAAACAATTTGATGTGGCCGATGGCCAGGTGGATGTGAATGTTTTAAGATATCAAATTCCCGGGGGCATGATCTCCAATTTTATCTCCCAGCTGCAGCAGCAAAATGCTTTGGATAAACTCCCCAAGGTTCTGGAGGAAGTGCCCCGGGTGCGGGCGGATTTCGGCTATCCTCCTTTGGTAACGCCCTCCAGTCAGATTGTGGGCGCCCAGGCGGTACTCAATGTTTTGGTAGGAGAACGATACAAAATGGCTTCCAACGAAACCAAAAGCTATATGAAAGGTCTCTACGGACAGCCACCGGCGCCCATCAATGAAGAGGTGCGTAAAAAGATCATCGGGGAAGAAATACCCATTACGGGACGGCCGGCAGATTTCCTGAAACCCCAAATGGACGAAGCTAGAAAAGAAATTGGTTTTTATGCGGAAACGGAAGAGGATGTGCTCTCCTACGCCTTATTCCCTCAAGTCGCGAAAACTTTCCTGGAAGAGCGTCTGGCAGCAAAAACCAAGGTGGACTATACCCTGGTGGGAAGCGATCAGAACGTTAACAGCTACCCGGTTTGAAAATAGAAAAATACCAAAAAAACCTCAGGCCTTGCCTGGGGTTTTTTCTCTAACCATCTTCTAACCAGGGGTCTAACCAGGGGGACGGTTCTTCTGGTTAGCTTACTTGGGAACCACAGGAACCGTCCCCCTGGTTACCCGGAACCGTCCCCCTGGTTACCCTGGTTAGCTTACTTGGGAACCATAGGAACCGTCCCCCTGGTTACCCTGGCAGCAAAAACCAAGGTGGACTATACCCTGGTGGGAAGCGATCAAAACGTCAACAGCTACCCGGTATAAAAATAGGTGAAAATAGGAAAGTACCAAGAATACCCCAGGCATTGCCTGGGGTATTTTTTTCATCACGGGAACTATTTGGCCTTCAAAGTCGTCAATAATAGGCATGTGTTTTTCTGCCTGTGTGCAAGGGTCTCCAATTCTGGATAGATTTCCTTGCAGGAAAGAAGAGCGGTAAAATCGAATTAACTCAGGATGTGAATGTGTATGAAGAATAAAAAGGTAGATATTTTTAATGTAAAGGAAGATAAAACCTTGAAAAAAATCATATGTTTTTTATTATTCCTGGGGATGGTGGTTTTTCCCGGGCAAGCCGGGGTGGCTGCTAATCGGAATAAAGAGGTTGTCAAATCTGATCCCTGGGTTTATACCATTACCCATCGCACCGTGGTGAGTAATCCTGATACGGAAAGCATCTATAATATTCAGGTGACCATTCCCCTGATGAATGATGAACAACCGGTATTTCAGGAATTCCTGGGGGAAGAACTGAGTCCCTGGCCGGTGAAAATCATCGAAGATAAAAAGGGCACCCGTCTGGGCGTTTTTCATATTGCCGTCCTGCAGCCGGGAGAAGAAAAAGTGATCGAGCAACGCTATGCGGTACGCAACTTCGGCATCGATTACAAGCTGGACGAAGCTCTGATTGGCACCAGTTATTCCCGGGAGAATTTTGATGCTGGGTATCTGGCAGAGGAAAAAAAGATCGAGTCGGCCAACAACCTGGTCATTCAATATGCCCGGGACGTGGTAAAAGACGAGACCAGTCCTTATCAGATGGCCCGTAAGCTATTTGCCGATATCAACCTGTTTATGACCTATCAAAATGAACCGGAGGAAAGCATCAACCAAGGTGCCGTCCATGCCTTACGCACCGGGATTGGAAATTGTGAGGATTACACGGCCCTGTTTATCGCCGCCGCCCGCTCATTAGGGATTCCTGCCCGGGCCCAGACCGGCTACCTGTACCTGCCCAGGGAGCAAAGCGGCCCTCCCTTTATTAATGAGGACGGGAGTTTGGATATTACCCTGATGCGCCATACCTGGCCGGAAATTCTCTTGCCCAAGCAGGGCTGGGTGGTCTTGGATCCCACCTATACACTAACGGTCAACAACGGTACCCGTAAAGATAAGGTGGTGGATTGGAGCAAATTTGGCCAGATTGCCCCCGGTTCCCGCCATATTTTCTTTACTTACGGCCGCAGTGACGATGCTTTTATTGAAATCAAATACAGCGGTGCCAAACCTCAGGTTGATTTTTCTGAGAATCTGGTTTTCGGGCACCATATCTTTCCTTTCCGGGATTCCACGACCCATTGGGCGAAGGATAGTATCCGTTATTTATCTCATTTCAGCCCCCCCATCATCGGCGGATACGGGAATGGTTTGTTTGGACCGGATGATCTCGTGACCAGAGCCCAATTGGCAGCCATGTTAAACAGGGCTTTGTCCCTGGATTATCATGTCTCTCAACCCCAGTTTTCCGATATCACCCCTGGTTATTGGGGTTATGCGGATATTGCGGCGGCAAAGGGTGCGGGGATCGTCGGCGGGTTTCCTGACGGTACTTTCCGTCCGGAAAAATCTGTCACCCGGGCAGAATTGGCGGTAATCATCGGCCGGGCCTTTAATTTTCCGCGCATTTTTTCCGATATTTCTTTCCAGGATTTAGGCCAGCCCGGTTATGCCTGGGCTGACGAGGGCATCATCAATTTAGCAGAAAGCGGAATTGTGGCCGGATATCCGGGGAATTTGTTCAGACCGGAAAAACCTGTCACAAGGGCGGAGGTCGCAGTCATTTTGTCCCGGGCGATGGATGGCACATTTCGTTTAGCGAACAAAAGCGAGGGTCTGAATCAAGAGTAAGTCAAATAATCGTAAATCTAAGTCTCATTGATATACCTTCTTTGAAAACCGCCGGTGATAAGAACCGGTGGTTTTTTAGATCAAAGGGGAAGAATAAGATAATAAAACCTGTCAATGTATATTATGGAGCAAATTTGAGTATAATCTATTACTGACAAGGAAGTTCAATGAGAGGAGGGTTGTTAATATGAGTATCAATAAAAACGTTGAAAAAGAATTTTTTACTTTAAAAGAAGTGGCAGAGGCCATTGGAGCTAGCTATGGCACAGTAAAAAGGGATATTGATCATGGAAATCTTCCGGCTTACCGAGTAGGACGCAAATACTTTGTCGGCAAAGAAGATGTGGTGAACTATCGCACCAATATGCATGAGCGCCGCAACGTAAATGGTTATACCATTCAAGAGCTGATGGAAAAAATCCCATTAAGCTACGCTTTCATTGTAGAATTGATTAAATCCAAAAAGCTGGAGGCAGTCAAGGTAGGCAGGCAATACATTATACCCTTTGAAACTTTTGAAAGCTTTATGAAGAATAAGAAAATAGAGGGATAAGCAATTAGATCCTCCAGAAACGTGGGGGATCTTTTTGGTTCCTATGAGATTATTTTTGGGATCATTTTTTGCACTTATTGATGAATTATCTTTGCAAATAATTGAAATTATGGAGCAAAGACTGTTATAATAAAAAGGATTGTATTTTACGGTAATTATTTGAACATAGGAGGTATGAATATGTCTTTGGTGGATAAAAGCTGTCGTGAATTTGTTACTGCTCTGTCCGATAAGGTTTCTGTTCCCGGTGGAGGCGGAGCGGCCGCTTTGGGAGGCGCTATCGGAATCGCACTTTCCACAATGGTAGGTAATTTCACAGTAGGAAAAAAGAAATATGCCGAGGTGGAAGATGAAGTCAAAGAACTGATCGAAAAAGGCCTGAAAGTCCAGGAAGAGCTCCTGGCTTTGATTGCCAAGGATGCGGAGGCTTTTGAGCCTTTGTCCCAGGCTTATGGCTTACCTAATGGCACCGATGAAGAAAAAAAGGTGAAAGCAGAAGTTTTGGAAAGAGAATCCAAGAATGCTGTCGCTGTTCCCATGGAAATCATGCGCAAATCCTATGAAGGAATCAAAATCCATGAACGCATGGGTCAAATCGGCAGCCGGATGCTCATCTCTGATGTGGGCTGCGGTGTGGTCTTTTTGCGCGGTTCTTTAATCGCCGGGAAATTAAATGTCATGATTAATCTGAATACTATAGAAGACCAGGAATTTATTAAAGCAACCAAGGCAGAAGTGGACCATCTCACAGATGACGGGATTAAAGTGGCAGATGAAGTCTATCAATCCGTATTAAATGAAATTACAAAATAAATGAATACATAATCAAATGATTTGGTAAGAGAGAAAAGGAGGATCAACATGGCGGAAAAATTAATGGGAAAAGATGTAGCCGCTGCCATTAAAGAAAACTTAAAGGCTCAGGTTGCGGAAATCAAGGCTCAGGGCGTAGTGCCCAAATTAGGGATTATCCGGGTGGGTGCACGGCCTGATGATTTATATTATGAAGGCGGGGCCAAAAAGACTGCCGAATCCATCGGTATTGACTTTGAGGTCTTTGAATATGCGGAAGACATTAGTCAGGAAGCATTTGAAAAAGCGGTACAGGAGATCAACGGCCGTAAGGATGTTAACGGGATTCTCATGTTCAGCCCTCTGCCCAAGCATCTTAACGAAAGTAAAATCCGGGAGCTGATCTCTCCGGATAAGGATGTGGACAGCTTAACCCTGGGCAGTGCCGCCAAGGTCTTCGTGGGCGATAAAACCGGTTTTCCACCCTGTACCCCTCAGGCGGTGATGGAAATCTTACATCACTTTGAAATTCCTCTCCAGGGAAGAAAAGCTGTCATTTTGGGCCGTTCTTTGGTAGTAGGAAAACCCTTAGCCATGCTTTTATTGGGGGATAATGCCACTGTGACCATCTGCCATTCCAAGACCCAGGATTTACCCGGCGTATGCCGCGAAGCAGATGTACTTATTGCTGCCGTGGGACGGGCCAAGATGGTGAAGGCTGATTATGTCAAAGCAGGACAGGTGGTCATTGATGTGGGGATTAACGAAGATCCGGACAACCCGGGGAAATACTGCGGTGACGTAGATTTCCAGGCTGCCGAAGGGATTGTCGATAAAATCACACCTGTGCCCGGCGGCGTAGGCTCTGTAACCACAGCGGTACTTTGCAAACATACGGTGCTGGCTTGTAAAATGCAAAATCAACTGTAAATCATAAAGAAAAAGCTGGCCCTCCGGGCCAAGCTTTTTTCTGTCCGGGGGTGAAGTAATGAGTAGTTACAAAAAAAATAATCGATTGAACCTCATCACCAGCATTTTATTTTTCCTGGGGGCAGTGGTATATTATTTGTCAGAGTCCTATCTGATAGCCGGATTGTTGGTCGTATTAGGGATTATTTGGCTGATTTATTATCGGGCGGGACAAAAGCCCTATGTGGTGATTGAGGATGGAAAAATGATCCTTGCCCAGGGCCTGACGGGGCCCAAAGCATATGAATTGTCCAGGCTCTCCTTTCCCACAAGGGGCAAGGGTTATCTCCGTTTAAGCTATCACGGTCAGGAAGGGCAAGAAGATGTAACCATTGTCCTAAATGCCTTGAGCAGAAAGGACGGAGCAGCATTATATCAGGAGTTAAGTGAAATTCTAAAAAATAATCAGCAGGACGATCTTTCGACCCAAGTTTAAGGGAACAATTTTTTGTCCGGTTTCGTCTATGAGAGGAAAGGAGGGGATAGTAAGTGACATGTGAAAAAATTCAGGATATGCTCTCTCCTTATTTGGACCAGGTTTTAAGTCAGGAGGAAACAGCTTCCGTTGAGAAACATTTGGCAACCTGTCCTGACTGTCGTCGGGAATTAGAGGATTTGAAAAAAACAAGCAAATTAATGCAGAACATGCCGGAGATCCCCCTTCCCACCGATTTTCAGCGCGATTTGCATCATCAGCTGTCGGCGCTTGACAAAAAAGGAAAATCGGGAAAATTCATGGGGGGTATTTTTACGCACCGGTGGGCTCCTTTGGCCATGGCAGCTGTACTCATGTTGATCTTATATCCGGTTATTTCCTCTCTGATGACCAATCCCTGGAATTCTGCAGCTCCCATTGACGATGCCGGCACATCCGCCCCGGGTATCAGCGAGAGTCAAAATTCTGCTCTGATGCAGGATGATTCGGACGAGGGGATTCAGGAGCAAAAGATTAAGATCCCGGAGCAAAAGACCCAAGTTCAGGATAATCAGGAAAGCAACGCAGTAGGTGTTTTGGAGAACAATGACGAAAATAATTCAACGAATAATGCAATTAACAGGGAAGAAAAGCAAGCTGCAGAAAATAAGGTTAAGAGTAGTACCGGGGATCAAAGGGCTGCTGCGGAAAAAAAGCCGGCGTCGGAGAATAAGGTCCAACCGGCTCAGTCGGCTCAGACCCAGGTGACCCCGGAACAGAAGCTTGCCAAGGAAACGGAAAAAGCGGCTCCCTCAGATCAAATTTTAATGCGGAGGGCAGTCCCGGAAGATCCATCCCCAAAAGAAGCTCCCCTCCCTGCGGCAGGAGCTGACTTAGATAAGAGTGCAAAAATATATGAAGATACCCAAGAGAGTGCTGAAGCATTCGATGAGTCAAAGAACATGCTGATGATGCAGATCAGTCCGGATCAGGTGGTGGAACATCAGGTCAGCCGGGATCAATATCAAGATTTTATTGAACGAATGGAAAAGCTGCCTGCTGCAAATCCTGATGTCCTGGAAGTGACCAAAGAAGTGACCGCCCCGGAAGAACCGGAAAGGTATTTCATCCTGGTATCAGAAGGCAAGACCACCCAAGTGATTTCCACCATCCGGGGGCTTACGAAAGGTTCCGCCGAAGAAAAAGATAAAATTCCTTTGACCCTTAATATCAGAGAGAAGCATGAGAATGATTGAGGTATTTGGCAATAACAAAGATTATACCCGTTAGAGTGTGTTGGATATGAAAAGCAGAATCTCCGCCTTAAACGAAAGGATAAGGCGGAGATTCCGGTTTATAAAAAAGATTCAGGCTATACGAAGAATCATCAATAGGCACAATATACAAGTTCATTGCATTTGACTTTCTTCTCCCTGGTATTTTCGTACCTGGGAGATTTTTTAATATTCCTGAACTTCAGGTTATAGTATGTGATTGCACTGCCTGCAAGACATCCATAGATTGCGATGCCGATGATTATTGAAAGGTTCGTTGACATTATTGATAATACACCTCCAGGTTTTTACATTATTATTATAGATTGGATAGATACCTTTGTAAAATTGCAATTAGTTATGCGATAGATAATTTAAAACTATCCGACCGTTTGTAATCGGATAAATTGATTGTGAAAAAAAAAAATAAAGTATATTGACAGGTTGGGGAAAATCGTATAAACTGACCATAGTAAGTGGTAATACCACATACAACATACCATTAGTAAATGATGATAAATATTATTAGGAGGAAAAGGATGAGCAGTCACAAATTCTTATTACATGAAGCTCAGGATGACGTTGGTGTCGCCGTGCAAGATATAAAAGCCGGCGAGGAAGTCATGGGCGTAGACATTCATAGCGGAAAAGAATTTCATGTAAAATCCAACCATGATATTCAACTGGGGCACAAGATAGCCCTCAAGGAAAAGAAAAAGGGTGAAAACCTAATAAAATACGGTGAAAACGTAGGTAGAGTAACCGAAGATATTAAGGTTGGAGATTGGGTGCATACCCATAATCTGAAGACTGCGAGGTGGGACTATGGAAACTAAAATTTTAGGCTATCGTAGAGAAAACGGACGGATCGGCATTCGTAATCATGTGCTGATTCTTCCGGTGGATGATTTGTCCAATGCTGCTTGTGAAGCAGTTGCCAATAATATAGCAGGAACCCTGGCTCTGCCCCATCCCTATGGCCGGATTCAATTCGGGGCAGACCTTGAATTGCATTTCAAAACCATCATTGGAGCAGGCCGCAATCCTAACGTGGCGGCAGTTGTTGTCATCGGGATTGAACCGAACTGGGCGAAGCGAGTTGCAGATGGCATTGCAGAAACAGGGAAACCGGTGACCTATTTCGGAATTGAAGGTCATGGTGACTTAAAAACAATTGAAATGGCATCCCGAAAAGCCCATGAATATGTAAAATATGCCACATCCTTAGAAAAAGTAGAATGTGAATTAAAAGATCTTGTTGTAAGCTTAAAATGCGGTGAATCCGATACGACTTCCGGTCTTGCCGGAAACCCAACTGCCGGTGTCGTCGGAGATCGATTGGTGGCAATGGGCGGCACAGTTATTTTTGGAGAAACTCCTGAAACGACAGGCGGGGAGCATATTCTTGCTAAACACTTTGCTACACCTGAACTGGCGCAAGAGTTTTTAAGAGTCCATAAAGACTATATGGATATGATTGAATCCAAAGGAGCCGACCTGTTGGGCACACAGCCAACCCAAGGGAATATTGCCGGTGGTTTAACAACCATCGAAGAGAAGGCGATGGGCAATATCCAAAAGGCAGGGAAGAGCCCAATTATCGGTCTGTTGGAAATGGCCGAAGAACCTACGAAACCGGGGCTCTATTTCATGAATACTTCAGCTGCAGCAGCTGAATGTGTCACACTGATGATGGCAGCGGGAGCGACGCTCCATATCTTCATCACGGGTCAAGGCAATATTGTGGGTAACCCCATTGAACCGGTGATAAAAATGTCGGCTAATCCGAAAACCTGTGAATCAATGTCGGAGCATATCGATGTAGATATCAGCGGCGTACTGAGCAGAGAACTGACTCTTGATCAAGCAGCAGACAAGGTGATGGAATGTGTTGTCAAAACATCCCGAGGATGTTTCACTGATGCCGAAGTGCTCAATCACAAGGAATTTGTGCTGACACGTCTCTATCCCAGCGCGTAAAAATCATTAATCCATCCATAAGTGAGGTTGAGTTAAACCGTGAAAAAAATTGAAGTGCCCTATGGGCATGAGACACAATCTTGCTTGATTTCAGATGAAATTAACTGTGAATATGGCAGGTTAAAATCGGTAGAGTCTGGTGCCGAAGCCGGTGAACAAATTTCTGCAGCTTTACAGGATTTAATAGGAAATATCAATTTTGATAAACTCAGAAACGCGAAGTCAGTGGCAATTGCTGTCAGTGATATGACACGTCCCGTCCCTTCCCGCCTCATTTTGGAAAAGTTGTTGCCCTGGTTAGCTGAATTTGGGATCCATGAAGAACAAATTACCGTGCTTGTGGGCGGCGGATTGCATCATCCGGCAACTCAGGAAGAAATAAATTATATCCTGGGCGAAGAAGTGCCAAAAAGGGTGAAACAGGTGCTGCCCCATGATGCCGATGATCAGGATTGTCTTGCTTTCATGGGTACATCTTCCTTGGGAACTCCGGTATACGTTAATAAATATTTTGCTCAGGCAGATTATAAAATCGTTACAGGCATGGTTGATGCCCATCAATTTATGGGCTTTACGGCAGGTGTAAAAGGTGCGGTCATCGGATTAGGCGGCAGAGAAACGATTACAGGAAATCATGTCCGGCTTTTTCAACCAGGGGCTGAGTTGGGGCATTTGGAAGGAAATCCGGCGCGCATGGATTTAGAAGATTGCGGTCAGCTTATTGGTGTGGATATGATTGTGAACGTGGTACTGAATACACAAAAAAAGGTCATTAAAGCAGTGGCCGGTCACCCCCAGACGGCTCACCGTACCGCAGTTGAATTTGCTAAAAGTATTTTTGGGGTAGCTATGAGTTTAGCCGACATTGTTGTGGCTTCTCCCGGAGGTTTTCCGAAAGATATCAATGTGTACCAGGCTCAGAAGGCCTTAACCCCTGCTCTGCAGCTGGTCAAACCGGGGGGAACCATCATCTTGGTAGCTCAATGTATTGATGGGTCAGGAGAAGAGAGTTTTATAAACACAATGTCTCAGTACAAGGATCCTTCAGATCTTGTTGCTTCTTTCAAGGAAAAAGAATTTGTTGTCGGTCCCCATAAAGCTTATCTGTGGACCAGGACATTTTTGAAAGCGAAAACGATTTTGGTTTCTGACAAAGTACCCCAGAAATTGGCAAAGACTCTTATGGTGAAGGTTGTTCGGAGCCTGCAAGAGGCGATTGACGAAGTACTCCCTGATAATTCGAGAGAGTTAAAAATAACAGTATTGCCTTATGCAAACTCGGTTATTCCCATCATCAGAAATGAAAAAATGGCACTTTAATTTAAAAAATAAAAATTTATTGAAGGAGGAAAAGGATGAGCAGTCACAAATTCTTATTACATGAAGCTCAGGATGACGTTGGTGTCGCCGTGCAAGATATTAAAGCCGGCGAGGAAGTCATGGGCGTAGACATTCATAGCGGAAAAGAATTTCATGTAAAATCCAACCATGATATTCAACTGGGGCACAAGATAGCCCTCAAGGAAAAGAAAAAGGGTGAAAACCTAATAAAATACGGTGAAAACGTAGGTAAAGTAACCGAAGATATTAAGGTTGGAGATTGGGTGCATACCCATAATCTGAAGACTGCGAGGTGGGACTATGGAAACTAAAATTTTAGGCTATCGTAGAGAAAATGGACGGATCGGTATTCGTAATCATGTGCTGATTCTTCCGGTGGATGATTTGTCCAATGCTGCTTGTGAAGCAGTTGCCAATAATATAGCAGGAACCCTGGCTCTGCCTCATCCCTATGGCCGGATTCAATTCGGGGCAGACCTTGAATTGCATTTCAAAACCATCATTGGAGCAGGCCGCAATCCTAACGTGGCGGCAGTTGTTGTCATCGGGATTGAACCGAACTGGGCGAAGCGAGTTGCAGATGGCATTGCAGAAACGGGGAAACCGGTGACCTATTTCGGAATTGAAGGTCATGGTGACTTAAAAACAATTGAAATGGCATCCCGAAAAGCCCATGAATATGTAAAATATGCCACATCCTTAGAAAAAGTAGAATGTGAATTAAAAGATCTTGTTGTAAGCTTAAAATGCGGTGAATCCGATACGACTTCCGGTCTTGCCGGAAACCCAACAGCAGGTGTCGTCGGAGATCGATTGGTGGCAATGGGCGGCACAGTTATTTTTGGAGAAACTCCTGAAACGACAGGCGGGGAGCATATTCTTGCTAAACACTTTGCTACACCTGAACTGGCGCAAGAGTTTTTAAGAGTCCATAAAGACTATATGGATATGATTGAATCCAAAGGAGCCGACCTGTTGGGCACACAGCCAACCCAAGGGAATATTGCCGGTGGTTTAACAACCATCGAAGAGAAGGCGATGGGCAATATCCAAAAGGCAGGGAAGAGCCCAATTATCGGTCTGTTGGAAATGGCCGAAGAACCTACGAAACCGGGGCTCTATTTCATGAATACTTCAGCTGCGGCAGCTGAATGTGTCACACTGATGATGGCAGCGGGAGCGACGCTCCATATCTTCATCACGGGTCAAGGCAATATTGTGGGTAACCCCATTGAACCGGTGATAAAAATGTCGGCTAATCCGAAAACCTGTGAATCAATGTCGGAGCATATCGATGTAGATATCAGCGGCGTACTGAGCAGAGAACTGACTCTTGATCAAGCAGCAGACAAGGTGATGGAATGTGTTGTCAAAACATCTCGGGGATGTTTCACTGATGCCGAAGTGCTCAATCACAAGGAATTTGTGCTGACACGTCTCTATCCCAGCGCATAATTAAGAATTTGTCTTGAAAGGCTAAGTGCTTCTTTCAGAAGCACTTAGCACACATATCAATTGTGAAAACATTCATTTAATAGACAGCCCCCAAAAGGAGGAAGAAATGAGCGAGAATAGTGCTGCTGAACTAAAAAACAATATGTTAACCAGTAAAATTCCAATTACAAAGAAGACGGATTTTAGAACAGGAATATGTTTGTTAATCTTATCGATATTCGTCATTGTAATGGCAACAAAAATGCCGAAAAGCATGCCGGGTGTGGATTTTGGACCGGGAATCCTGCCAATGGGATTAGGGGTAACTCTTGCAGTTCTTAGTATTTTATTGATCATTCAATCTTTTAATATTAGAAATATAACACATTCAGTTATTCGGCTAAGTGATGCAATGCCTGTCGCGGGAATGTTTTTAATCTTGCTTCTTTATCTTGGGCTAATGGAGATTATCGGATATGGTTTAGATACTTTTCTTCTGGTAACCTACTTAACACGAAAACTTGGAAAATATGCGTTATGGAAATGTGCTTTATTAGGTGTATTAACAGGGGGACTTATTGTTTACTTTTTCAGGATATTGCTGGGTCTTCCTCTGCCGATCGGCATCTTTGGATTCTAAAGAACAATCACTTGGAAAGAAAGGGATAAACGATTTTCATTCGTGTGAGGTGAGACGATGGATTTTTCAATGTTATTAAGCGGTTTTGCTACAGCATTAACACCTGAAAATCTGTTATTTGGATTTTTAGGTTGTCTGGCAGGCACATTAGTTGGAGTATTACCTGGATTAGGACCAACATCAGGTATTGCCATTCTTCTGCCACTAACCACAGTTTTGCCGCCGATCCCAGCCATTATCATGTTAGCGGGGATCTACTATGGGGCCATGTACGGGGGGTCAACGACGGCGATCCTGGTTAATATTCCCGGTGAGGTTGGTTCCGTCGCAACTGCATTAGATGGTTACCAACTTGCAAAGCAAGGGAAGGCAGGTCCGGCATTGGCGGCAGCGGCAATTTCTTCTTTTGTTGCAGGGACTCTCGGACTTGTTGGACTGACTTTTTTTGCACCTACTTTAGCAAATGTGGCTCTTCAATTTGGACCGCCAGAGTATTTTGCCTTAATGATTCTGGCCTTAAGTGTGGTTATTAATCTTACCGGAAGATCTTTAGTTAAAGGATTGGTTTCCGCTGTACTGGGATTTCTCATTGCGATGGTTGGGATGGAATCCGTGACGGGATATTCCCGCTTTACCTTCGGCAATATGGATCTCATGTCAGGGATCGATTTTATTAGTGTCATTATCGGGTTGTTTGCTGTAGGAGAAATCTTTAGCAACTTGGAGAATATTGGTGCTCCGGTCTATAAGGCAAAACTGGAAAGGCTCTATTTAACGGCTAAAGAATTCATCTATTTGTTACCGACGATGATTCGATCAACGATTGTTGGGTTTTTCCTGGGGTTATTACCCGGATGCAGCCCGGGCGTTACTTCTTTTATGGCATATGATATTGAAAAACGTGTCTCTAAACATCCCGAGACATTTGGCAAAGGGGAACTGAGGGGCGTCGCAGCTCCCGAAGGAGCAAACAATGCGACCACCAGCGGTGGTTTTGTGCCCCTGCTATCCTTCGGAATTCCTTCCGGACCGGCATTGGCTGTTCTTTTAGGTGGATTTATGATGTATGGGCTTCAGCCCGGTCCCACGCTTTTTGAAAAAAATGCGGATTTGGTCTGGGCGGTAATTGCTTCAATGTATATTGGCAATGTCATTCTGCTTGTCTTGAATCTCCCCCTAATCCCTATGTGGGCAAGACTTGTCAAAGTACCCTATTCCATATTGGCTCCGATGGTTCTGGTCTTCTCTTTTATCGGAGCATATAGTGTAAGGTTTAAGTTGTTTGATGTTGGTGTAGCGATCATATTTGGACTGATCGGCTGGTTATTCAAAAAAATAGAGATCCCGACGACACCTTTGATTTTATGTCTGATCTTAGGGACGATTTTTGAGACGTCTCTAAGACAATCATTGAACATGTCTCATGGCAGCATAGCTATATTCTTCTCAAGACCTATTTCTTTGGTACTGCTTGCTGTTGCTTTCGTTTTACTGGCAGTGTCCTTATATACCCGTTTTAAGAATCCGGAGGCTATTCAGGATGCTTTGGCTGAGGAATCTGAGTAACTATTGTGCAGTAAAAAAATGAAAATATGGAGGTAAAATCATGAAAAAATGGGTCAAGCTAGCAGCAGCTATTGTGTCAGTGAGTGCGTTACTCCTAACTGGTTGTGGGGGTAACCAAAAAACGCCGGGAGGGGAAGCTGTCAACTTTCCTGATAAGCCGGTCAACATGATTATCGCATTTACAGCGGGTGGTTCAAGTGATGTTCAGGCACGCATCATCGACAAGTATTGGAAGCAAGAGTTTAAGGATCAGCCATTGACCTTTGATTATCAGGTCGGTGCAGGCGGACAAGTTGGTTTTACAGCAATCACAAAAGCTAAAACAGATGGGTATACAATTGGCGGGATTAATGTCCCTCATATCAATTTGCAGGCTTTAAGTCCCCAGGCTACTTATAAGATCGAAGATTTCGCTTTTATTTGCCAGGTTGTAAAAGATCCTAATCTTCTGGTTGTTCAAGCTAACAGTCCGATGAATTCTGTTGCGGATTTCGTGGCAGAGGCTAAGAAAAAAGACGGTAAAATGACAATAGGCGTTGTGGGAACCTTTACAGCACATCATATTGCAGCACTGCAGCTCATGGATTTGCTTGGTATTGAACTCACACTTGTTCCTTTTACCGGTGCGGCAGATGAGAATGTGGCTTTGATGGGTGGTCATGTTGATGCGATGATTGGCAACTTAAATGACGTGATGAGAGATGTGAGTAAGTATAAGTTTTTAGCTATTGCATCTGAGGAACGTCATCCATGGCTCAAAGATGTTCCTACTTTCAAAGAACAAAATGTTGAATTTGTTTCCGATATTCGCCGTGGATTTGCAGCTCCAAAAGATATTGACCCGGCAGTATTACAGGTGTTGCGTGATGGATTTGAAAAAATATGCACAAACCCGGATTATCTTGCAGACATGGAGCAGATTGGACAACCTGCAGATTATCTCAATGGGGAAGAATTCGCAGAAGTGGTTAATACCTATACGGAACAAGTCAAACCTCTTGTAGAGAAGTATGGGCTTGATAAATCTAATTAAGCGATTTTAATCAGCATGCAAAGAGCAATAAACACATTAAATATTGTTTATTGCTCTTTTGTTATTTATAGTGATATTGTATAATGTATAATATTACCTAAAAGGGCATTACTTGTTGAAAGGGTGTTAATCGTGTTTGAAGCAGTTAAAACACATGGTAATCTATCCGAAGAAATTGTCAAGCAAATTGTGCAGAATATTAGTAACGGTGAACTTAAACCTGGAGATAAATTGCCTGCTGAACGGGAAATGTGCAAAGTGTTTTCTGTAAGCAGAACCGTTGTTCGCGATGCATTAAAAACTTTGTCCGGACTGGGCATGGTAACGATTCGACATGGTCTGGGCGCTTTTGTTAATGAAGTGGACGAAGATGTATCCCGATTAGCAGCGCTGATTCAGATCACAGATGGTACCTTTGATGAAATATTTCAAGTCAGGGAAATTTTAGAGGGTTATGCAGCGTTATGGTGTTCGCAAAATGCCAAGGAAGAGGATATTTTAGCCCTTGAAAATATTGTCAAAAGGGGTAAAGAGCTTGGCTTAATGAATAGTGAAAAACTTGCGTTACTTGATGCCGAGTTTCATCTGAAGATCGTGGAAGCATCGGGAAATAAAGTTCTGATGAGATTAATGGTTAACATATTAGATTTAACCGGTGAAATAAGGGATAAAAGCTTCAAAATTCCGGGCCGTCAATACTTATCTGTATTGGAGCATGAGGAGGTTTTCAAAGCGATTAAACAACATGACCCGGATTTGGCGTTTACCAGAATGGTTCAACATGTACAAAACGTTAAAAAAGATCTTGATGCCCATGATCTTGTAGCAGAAGAGTAGAGTCTTTTTTCGGAGGTAAGTCTGTGGAAGGGAAAATACTAGTCGTAGATGATGATCGAAATATTGTGGATTTGATCCGGCTTTATCTGGAAAAGGAAGGCCTTTTAATCCAGGCCGCCTATCAAGGGGAGGAAGCTTTGTCCTTGTTTTATTCCTGGACGCCGGATCTGGTGCTGCTGGATATTATGATGCCCAAAGTGGATGGGTGGGAGGTGTTGCGAGCCATCCGCAAGGTGAGCAGTATCCCTGTGATCATGCTTTCTGCCCGGGGGGAGACCTTTGATAAGGTCTTAGGCCTGGAAATCGGCGCCGATGATTATATGGTCAAGCCCTTTGATCCCAAAGAATTGGTGGCGCGGGTCAAGGCGGTGCTCAGGCGCGCCGGTCATGGCCTTCAGACACAGGAAAAGGTGGTTTTCCCCAATCTGGTGATTGATAAAAGTGAATATAGAATCACTTATCAAGGCCAAACCATAGAAATTCCTCCCAAGGAGCTGGAACTTTTCTATTTTCTGGCCCTTCATGCCAATCAGGTTTTTACCCGGGAGCAGCTTTTGGAAAAGGTGTGGGACTATGATTTTTCCGGGGATTCCCGCACTGTGGATGTCCATATCAAGCGCCTCAGAGAGAAGTTTCATGATCAGGAAAAAAGGTGGGAACTGAAAACAGTTTGGGGTGTCGGCTACAAATTTGAGGTGAAAAAATGAAACGGACCCTGTTTAAAAAAATGTTTTTCATTTACGGCATCACCTTGATTTTTGGCTTTGGCGTCCTGGCTCTGCTTTTATCCCAGCTTTTTAATCAATATTTTATTGAGACAAAAAAGAGCTGCTGCTGGAGCAAGGCAAAAAAATCAGTGAAAATCTGATCCAGGCCCTTTATACCGGCCGCATTGATCAGCAGCGTCTCAGAGATGATCTGGAAGTGCTGGATCAATTTTTAAAGGCCCGGATTTGGATTGTCAACGAGGATGGCTTGATTGTGGGGGTTTCCGCTGCGGCGGAGGAGGGTTTTCTGGGGCAGCGCATCGCACAGGATCAATTAAAACAATTATGGGAGCAAAAGGTGCTGTATGAAGAAGGTACCTTCGGCGGAAAGTTAAACCAACCGGCTCTTTCTGTCGGCTATCCCATCTATTTTGAACGTACTTTCCGGGGGGGCATCTTAATTCATGCCTCCCTTCCTGAGGTGCGGAAAACCTTTGCTGATATCTATCGCATCACTCTTGGGGCGATGATCTTTGCCATGCTCTTTGCTTATGCTATCCTATATTTTCAGGTGCGGAAAATTTCCCGGCCCTTAAAGGAAATCAGTGAAGCGGCGAAAATTATCGCCGGGGGAGAATTTCAAAAAAGGCTGAATATTCATACCCGGGATGAAATTGAAGAATTGGCCAAAAGTTTTGATCTAATGGCGGAATCCCTGGAAAAAATTGAAGATAACCGGCGCAATTTTATCGCTAGTATTTCCCATGACCTCCGTTCCCCCATGACCCTGATCCGGGGTTTTATTGAAGGAATTCTGGACGGCACCATCCCTCCGGAACAACAGCAGCATTATCTGGAAATTGTGTTGGCCGAGAGCAAAGGCATCATCAAGCTGACTAATGAACTGCTGGAATTAAACCAAATGCAGCAGGGCAAGGTGGAGGTGGACAATCAGGTTTTTGAACTTCATGAGGTCCTGCGCCGTAAACTCCTCTCTTTTGAACAGCCGATTCAGGAGAAACAGCTGGAGGTTACCCTGGTCTTGTTTCAGGAAAGTGCTGCCGTACAAGCCGATCCTGATTTTTTGGATCGTATTCTCACCAATCTTTTGGATAACGCCGTGAAATTTACCCCCCACGGGGACAAAATTATCATTCAAACCTCAGAACACAAGGATCGGATCTGGGTGGAAATCACCAATACCGGCGTCACTATGGATCAAGAGGAACTGGAAAAAATCTGGACCCGCTTTCATAAAGGAGATCCTTCCCGGGGCGAGGATAAGAGAGGGTACGGCCTGGGTCTGGCGATTGTGAAAGAAATGATCAGCCGTATGGATCAAAAAATATGGGCCGAGAGCACTGATAATCAAGTTAAAATGACCTTTACCCTGACAAAATCCCAAATGTTAACAGTCTGTTCATAATTTGTTCAAAGGTTCATGTTATAGTAAAAAAAACAGAACAGGAGGGAATTGTTATGGATGAAGAAAGATTCAATGATGAAGAAAGATGCTATCAGGAAGTTATTAATAAGAAGCCTTCCGGAGGGAAAAAAGGGATTATTATTTTGTTGCTCTGTGCCTTCATCATCGGCACGGGATTCGGTTTAGGTGTAAATCAACTGCTGGCCGCGTCAGTGGGGGAAAACAGTTCGGCCTATGCCGCTGACAGCCTGGCGATCAATCAAACGGCAAGTACCGGAGCGGGAACCTCGGCAGGATCGAATTTAACCGCATCCCCGGTGGTGCCCATCGCCAAAAAGGTATCGCCGTCCATTGTCGCAATTGAGATTACCGCCAACCAGACAGATGTTTTTGGGAAGCGTTATGAAAGCAGTGGTACCGGCTCCGGGATCATCATTGATAATCAAGGACATATCGTGACTAACAACCATGTGGTGGAGGGCGCAAGTGCCTTAACCGTGATCTTACAGGACGGGACGAAACTGAAGGCTAATTTAGTCGGTCGGGATGCAACCACGGACCTGGCCGTGATCAAGGTGGATAAAACCGGATTACCGGCAGCCGAATTAGGAGATTCCGCAAAGCTTGCCGTAGGAGAATTGGCGGTAGCCATCGGAAGTCCTATGGGTACTAATTTTGCGGGGTCGGTTACGGCCGGCATCATCAGTGGGGTGAATCGGGAGCTGGCTTTAGGGGATAAAACCATGAATCTGATTCAAACGGATGCTGCCATCAATCCGGGCAACAGCGGAGGCGCTCTGGTCAATGAAAAAGGCCAGGTAATCGGGATCAACACCGTGAAACTAGCTCAGTCCTCCGTGGAGGGGATGGGGTTTTCCATCCCGATCAATGAAGCGAAACCGATTATTACGGAATTGATCGAAAATAAAAAGATTGTGCGTCCTTATCTGGGCATTCAGGGTAATACCGTAACGGAGGCAGATAGTCAAAGGTTTGGCTTAGCGCAAGGAGTCTATGTCTATCAAGTTGTGCCCGGCAGCGGGGCCGATCAAGCCGGTATTAAAAGCGGCGAGGTGATCACCAAAATTGAAAATCAAAAGATCACAACCATTGAACAATTGGTAGGCTTGATCAGTAACAAAAAGGCAGGAGATAAGGTTACTGTAGAAGTAACGGATAGCAATCAGAAAACAAGGAAAGTTACCGTGATTTTAAAGGAAAGTTAACTTGCAGATGGTATAAAAAGGAAAAGGGAAAAGGAAAAAGGAAAAAAGAAATAAAAAATCCGCTGAATCAGCGGATTTTTTATTCACTGCCGATAAGGGTTTAAAGTTTTTCTTGCTCGCTGCTGGAGGATTGGGCTTCATGAAAAGATTGCTCCAGACTTAAAGGAGATTCCTTTTGCCTTTGGCAGCTGGATGAGGAGAGAGAAGACTTCATTTTACTGTTACTAATGTTATCACGTTTCGTTGATTTTTTGGCCATTCATATCACCTCAAAAATAGTATCCCTTATTTCGCGGGTTTCATGATATGAAAAATATGAAAGAAATGGGTAAAAAAAGAAGCCGTTTTTTGGACGGCAACAGTAAAAGAAAAATAATGCATTTAAGAAAAGGGTTTAACTACAGTAATATTTTAACATTAAAAGCTTTGGAAAAAAACAGGTGCCGGCCAGGAAGTCAAAATATTAAACAAATCAGGCAAAATAATCCTGAATTGAGAAAATAATGTGGCAAAATTGATGCAAAGGTTTTGAAAAATGAAGTAAAATGATTTTACCCGGTTGACCTGACATGAAAAATTTGGTACAATGCAAATAATTAAATAATAATTGATATAAGAAGCTTTTGATTTCCTGTAAATAATTTTACCAAAATAAAATTCGTTTTATAAAATGAATAGTATTTGAGTATGAAAGACGTGGGAGAATCCCATTGGGTACCGAAGAAGCAAGCTTTTGATTTTAGCAAATTGAAAGTGAAACTTTCAGGTAAAAGGACCGCGTCAGGACTCAACTCTGGAAAGTCAAAAGACACCGACGGAGCAAACTGGTTGGTCTACAGCTAATCTCTCAGGTAAAAAGACAGAGGCACGGCAATATTTTCTTTGCTGTGTCTTTTTATTTTTAAATTTTTTTATTAAATTTTTACCTAATTTTACGATGATTAAATTTGATTATTAAATTTGATTTCAGGTGATAAAAATGGAGAAAGCCTTTATTATCAGCAATAATCCTGCGGTATGGCAATCTTACCGGCAGGCGCGCCAAGTAAAGGGGTCTTTACAGGAGGTTTTCGTGGATGCAAGGAACTTCATTCACCAGGGCAGCAAGCTCTTGAATCATCCCTTGGCAGGAAGCATCAAACCAAATGAAACCCCTTTTAAATCTCTGATCCTGACCCAGGAAAGGGGAACCCTTGATTACCAATCCTTAAGCATGATTGAGTCCGCAATGGAAATACTAAACAAAATGCCGGTTTTGGCAAGGTCTTGGAACAATTCGGTTATCGAAGATTTTGCCATGATTGATTTAAACCTGTTGCAGTCAGCGATTGACGCTCTGCCAAACACGATCTATTTTGAAAAATGATGACGAAAATTTTAAAAAGATGGTTTCGTTTTAAATACAACCTTAAAGCGAATTTAAAACGAATTAAAAAGAGAAGATTAAGAAAAATTTGCAGGAATATTTCATAGGAGGTGAAGGTTGTGCGCTTAGAATTGGGGAACATTTTCATTAGGGATGTACAATTCGGCAGTAAAACTGAAGTTGTCAATCAGACTCTTTTTATCGACCGGGATCAACTGGCAAAGGCTGCTGCCGGTGATGATGAACGGATTGTTTCGTTAGTGATTGATCTGGCTAAACCGGGAGACAAAACCAGGATTATCCCGGTGAAGGATGTCATCGAGCCCAGAGTAAAGGTATCCGGCAGCGGGGGCATTTTGCCGGGATTTATCAGTTCCGTAGACACAGTCGGGGAGGGAAGAACCCATGTGCTGAAAGGGGCTGCTGTCGTTACCACGGGCAGAATTGTTGGTTTTCAGGAGGGAATTATTGATATGTCCGGGATCGGAGCCAAATATACCCCCTTTTCCGTCACCCAAAACATTGTGCTGAAGGTAGAGCCTGAAGCAGGCTTGAACCAGCATGAACATGAATTGGTGGTAAGAATGGCCGGATTTAGAGCTGCCGCCTATTTGGGAGAGGCGGGTCGAAACATCGAGCCGGACGAAGTGAAAGCATACGAAACCAAACCCCTGGTGGAGCAAGTGCAGGAGTATCCTGATCTCCCCAAGGTGGTTTATGTTTATATGCTGCAAAGTCAGGGCTTGCTCCATGATACTTACCTTTACGGGGAAGATGTCAAGAAAATCCTGCCCACCTTGATTTATCCCACCGAGGTGATGGACGGAGCCATTGCCAGTGGGAACTGTGTCTCTGCCTGTGACAAAAATCCTACCTATGTGCATCAAAACAGCCCTGTAATCCATGAACTTTATGAACGCCATGGTAAAGATATTAATTTTATCGGGGTTGTCCTGACCAATGAGAATGTAACCTTGGCGGATAAAGAACGTTCTTCCTGTTATACAGCCAAACTGGTGGAATTTTTGGGTGCCGACGCAGCCATTGTTTCAGAAGAAGGTTTCGGAAATCCCGATGCGGACTTGGTGATGAACTGCACTAAATTGGAAAACAAGGGCATCAAAACGGTTTTAATATGTGATGAATATGCCGGACAGGATGGGGCATCCCAGTCTCTGGCTGATTCCACGCCCCTGGGCAATGCTGTTGTAACTGCAGGCAATGCGAATCAGGTGGTGACCCTGCCTCCCATGGAAAAAGTCATTGGCTATCCGGAAGCGGCAGATATGATCGCCGGTGGTTCAGCGGGAAGCTTGGGGACAGATGGGAGCATCACGGCGGAAATCCAAGTGATTACGGGAGCCACTAATGAATTGGGCTTTGGTAATCTGACCGCCCGGGGATATTAATCAATATCACTTATCCACCATTGAGAGGGGGAAAAAGCGTGAGCAAAATTAAGGTTGTCCATTATCTGAACCAATTCTTCGGACAAATCGGCGGTGAAGAAAAAGCCGATGTTCCTCCGGAGCTTCGGGCAGGTGTCCTGGGGCCAGGGATGGCTTTGAACGCCGCCATGGGAGAAGAAGGGGAGATTGTCGCCACCATGATTTGCGGCGATTCATATTTTAATGAGAACATCGAGCAGGTCAGTAAAGAGATCATTGCCATGATCAGAGAATATCATCCTGATGTGGTCATTGCCGGCCCGGCCTTTAATGCAGGACGCTATGGAGTTGCCTGCGGGGCGGTTGCCAAAGCAGTTACGGAGGAGCTGAATGTTCCGGTGGTCTCCGGCATGTATCCGGAAAATCCGGGGGTAGATCTCTATAAAAAGTATGCCTATATTATTGAAACAGGAAATTCGGCGGCAGGTATGAGAAAAGCGGTGGCACCTATGGCTAAGCTGGCATTAAAACTAGGCCAAGGGGAGGCTGTCGGCAGTCCGGCAGAAGAAGGCTATCTGCCCCGAGGGATCAGGGTGAACCTTTTCGCCGAAGACCGGGGCGCGAAAAGAGCCGTCGAGATGCTGGTCAAGAAGCTGAAAGGTGCGAGCTTTGAAACCGAATATCCCATGCCGGTGTTTGACCGGGTTCCTCCCGGAGCCCCAATTAAAGACCTTTCCCAGGCAACCATCGCTTTGGTTACCACCGGTGGTATTGTGCCCAAAGGCAATCCGGACCGGATTGAGTCCTCCAGTGCATCCAAATACGGGAAATACAGCCTGGCAGAACTGAATGATCTGACTGAGGCTAACAGTGAAACGGCTCATGGGGGCTATGATCCTGTTTATGCCAATCAGGATGGGGATCGGGTCATGCCCGTGGATGTGCTGAAGGAAATTGAAGCCGAGGGGAAGATCGGCAAACTTCATGAATATTATTACAGCACAGTTGGTAACGGGACCTCCGTGGCCAATTCCAAGAAATTCGCAGCCGAAATTGCCCGGGATTTGCTGGACGCCGGTGTGGACGGCGTGATTCTTACTTCCACCTGAGGCACCTGTACCCGTTGCGGCGCAACGATGGTGAAAGAAATTGAAAGTACAGGCCTGCCGGTGGTCCATATGTGTACCGTGGTACCCATTTCCCTGACAGTCGGGGCGAACCGCATTGTACCCACTGTGGCCATTCCCTACCCCTTGGGTAATCCCCAGTTAACCAAGGAAGACGAAAAATCCCTGCGCAGGAAACTGGTGGACCAGGCTCTGGATGCACTGACAATACCAGTGAACGACCAAACAGTATTTAAGTAGAACAGGGTAGAACAGGGGACGGTTCTTTGTTTGACAATCACCTCATCAGTATGGTAATCTACTGGTGAGGTGATTTTTTATGCCAAGAACGGCAAGAGAAAAAAGCGAAAGTGGAATATATCATATTATGTTAAGAGGAATCAACCAGCAGACCTTATTTGAGGATGAAGAAGATAATGAAAAATTTATTGATATTCTTGAAAAATATCAGGAAGAGATAAACTACAAAATATATGCTTATTGTTTAATGGGAAATCATGTGCATTTATTAATGAAAGAGGGGAAAGAGGAGCTTTCCAATACCATGAAAAGAATAGGCGCCAGTTATGTATATTGGTATAATTGGCAGTATAGCAGAAAAGGGCACTTATTCCAGGATCGATATAAAAGTGAGGCAGTGGAAGATGATAGATATTTTTTAACAGTGTTAAGATACATACATCAAAATCCGATAAAAGCAGGAATAGTAAAAGACATAGGAGCATATGAATGGAGCAGCTATCAAGAATATATAGGCGGAAAAAGGATTGTTGATACTGAATTTGTCTTAAATATGTGGGATTCTGATAGAAACAAATCCAAACAGGATTTTATTATATTCAATAGGGAAACCAGTAATGATGAATGTTTAGAAGTTACGGAAGCGAGAAAAACAATCTCTGACAAAGAAATAAAAGAATTAGTTATGTCCAAGTATCGTCTGGTATTATCATCATTACAGAATCAACCGGAGGAGACGCAGAAAGAAGTACTAAAATATTTAAAAAAGATTGAGGGAAGTTCGTTAAGACAGATATCCAGACTTACCGGTTTTACTGTCAATAAGATTTACCGAAGTTAGAACAAAGAACCGTCCCCTGTTTGCCCCAAAGGACGTGTATAATATGACAATATTTGAAAATATTAAACAAGAAATAATGACTGATCCAAAGAACGAATCCTACACAAGAGCGGGGATTGCACCTTTGTTTAAAGCATCTAAAGATGCTCGTATTGCTATTGTTGGGCAAGCACCGGGTCGTAAAGCAGAGGAAACCCGTTTGTTTTGGAATGATCCAAGCGGTGACCGTTTGCGAGATTGGATGGGAATATCACGAGAAGAATTTTATAAAACAAACCGTATCGCCCAATTACCCATGGATTTTTACTATCCAGGCAAAGCAAAAACGGGAGATGTGCCACCTCGAAAGGGGTTTGCAGAAAAATGGCATCCTCGTTTATTAAAAGAAATGCCAAATATTGAAACGATAGTTCTTACTGGAAATTACGCACAAAAATACTATTTAGGTAAAGAATGCGAGAAAAATTTAACTGAAACATTAAGAAACTTTCAAAAATACTTACCAAAATATTTACCATTAGTTCATCCTTCCCCATTAAACCTTGGTTGGTTAAAACGCAATCCATGGTTTGAAAAGGATGTTTTGCCTATTTTAAGAAAAATAGTGGCAGATTGTTTGGGATAGAACAAAGAACCGTCCCCTGTTTGAACTAAAAAGACTCTCAGGATAACCTGAGAGTCTTTGGTGCCGAAGGTCGGGGTCGAACCGACACGGTATCGCTACCACTGGATTTTGAGTCCCTCAGCTTCACCGGAAGCATTGGGAATGCAACGTACTCTACCGGAATCCTCAGACCCTCAAAAACCTTGTATAATGCGGGTTTGCGGCACTTAAAACCCGGAAACCCACGTCACTCCAAGGCTCTCTCAAAAGAGCGTTTTTGACATCAATTTTGGACGTTGGAGGGATATTGGAGGGATATTCAGGAGGGATATCCGAACCGTCTGCCGTCGAAACGTCGAACGTGTTTAATCAAAAACCAATATTGTAACAGTCATCCTACCATTGACAAATATTTTTAGGAGCTGATGACTGTGAAAAATCAAGAATACTACGAGCAGCTTTTTGAGTCGTATCCTGATGTCGTTACACTGGATGAATTTAGAGCCATGTTAGGCGGCATTGGAGAGACCACGGCACGAAAGATTTTGCATGGCAACCATATAAAGTATTTTTTCATCCGCAGTGCCTATAGGATACCTAAAGTGTGGGTTATCGAGTATGTGTTAAGCGACCATTACGCCCAATACCGGCAAGAGCTGAAAGTACAGATTTAGCAGTAATTAAAATGATGAACATGAGGACATAGGTTTTGCGCTTATGTTCTCTTTTTATATAAATTAAATACGCAAACATAGAATAATTTTACAATATTGCATTGCTCTCCCCTGGGTATTCTGATATTCTCTTACTAAGTGGAGGTGTCAGTATGGCTATTAGCTACAACAAACTATGGAAGCTATTAATTGACAAAGGTATGAAAAAAATGGATTTACGTAAGGTATGCAAAATAAGCCCATCCACTCTTTCTAAATTAAGCAAAAATCAACCAGTTAGCATCGAGGTAATACAAAAGATCTGTAATGAGTTGGATTGTACTTCTGCTGACATTATGGACTTAACACCCGATGAATAGCTATTAAAGAACTAAGAAGCAGTTGCAAACTAATTCGTGGAGGAGTTTATTATGCTAAACCAATATGATATTGACTATATAGTTAAGTGTTTAAAGGATGGTCAGAGTATTCCTGCTGAATACAAATATTCTTTATTCCCTACTATTCAAAAGGAATACGAACTTGCTTATGCAGGGAAAATGCGTAAAGAAGATATACTGTCAGATACTGATGAAATATCTAACGTACCTTTACAAATTGAAAAAACCTACAATGGGGATGAACATCCGTCAGTAAATGAAGATTGGAAGAATCTTTTGATATTTGGAGATAATCTTCAAGTGCTGAAAACTATATATTATGATAAAGATCCGATTATTGCCAAAAAAATCAAAGGGAAAGTTAAGCTTGTATATATAGATCCCCCGTTTGGTACGGGAGATGATTATGACGGAAACAAAGGTCAAAGTGCATATAGTGCAAAGCGGAAAGGTGCAGATTTTGTTGAGTTTCTTAGACGCCGACTCATATTATTGCGCGAAGTGATGGCGGATGATGCGGTGATTTTTGTTCGCTTAGATTATCATTTTGGTCATTACATTAAAATTATTATGGATGAAGTCTTCGGCAAAAATAATATTAGAAACGAAATTGTTATCAATAGGGTCAAACGGTCTCTCCGAAACCTTACAAGATTTAATGTTAGCACGGAATCAATTTTCTTCTACTCAAAATCGTCCACTTTCTATTTCAATAATCCCGAAATGCCTCGGAAATGTAATTTTTGCGGTAAAGAAAAAGAACCCATTTGGGACGATTTAACATCACCCGGTTTAAGGAATCCTCCTGAACGGGTCATTTTTGGAAAGCAGTATTTACCGAGACGAGGAAGGCATTTTACATATACCCAAGAAAAGATTGACGTTTTTGAAAAAGAAGGAAGGCTACGTTTAAACCCTGACATCCCCTATTATGATTTAGAGGGCAAAAAAATTGAAGCTCGCCCGGAGTATTTACAAACAGATTCTGTTCCCATTGATAATAACTGGACAGACATCAAGGGATATGCGTTTTCTAATAATTATCCAACAGAAAATGCTGAAGAATTGCTAAAACGAGTTATTGAAAGCTGTACACAAGAGGGCGATCTAGTAATGGACTGTTTCGCTGGATCGGGAACAACATTAGCTGTAGCTGAAAAATTAAACCGCAGATGGATCGGGTGTGACATTGGAAAATTATCAATGTACACTATACAAAAAAGGTTGCTGGAAATATCAAAAAGCAAGGATGTTGTTAATCCTAAGAAAGAATATAAACAGAATGCAAAAGCATTTTCTGTGGTAACTGCAGGTCTATATGACTTAGGAAAGGTGTTTTCATTAACGGAAGATAAATATAAGTCTTTTGTTAAAAATTTATTTGACATTGAGGATATTGATAAAGACAATATCAACGGTGTATCAATTGATGGAGAAAAAAGGGGTTCCTTTGTTAAAATTTATCCGTATTGGGATGAAAAGATGCGTAATGCAGATGTTGATTCAGAATATCTACATGATCTTCATAGAAACATAGGCGAGCGGATAAGAAATCGGTTTTATATTGTAGCTCCTGCCAATAATGTTGCTTTTGTAAATGATTATTATGAAATAGACAGTATAAGGTATTATTTTTTGAAAATACCTTATCAAGTAATCAAAGAACTACATAACCAAAACTTCAAGAAAATCAAACAGCCTCAAAGTCAAAGCCAGATTAATGATTTAGACGAAGCAGTAGGGTTTCATTTTATTAGGCAACCAGAAGTTGGAACTGAACTGACCAATATCGATGGGAATTACTATATAACTATGAAAAAATTTATGTCCGATTATAGTATGGATGAAACGGGAAAAGAAATAAATAACTTTGAGAGTTTGTCTATAGTACTCATCGACAACGATTATAGCAGAGATTTTATCATGAAGGATTATTATTTTGCTAAAGATTTAATATCCAAAAGTAAAAAAAGGGCAACTACACACAAAGATATTTCCGATGATGTTAGAAAAGACCTCAAAAATGCCAATATTATCAATATCCCCATAAAAAATCCGGGCAAGAAAGTTTTAGCAATATATATCGACATATATGGGAATGAGTTTAAAGAAGAGTTCTCTGTGGGGGTGCAGTAGATGGAAGGCATTATTAGAAACAATGCTTCAGATCTTACTCTTAAAGTTAGAAGTAGTTATGATGTCAAAAAGCTAAATCTATATGAATGGGAAGATTATCTGGATATTCTTTGCGGAAACCGCGATTACCAGAAAGAGGCCATAAAGACAGCTATCATATACTTAGCTTCAGGTGAGTATTCCAATATTGATCAGTTAGCAAGAGAGAATTATAAGAATAATCAAGATTTACAAAGACTTTATCGTACAGAGCATGATTTTATTCAACATATCCCATTAAAAGGGAAGCTTTCCGGTGTTATTGATTTGGCAACCGCTACGGGTAAAAGCTATGTTATTTATGGCATAGCGCAAATTATGTTGTCCCTGGGTTTAGTAACCAAAGTTTTAGTTTTGTGCCCGTCTTTGACAATTGAGTCAGGTTTAATGGAAAAATTTGAAGAAAAAACCAGTGATGTAAGATTAAAAGCAAGTATCCCTGAAACGGCGTTTTTTAAAAATCCTAGAATAATTGATGCGAACAGCACTATAAAAGATGGAGATATTTGTGTAGAAAATATTCATGCTGTTTATGATGGGACAGGCTCATCCATAATAGCAAGTCTTAAGGGGTATGGAGAAAAAACATTAGTTTTAAGTGATGAAGTGCATCATGCATATAATTCCAGCGGAGAGAACGACATTAGGAAGTGGAAAACTTTTTTAATGAGTGAAGATTTCCATTTTAAATATTTGCTTGGTTTTACTGGAACAGCTTACATAGAAAACGAGTATTTCTCTGATGTAATATATCGCTTTTCTCTTAGAGAAGCTATGGAAAGAAGTTTTGTAAAACTGGTCGAATATGTGGCCGAAGATGAAAATGGAGATCCATATGAAAAGTTTCAAAAAATATATGATAATCATAAAGAATTTCAAAAGAAATATGGTGATATTAAGCCTATAACAATAATGGTTACAAAGGATATAAAATCGGCAGGATACCTATATGAAGATTTTTTAGATTTTATTGAAAAACAGGAAGGTATACGCCGAACTGAATTTGACGATAAAGTACTTGTTGTAACGTCGGCACCTAAACATAAAAAGAATGTTATTGCCTTAAAAACGGTTGATGATAAGAGCAATCCAGCAGAGTGGGTAATTTCTGTATCTATGTTAACCGAAGGTTGGGATGTAAAGAACGTTTTTCAAATAGTACCTTGGGAAGACAGGGCTTTTAATTCCAAGTTGCTAATAGCGCAAGTATTAGGCAGAGGCCTTAGAATACCTGAAAACACAAGTGGTCAACCAAAGGTTAGGGTCTTTAATCATGCTAGCTGGAGTAAGAGTATACAGTCTCTGGTGGACGAAGTGCTGGAAAAAGAAATGACAGTCTCCAGTAAAATTGTAAACTTAACTGAAAAAAATAAATATAACTTTGGAGTATATACAATTAATTACACAAAGAAAGAGCGTACCATTGAAAAAAAGATAATAAGACTCAAGAAGTATTTGACCTAACAAATGGTATTAAATTGGTCTCTCAAAGCGAAAAAGAGCCCAAGAAAACGACTTATGAGGATATAAAGGGACATCTTCATTTAAAATCGACAATTATTCAAAAAGAATTGATTTCTATTGATGAAGTGATCAATAAAATTATTGAGAGTTTTAAAGGTCGTGCATTGGAAGCAAAGTTGATCTTTCCCAGTGGCGAATATGAGCAAGAGAAACTTCCATCTATACAAGATATTAGAACCTTCATTGAAAAATCAATGAGAGATATTGGGGAGAATGGTTCATTCCTTACTTTAGAAAATGCCGATAAAATATATGGCCGTTTTAATGGATTACTTAGAAAAAAGCCGACTACTCCTGTATTGGAAAAGGCGGTAGATATTTTAGTTCCATTAAATACGGCAGATATGAAATCAGAAACTTCAAGATATGGGACTCTGATTAGAGATGTGTCGCTATTTTTCTCGGATAATTATAAAAATGAGATAGAAGAGGATGAACTGACTATTTTTGAAGCAGTGCGTCAAGAATTAAAAAAACGCCAAGATAACGAAATTAACAGGTATAATTTCAAAACACCAGTTAATGTAGTTTTTACCACCCTTGAACCTGAGAAAAAATTCGTAGAGCTATTGACCAGCGACGGATTTTCGCAACATATTGATACATGGATTAAATCAAGAGATAAAGGGTTCTACAGCATTGATTATCAAAAAAATAAGGGAAGTAAATTTAAAGCTTTTAATCCTGACTTTTTTATCAAGAAAGACAATAACATTATTGTCGTAGAAATTAAGTCAGACAATGATGATAGCCTTGAAAATAAAGCAAAAAACAGAGCAGCTAAAAGGCATTTTGAACTTCTAAATGCGGAACTTGAAAAACATAGGAAACCAGATCGGTATTATTTTACGTTCTTAAGTCCGGTAGATTATAATACGTTTGCCGATAATGTTAAGGATGGTAGAATATTTGAATTGAAATTCCGTAGTCATCTGGAAATATTGTTAGAGGATTGTGATGATGACTAACTGCCATAGCCAATAGCACCAGAACCATGCTTCGTTTTATTTTTGGCACTCAAATTTGGATGGTTAGAGTTTATTTGTAATACAGTCAAGGTTCTAAAATGTTCCTTATTTAACTTTGCAATAAAAGAGGTATTGAAAAAACCATGTTCGGCATGTTTATATGTATTATTTTATCCCAGTGGTGACATATGTAAAGTGTTCAAATTTTAGAATGAGTAATGATTGAGAGAATGTCGTTTTTTACACGGTGTTCTCTTTTCATATAAACTAAGAAAAAAAGCCGTTTGCTTTATTCTCATATGAACTGCTCCCTGTCAAGTAGACAGATGAAAAAATAAAGTCATTTTTCCTGGACTCCGTCAAAACGGGGTCCATTTTTTATGCTGCATTTTCGAACAACTGGCGGTAGGTCATCGGAGGCATTTTGTTCAGCTTCTTTTGCCTGCGTTCGTAGTTGTAGAAATATATGTAGCTCTCAACGGCTGCTACTAGACTGTCGTAATCCTTGAAATTGCCAAGGTAGTACATTTCGCATTTGAGAATGCCCCAAAAGCCTTCCATGGGTCCGTTGTCGATGCAGCGACCGACCCGCGACATGCTTTGTATCATTCCAGCCTTGTCCAATCTGGTCTTGAATTGCTTACTTGTATATTGATAACCCCGGTCACTATGAAATATCGGGTGGGCATCCGGGTATTTGGAAACAGCCAAATCAAAGGTTTCAAATACGAGCTGGTTATTGTTGCTACGGCCAATTGCGAAAGAGACAATACCTTTATCTTTGAGATCAAGGATTGCGCTCAAATACAGCTTTGCATTTTCTCCGTATTTGAATTCTGTCACATCGGTTAGCCACTTCTCGTTAAGATTTTCTGCCGTGAAATCACGGTTCAGAATGTTCTCCGCCGTAACTTCCGGCGTAGAACGCTGGTATTGCGGACGTTTCCTGCGGATGACCGCTTTTATTCCTACCAGTTGGGTAAGACGGTATATACGTTTGTAGTTGTAGTTGGTTTTGTATTTAGCGTTCAGTTCGTCTGTCAGTCTCCTGTATCCATATGTACCGTTGAATTCAGCGTAAAGATATCCAAGCTTGTGAAGAAGATCCTCGTTCTCACACTCACGGGTGCTCTTGTTGCGGTGGAGCCATTTGTAATAGGACGACCTGTTCAGGTCTAATATCCTGCAAATATTCCCTATTGGGTATGCTTCGTTTTCATGCAGCTCCTTTACAGACAAGTAAAAACTTTCCTGCCGAACGCCGCTTAGCCCCGCCTCCTTTCGATTTCCCGGACTTTTTTTAGCACAGCAATCTCCATTTCTTTTTGTTTGTTCTCGGCTTTGAGCATCTTGTTCTCCGCTCGAAGGCGCTCGACTTCAGTCATTTCCTCCAGCTGCTTGTGTTTCCCGCGCTTATCGATCAGCCCGTCTACGCCTTTTTCCTCATACTTGCCAACCCAGCTGTATATCTGCTGGTAGGACACCGCGTATTTCTCGATTGCCGCGCCATAGTCCTTGCCTTTAGCTATGCAGTAGCTGACAATTTCAATCCGCTCGTCTAACGTGGTGGTACGTCCTTTGGTCATATAGATTCCTCTCCCTGGGCCTCCGATAGCCCGAAACTCTTTATGACCATTATACAATGTTATCCAATCCTGGAGTTGCTTCTTACTGCGGATGCTATACCTTTTACATATCTCTACTTGGCTTCCTTCGCCCCGGAGATACGCTTCTGCTGCTACAGTTTTTAATTCTAGGCTGTATCTGTTGTTCATATGTCCAGTTGCCAGCCCTAATGGCCCCATGGCATCGTAATTTGCTATCCATTGCTGAAAGCTGGCTTGATGTACCCCATATTCATGCGCTATATTCTTCTGGCTTCCTTCCCCGCGATTGTATTTTTCTACTGCTTCCAATTTTTCTTCATAACTAACATATCTTTTTCCCATAAAAACTCCCCTTTGCGTAGTCCTGAATTTTTGTTATTTCAGGTGTCTACTCAAAGGGGAGCATATCAATATAAAGCAGACGGCTTCATTTACGTGAAAGGAGGAAATTTAAGTGTCAAAAGTAATCGCCCTTGCCAACCAGAAAGGCGGCACGGGCAAAACGACCACAACGGTCAACCTGGGTATCGGCCTTGCGACACAAGAAAAAAAGGTGTTACTGGTAGACGCGGATGCTCAAGGAAACCTGACAGACTCATTGGGTTATCGGGAACCGGACAATTTACCCGTTACGCTGGCTACTATCCTTACTAAGACAATGATGGAGGAACCGTATGGATCTGACGAGGGCATCCTTCGCCATTCGGAAGGTGTTGACCTCATGCCGGGAAACATCGAATTGTCCGCGATTGAGGTGTCACTCGTCAACACCATGAGCCGGGAAACGGTGTTGCGCAGCTACATCAACACCGTCAAAGACAAGTACGACTATGTACTGATCGACTGTATGCCGAGCTTAGGTATGATGACCATCAACGCCCTTGCTGCCGCAGACAGTGTTATCATTCCCGTTCAGGCACACTATTTGCCCGCCAAAGGAATGACGCAGCTCTTACAGACCATAGCCAGGGTAAGACGGCAAATCAATCCGAAGCTGACCATTGACGGCGTTTTGGTGACAATGGTGGATACCCGCACCAACTTTGCCAAGGACATTTCCTTTATCCTGCGCCGCGACTACGGTGACAAACTGCGCATTTTCCAAACGGAAATCCCCTTGTCTATCCGTGCGGCGGAAACCAGCGCCAGAGGAAAGAGTATTTACCTTCACGACCCTCACGGTCTGGCGGCAAAAGCCTATGAAGCCTTTACGAAGGAGGTACAGGACATTGGCGAAAAGCAGCGCAAGAGACAGCATCAAGCTGGCCTCAGTAGATGATCTTTTCACCACAGAGGAAAGCCGCGCCGAGGAACAGCGTGAAAAGGTGCTGGACATTCCCCTGTCTGAAATCAGCGACTTCCCAAACCATCCTTTTAAGGTAAAAGCGGATGAAGCCATGCTGGAAATGGCGGACAGCGTAAAGCAGTATGGCGTTTTGGTCCCCGGCCTCGTGCGGCCAAAAACAGGCGGCGGCTTTGAAATGGTGGCCGGGCACCGGCGCAAAAAGGCAAGCAAGCTTGCGGGATTGGAAACAATGCCCTGCATTGTCCGGGAACTGGACGATGATCAGGCCACCATTATTATGGTTGACAGCAACCTACAAAGGGAAAGCATCCTGCCAAGCGAGAAAGCTTTTGCCTATAAAATGAAGCTGGAAGCCATGAACAGGCAGGGACAAAGAACAGATTTAACTTGTTCCCAAGTTGGGAACAAGTTAGACGGTAAAAAATCAAGTGAAATTTTAGCAGAACAAATGGGCGAAAGTAAAAATCAGATTTTCCGCCATATTCGCCTTACCTCCTTGCTCCCCTCCATTCTTGAAATGGTAGACGAAAAGCAAATTGCCTTTAATCCTGCTGTGGAGCTTTCCTATTTGGCCGAAAAGGAACAGCAGGAGCTTTATGAAACCATGCAATCGGAAGACTGCACTCCGTCTTTGGCGCAGGCGCAACGGATGAAAAAGCTCAGTCAGGACGGGCGGCTGAGTGTGGACGTCATCTTTTCTATTCTCACTGAAGAAAAGCCCAATCAAAAGGAAAAATTCAATATCCAGCGTGAGCGCATCGACCGTTTTTTCCCTAGTAACTTTACCGAAAAACAAAAAGAGGACTTAATTGTTCAGTTGCTTGAAAGCTGGTACAAAAAGCGACAGCGGGAGCAGGAACGATAAATCGGTATTTGACCGCTACCTATAGCAATCCCCTCTTTAATGAATGAGGGTTTTTTTGTGCCTTCTTTTGAAAGGAGGTGCTTTCATGCACTTTACAGAAGGCCCTCTGCGCGCATACGAACGCTTAATGCAGGAAAAACCGGGACATGACCGCAAACCCGTTAAAGTGGCGGAGGAACGGGATTGCAAGTATTGTTTACACTTCGACGAGTATAAAGGAAAATGCGGCAAAAAAAAGTGTGTAACATTCCATGATTAAAAAAGTGGTTTTACCCCGAGGGTGGCTTACGAAAAGTGCAAATAGCGCCGCTTTTTCCTCATTCTCCTTCTCAATGCCTTTATCCCACTGAAAACTTACCAGCCGAAAAAAAAATTCTGCTCTTTTTCGGCTGGTAAAGCCTTCCTTTATCCTTATTTTTAAAAACTTGAAAGGAGGAACAAAACAATTTGAAGCTACTCAAGAATCGGATATTTTTAAGCGCCCTTTGCCTAATCCTGGCGGCGGGCGTTTCGTTTTTTCTGTTGCCTCGCTTTTACGAAAGCAAAAACGCGACCGCGACAGTGTTGCGGGCGGCAGCGGACATCCCAGCAGGGACGGAAATCCAGGACAAACACCTTGTTTCAGCGGAAGTCGGAAGCTATGGCCTGCCGGAGAATGTCATGAATGACAAGTCCCTGATTATTGGAAAAATCGCGCAGACGGACATTGCCAAGGGAGATTTTTTGTTTCCGCAAAAACTCGGCGGAACGGTTGCCAGCAAGCTGCTTGACCGCATTGCCGCAAACAATCAACGTTTGGTCACTATCAGCGTGCCCAGCATCGCGGCGGGATTATCCTCCCACCTAAGAAGCGGTGACATCGTAACGGTGGCCGTGTTTACGGACAAATCACCCAACGGGCAAAGCGCCTCTCCGCAGGTGATCATCTATTCCGAATTAAAAGAACTGGAGGTTTACAGCGCGGAGAATGCCCGCGCCCAGGATGCCGCCCAGGTCCGGAAGCAGCAGGCCGAAAGCCAGTCCTCCACCGGGGACCCCATCGTGAAAGCCGTGACATTGATCGTCACCGAAGCGCAAGCGGAAAGGCTTATCCAGGCCGAATACACCGGCAAACTGCACTTGGTCTTTGAGAAACGGGGTGTGAGCCATGAGCAGTAAAATCATCACCGTCTGGGGCGGCAACAACAGCGGAAAAAGCACCTTCGCGACCAACCTGGCTTACGCCCTTTCCGTCCGTGAGCGTCTGGTGGCCCTCATTTCTTCCAATTTGGTCTTCGGAGAGCTGCAAATCTTCTTCGGCCAGAATGTCCCCCCGGATAAGGGCATGTTCCGGGCACTAAGCGAAGACAACCCCAACATCGGGGAAAAATTCGTAGCGTCCGGAGAGAGCAAAAACCTGTTTTTCCTGTCCCCACCCAGCCGCTATACCGGCCTTCTCTGTGATACCGTGACCCTTGAGCAGGTGGAACAGATGATCAACGCCGCATCCGTGGTGTTCGACATTCTAATCATCGACGGAGCCGCGGAGCTGACAAACCCGGTGTCAGGCGTGGGCTTGTGGCTGGCGGAAACAATCTGCACCCTGCACCGGCCTTCCATTGCGGCGCAGATGTGGCATCAGGGCGTTGCCGATTTTGTGCGGGAGTTGCACATAGCGGAAAAGCAAATCCATATCCTGCAAGCTCCTAACGGCGAATTCGACGATCAGACCTACCGGGAGATGACCGGACTTTACTTTCCCTTTGAGCTGCCTTACGTCAAGCGAGCCAGCGAGCTGCAAAACGCTGGAACGCCCTTGTATTTCCACCGCGACCGGGCCTGCCGGTATTACGGCAAGGTGCTGGAACAGATTGCTGACGGAATCTGCGGAGGTGGCAAGCCATGAACAGCCGATTTTCCATCCATGACTTGATCTATCGCGCTAATAAGCGGCGTTCCGCCACTGAGGAAAGCAACCTGGAGGCGCGGGACTACGGCGAGATTTTAGACAAATTACAGCGCATTATCGCTCAAAACCATTCCACGGAGCTAGCCCAGGTCCTGTACTCCCAAGAAGCTGAAGCCAAGCTCAAAGACCTGATTATGCGCTACTTAGCCAGCGAACAATTGGTAGCTAAGGACGTGCGGAACATTTCCGAGCTGGTGGACGCGGTATATAACGATATGGCCTTTATGGGGCTTTTATCCCCCTATTTGCAGGACGACGATACCGAGGAAATCAATGTCAATGGCTATAGCGGCGTCTGGGTGCAGTACAAGGACAAAAAGGTGCGCCTGCCGGAAACCTTCGGCAGCCCGGAAGCCTGCGCCAACATCGTCAGGAAAATGAGCAGGTTTGGCGGCGTAATCCTTGATGGCTCGAAGCCTGTCGGGGACAGCTATATTTCACGGGGCGTCAGAATGTCGGGCGCAATAGAGCCCTGTGTTGACGCAAACGCCGGAGCCATCGCCTCCATCCGCAAGCAAAAGCCGTCTTTCATCACCAGGCAGAACCTGATTCGCTGGGGGACGGCGACGGCGGAGGAATTGGACTTTTTGACTATCTGTGTCAACAATGGCGTTTCCATAGCCATCGCCGGAGCCACCGGCAGCGGCAAAACGGCAGACATGGGCTATATCCTCAGTTCCGTAGCTCCCGCAAAGCGCATTGTCACCATCGAGGACACGCGGGAATTATCCCTGGCCAAGTACGATGAAAACGGCATTATGTCCAATGACGTGATTCACCTTTTGACAAAAGAAGCGCCAAATCCCGTCACCATGCTGGACTTATTAAAGCTGTCGCTACGGCTGCACCCGGAAATACTTGTCCCGGCGGAAATGCGCGGTTCGGAGGCCTTGACCGTGCAGGAGGCCGGGCGGACGGGGCACACCATTGTGAGCACCCTGCACGCCAACAGCGCCGGATCCGCTTACGACAGGATTTTAACCATGTGCCTGGAAGCCGGGACCTCACTGTCGGAGGAACGGTTGCTGCGCAATATCGTTGAAGCGTTTCCGATTATGGTTTTCAAACGGCAGCTCCCGGACAAATCCCGCAAATACATGGAGATTTTTGAAGCCACCGGCGTGCGGAATGGTGAAGTCACCGGCACCACCCTTTACCGCTATGCAGTGGACCACTATGAGCATGACAAAGCCGAAAGAATTGCCAAAGTAGCGGGAAGCCACCGGCGTTTGGGCAACATTTCCCCGGCGCTGGCCGAAAAGCTCTTAATAGGTGGCGTTCCGCAAAAGGAAATCCGCCGCTTTGCGGAAGGTGCGGAAGGAGGCTCCCCATGAACTCTATTCATCTATTCCTGATGCTTGTGTTCGGGCTTATTAGCTTTGCCCTGTTCCTTCTGCTAAACCTGAACCCTTTTGCGGTGGAGCAGAACCTGCTGAAAAAACGCCGCCTCTATCTCACAGGCGCAAAGCTGAAAACCGCCGAGCGAATCGCCATCCGCTTGCAAACCCTGTTCCGGCAGACCCGCTGCACGCGGAAGAAATTTCTCATGATGATGCTGGCAACGGCGGCAGGTGGTTTTCTGTCCGGAATGATGCTGTTTAACAGCCCGGACCTGGCGGCGGTAGCGGCGGCATGTCTGCTTCCCGTCCCCTACATCTTCCTGACCGTAAAAAGCGCGACGGTGGCGCGGGAGGAAATAGAAGGATTGGAGAACACAATGTCCGTCATTACCAACGCCTACGCCTCTTGCGACGATATTGTCAAAGCAATCGAGTTGTATGTTGAAGAAAAAAACCGTTACCTTCCAATCCATCTGAGAACCATCACGCCCTTTGACGAGTTTATTTCGGAAATAAAATACATCAATCCCAACATCGAACATGGATTGTACCGTTTGTCGGCAAAAATACGCAACCGCTATTTTGCCGAGTGGACCAAAATGCTTATTCTTTGTCATCACGACCGGCGGTTGAAATTCGCTTTGTTTCCTATAGTAAAGGCCATGAACGACGCCAAGTCCATGCAAGTGGAGAGCGACGGCATGATGGTACGCGTCTGGCGGGACTATTTATTGACCGCGGCCCTGATGTTCAGCGTGATTCCCCTCATGCGCTTCTCCAACGCCGAATGGTTTTCCATCCTAACCGCAACCGCCATCGGCAAGCTGCTGGTTGTCCTCATGCTGCTGACCGCCCTTGGCACGGCCTTTTACGTGCTGCGGGCGACGAAACCGGCCAACCGATAGCAAAGGAGGTTCACCGTTGTTTTACCAAATTGTCGTTTTCATCCTGCTGCTGGCGGCAGGATTTTTCATTTGCCGGGAGCTTTGGAAAATCCCCAGGGCCAGCATGAAGAAAAACCTGAGAAATTTGCAGACCCAAAAAGAGAAACCGGGCAAACGGCTGCTGAACCGCTTGGTCATGCCCCTGGTCAAGCCGGTTGCCCGGCTGATCCGGCTCGACCCCGTACAGGAAGCAAGGATGTTCTCCATGCTGCGGCGTGGGGGGCTGGGCCTCACACCCCAGGAATACCAGGCAAGGGCGCTTATCTGCGCCGCCTTCACCCTGCTGCTCCTGATTCCGCTTTTGCTCATCGGCGCGGCAAGCCTCACTCCGATCATTGTCATCTTCGCGGTGGTTGTCTATTTCCATTTTACGTCCGACCTGAAAGACCAACTGAAAGCGAAAAAGAAGCGCATTGAAATGGAAATGCCAAGTTTTATCCGCTCCATCCTGTACAAGCTGGACGACATGCGGGGAGACAGCCAAAAAACCGTCGTCCAGGCGGACCTGGTGCAAATCTTTGAAGATTATCTGCGCGTTGCCAGCGACGTGTTCTATGACGACATCTCCATTCTGGTCCTGGAGATGAAGTCCATCAGCATTGAAGCCGCGCTGCGCAACTTCAACGCGCGTCTCGGCCTGACCGATATTTCCTTTCTCGTCAACGCCCTCATCGGACTGCACCGGGGCGAGCGCCAAGGGGATGCCTTGGCCTATCTCGCCCGGGACATGGACCTCAAAGCCAGGGAAGCCCTCAAGACAAAACTGAATCTGCTGCCCCGCCGGGTCAAAATCGCATCTATACCGCTGGTGGCCGTGACCCTGGCTACCCTGCTCTACGTCATCGGCTCCCACATGACCCGATCAATGGGGGGCCTTTTTTAGCGCGCTGAAACGGGGAAAGCCCCTTTCAAATAACCATCTTCTAGGAGGTAGAGCATGTAAAAAAATGCGGACCCCCTCAATACCGAAGAAAGGAGGAAAATCCATGAGAAAAAGGATGACTACCGCTCTGGTGAAAGCCGGAAACGTGCTGGCAAAGCGCGACGGCGACCAAATGACCGGCTGGCTGATTGTGGTGCTGGTTGTCGTGGTGGTGGGCGCAATCTTCATGACCCTGTATCAGGGTTCCATCACCGACATCTGGAACAGTATCGTCACCAAAATTACCGGCCTTTTGAACTAATTGCCGCCAAAAGGCAGCGGCCCAAGGGGAGGCATTGCTTCCCTTTCCAACCAAATCTAACAAATATGGAGGTATTTATCATGATGACTGCTTTGAAAAACAAAATCAAAATGGCGGGCCTGAAAGCCCGGAACGTACTGGCAAACCCCTCCGGGGACCAAATGACCGGTTGGCTCATCGTGGTGCTCATTGTCGTGGTGGTGGGCGCGGTCTTTATGACCCTGTATCAAGGCTCCATCACCACTATCTGGAACAGTATCGTTGCCAAAATCACCAACCTGTTGAACTGATGAAAGGCGCAAAAAGCATATCCGCGGATGCGGGAGGTGCAAGAGCAATGAACAGACAGCACCGGGGCTTATGGGGGAGAGCTTCTCTCCCCCGGCCTTTTCCTAAGCTGCTTTTGAACCAAAAAGGCAGCAGTTATATCGATCTGATCATCAAGACCCTGGTAGTGATTACGCTTATGGCCACGGTAATCAGCTTTTTGGGCGTTTTCACGACCTATTTGAATTTGAATCACATGTGCCGCCGGGTTGTGCGCGTGGTTGAACTGGAGGGGCAAATAGCCGAACCCGCCTATGACGTGTTTTATCGGTTGAAGCAGCAAACCGGCCTGTCGCCGGAAATGACCGTCGAAGACGTGGCGTATTGCGATGAGCAAAACCAAAAAATCCAGTTAAGGGACACTTTCACCATCACAATGGCATACAGCCACGCCTTTACTCTTTTCAGGCCGTCCTTTACGGCCCCCATTCAAATCCATATTCCCATGCGCGTAAGTATCACCGGCATGTCGGAGAAATACTGGAAACTGCCCGAATAAGCGCCGGAAAGGAGGAAAGCCGTGGGCCATTTTAATCGAATGATGAACAACCGCAAAGGCGACGTTTTTTTGTTTATCCTGATCCTTGTCTTTTTCATTCTGACCCTTTCCGTAATGCTTATCGAATACTTCCGCATGGAAAGCCTGTATCAGCAGGTGGAATATGTTCTCCAGCGGGGCGTAAACAGCTCCGTGGAATACGCCATGCGGGACGATTACCGTCGGGACGGCTATTCCCGGATGGACAGCGCCCTGGCCCAAGAGATGCTGTACGCCTATTTCTACGAAAATATGGAGCTGGATTCTGGATTAAATAAGTATGCCGGGAATCAGTGGGTTTACCAGCTTGAAGTTGAGCGCATCGACGCCACCGACAGCCCCCCTGCCTGACGCTGACCGGGGCGCTGAAAACCCGCAGCGTTTTTAACTTTCTGAGCGGCACGATCCGGCTTCCCTTTACCATATCCAGCGTCAACATCCGCATTGAGGAAGGAGGTTCCCCATGATTAAAAAGCTCATCCTTGCCATTCCGCTTGTGCTGGTCTGCTGCCTGCTGATGTCGGCACAAGCCTTCGCCTTGTCGGAGAGCGACATGGCCATCAATATCGCTTCTCCCATAGACAGCCTGGCCAGTGAAAGCGGAGTGATCGCCGTGGAGCAATTCCCGGCCCGGATTTCTATAAATACCACGGCTAAAACCGGCAATCTTACAGAGGTTCGGCTGGAGTACGGCGGCCAAAGCCAAGCGATAACCCCAAACTATCCATTGACCATTGAAAACAAGGAGGCTTGCGGCCCTTATACTGTCACCGCCCAGACAGATGAAGGGGCCGTTCTTGTCGTTACGGCCAATGTGGTTTTCCAAGTCCCCGCCACATATGACACCCGCTACCGCACCATCGGCATGAACGTGAAAGAAATCTATGAGGGCGAAACGCTGCTGAAAGCCTTCCCGGAGCCGCAGCGCATTGATCTCGTCAGCGCCAACACTGTGGCCGACCATGAACAGGAGCGGATCGCCGCCTGGATCAACCGCTGTGACGGCGGGACCTACACTCTGAAAGGCAGCCTGGTAGTGGAAATCCACGGCCATGCTTCCGGCAAACTGTACGGAACCTATGACACGGACACCGATTTTGAACCGCTGACCACCCGCTACGGCTGGACGGCAAAGACGCTCGTCGCCTTTGAAACCATGCGGGACACGGCACTATCCTATCAAGCCCCGGTAAAGATTGATGTAGAAGCAACCTGGTGCGACGAAAATAAGCAGGAGATTTTCGGGAAGCTCACCGCCCAAGACAAAGGTGTGCCGGAACTTCTTTATCCTTATCAAACCACCTCTGTAACCTTTGCCAAAGACGATATTCCGCTGTCCCGCAACTTCATCTATTGCGGCCTTGAATGGGATTACACCCCGGAAACCGCCGAATACACCGATGGGGAAAGCAAAACGCAGACCGAAATCACGCAGAAAATCCACTACCAAATTCCTGCTGCTCAATTTTACTTTAAGTTCAAAGCATGTGAAGGAAACGATCTGTCGGTTGCCATCCGCGCCCCCGCCACAGTGAACCGGGGCGACAGCTATTCTTTTACCGTGATTTACCTGAACAGCGGAAGCAGTCCGGCCTATGACGTACCCCTAAAGGGTACGGTGGACGACGTAACCATTAAAGAAATACCGGTCACGCAGGACTTCCCGGCCAATACCAGCAAAGCCTATGAAGTGAAGCGCACGGCGGACACCGCCGCCGACGAAATCCGTCTCTGGACGCATATCGGCGTGCCCGAAGGCTTTATTGACGACGATCCTGATAACAACACAGCCACGGCTATTATCAAGGTGGTTGACCCCGCGCCGGAACCGACGCCCGGTGACAACGACACGCCCGACGAGCCGGACACGCCGGATAACCCCGGCAATCCTGGCAATCCCCCGGACGAACCGCCCGGCCTGAAGGAACCCTGCGACCTGGCGGCTGCCATTCTTGCGCCGCCGACCGTTTACGAATATGAAAAATACGCCTATACCGTAAGTTTCACCAATCATTCCGGCCGGGAGCTGAATGCTGTACCCCTGGAAGGGAAAAGCGATGAAAATACGCTGGTGGAAATTCCGCAAACAGCAGCCTTCCAGCCGGGAGAAACCAAGTCCTTTACGATTGAGGACACGGCGGGAAAGGCAGGCGAGATATATCATTTGTGGGCCAACGTGCAAGCGCCGGAGGGCTTTATTGACAGAAATCCTAGCAATAACACCGCCGTTTCAAGCGTCACGGTCGTGGCAAGACCTGCCGGCAGCCCGGAGGACCCGCATAACCCCCCGGACCCTGACAACCCGGATAATCCAGACGACCCGGACAATCCGAATAATCCAGATAACCCCGATAACCTACTGTGCGACGTATGGGTGAATCTGTCCTGGCCGCCCATAGCCTACCAGCAGGAGGAATACAGCTTCACCGTATACTTTGCCAATTCCACCGGCAAGGCCTTGACCGATGTGGTCCTGAATGCCGCCATCGACGGCAAGGCGGTTCCCGCCGTGCCCGCCACGGCCAATTTCAAAGCCTATGAAAAGAAATCCTTCCTTATCTCCGGCACGGCAGGCGAAAAAGGAACCAGCATCCGGCTTGCGGCGCAGGTGTCGCCGCCTACGGATTACACGGATACCAATATGGGCAACAACCAGGCGGCGGCGGAAATCATGGTGTTGGAGCGCCCCTATGATCTGGACGTGCAGCGCATTACGCCCGCCCAATATAAAGAAAACCAAACGGTGATCAGCACCATCCGGGTATCCAACCAAGGAAGCATGGATTTTACACCCGGCGAGAGAGTTTCCGTGCTGTTTCAAATTCCGGAGCTTTCGCTGCAAAAGCGCGTGGACGCGGTAGTCATGGAGCAAAATACCTGGAATACCGTGTCGGTCAAATGGGATACCCCTAGTGTGCAGGCCGATAAGGGCGTTACCCTGATTGCCATCATCAACCCCGATAAGATTTTGGATAATGAAACTTCTACAAGCAACAACACCTATACCCAATCGGCCGTCATCAAAAACGTAACCTATACGGAACCGGAGGAAAGCCGGACGCTGCCCGACCCGCCGCCAAGAAGCGAACAGCCCAGGGTGACATGGTGGGAGCAACGCTATGAAAACGGTCAATTTGTGTGGCGGCAGTTTTACGCGGAGCTGAAAGTTACCGCCGCATTGGACTACGACACCAAATCCCGCGGCTATCTTAAATCGGGTTATGGCTATGGCATCCTTGTCACCGCCACCGTGAATAGCAACTACGACAGGCCGGAACTGATTACCGCTCCACAAGTTGCAGAAATTTATCTGCCCGAGCACCGTTATGAAACCGCCATTCCCTTAGAGAAGGAAGGCGGCCAGTTTGTTTTCCAGGAGAACCCCTCCTCCCCCTTCCGATATAGGAGGCAGTACGTCCCCATCTGGTTCCCCGACGATAAGGACTACATCGCGCAGCTCCTTGTCACCGATGCTCATACTCCCGGCGGAACACTGTCCAAGTGGATTACCGGCGGGGCGCTGAAAATCTATGTGGTGGACAGCATGTACGACGATGATGTCACCACGGGAAATTGATATGCTGCCGCTTTGTTTTATCTCTCTCCTGTGGGCGGCTTTCATGGATTGGAAAAAGCGGATTATTCCCGATTGGACATGGATTTCCATCCTCCTGATCGGCGGCGTATCCGCTTTTTTGTTTCCAGAACCGGCTTGGCCCGAGCGGATTGCGGGATTGCTGCTGCCGGGTGTTTGCCTGCTCCTTCTGGCCGTAAAATACGGCGGCGTGGGGGGCGGCGATGTAAAGCTGACGGCGGCACTGGGTTTTTGCTTCGGCTTGAATGCGTTGGCGGCCATTCTCTTTTTTGCCCTGCTTCCCGCCTGCGTCTATGGGTTGGCGACCCGGCAGAGAAGCATCCCGTTGGCCGTCTTTTTGTGCATCGGCTTTTTTATGTATGCCGGTGCTCTTTTTATCTACGGACCAACCTGCTGATTGAATACAAGGAGGTGTTTTTGTGTGGAGTTGAAGACAATTTTAGCTGTCGTGCTTTGCCTGGTGATTATCGGCAGCGCGGTGTACCTGCATAGACGGAAAGAAAAATAACGGGCGTGCGGTGTGAAGGGGACGGATAATCGTCCCTTTTCCGCTGCCCCAAAGGAGCGTGAACATAAAAATGGCTGAAGAAAAACGCATGGTGAGCACCTATGAAGTCAAGCACGCCATCCATGTTGGCGATAAAGAGGTCCTTTTCTGTGCAGACAACAGCCGAACAATCGACTGCATCTACATGGTGTGCTATTGCACGTGGGATAATCCCTTGGGCATCGACCAATTTTCTGACCCTGTCGGAAGTGACGATTATTTGAAAATGATGACCGAGTTTACCAACCGGGTGCAGGCGCAGCTTGAGGCGGTCAAAGCGGAACGGGATAAAATTACCGTCCCGCTTTCGCCCTTCACACCGGAACATTGCACACCAAACAATTACGGCGAAAGCATTGAAAACAAGGTCGTGGTCATCAGGACGGAGCGCCTGCGCCCTGAATACCGCACCGCCGATAATCAGCTTGCGCTTACCGTGGGCGGCTTTGGCACTTATGCCAATGCCAGAGGCCGGGCGGTCTACACCGTTAATCTATACTCCGGCAAGGAATCCCGCTGGAATCGGGAGGACATCCTGGGCGTTCTGAAACCCGAATATCTGCCCGATTGGGCGAAGGAACAGCTAAAACACATACTGGCCGGGCAACAGGCCAAGCACAAAAAACAAGTACAAGAGCGTTAGGAGGTTCTAAGGATATGGAAAAGGAGATCAACGCCGGGTATGTCATTACTGACCGACTGGCCGTGGGCGATGCGGAATTTGTCATCGGATACAGCGAGAAAGCACCCGCGCAGTTTGTCACCTGGAAGTGCAGAAAGGGTGAAAAAGCATACTTTTGGGGCCACTACCTGGGGGACCGGCTGGCCGCCGTGGAGGATTTATGCAAGCGCGCCCTGGAGGAAATTGAGTATTTGCGCTCCCTCCAGCCCCAAAGAGGCACCGGGGATGAAAGGGAACGACTGAGCGAGCAAACGCAGAGCAAACCAATCCATAAGAAAAAGCACGAACCGGAACGGTAAGGCCCCGTGCTTTCAAGGAGGGAGGGAAAAGATGAACGATCTGACCAGATACAGGCTGTGCGCGGGCCTCCACGCCCCCGCGTCGGCCAAGCTCCTCTACTGCTACCTGCTGGATATGGCGGGAGGCCGCCACCACAGTGTGGTCATATCCATCAAAAACCTTGCCAAAAGCGTGGGGTTTTCCCGTTCGGCCACCAGCCGCAATCTGAACCGCTTGCGGCGGTTGGACATGATCGGCATTGTTCCCCGGTACTCCGAGGACGGCGGCAGGCTGTCCAACCAATATACATTAAAATAAGGAGGGATTTCATTGGCAACCAAGCTGCAACTGATCACCGAGCTTTCCGAAAGGACGGCCCGCAGCGTCACCAGAAGCCATGCCAACTGGATTTCCTTCCTGAAAACCGCGGCCTGGAGTTACAAATATCCGTTTCAGGATCAGCTTTTGATTTACGTACAGCGGCCCGACACGACGGCCTGCGCTTCCATTGAAGTGTGGAACGAAAAACTGGGACGCTGGGTAAACAAAGGTGCAAAAGGCATTGCCCTCATTGACGACAGCGGAGGCCGGTTAAGGCTCCGCCATGTGTTTGACGTAAGCGACACCAACAGCCGCTACAACCGTCCCGTCCCACTGTGGGAAATGCGGGACGGATACGCCGAAGCGGTGACAGAATCCCTGGAAAACACATTCGGGGAATTAGACGAAAAAAGCAGCCTGCCCTATGCCTTGCTCAGTGCCGCCGTAAACGCGGTGGACGACAATTTCACGGATTACCTGCCGGAGCTGCTTTCTTTCCGGGAAGGCAGTTTTTTGGAAGAATTGGATGATCTGAACGCCGAGGTGTTTTTCAAGGACGCGCTGAAAAGCTCCGTGGCCTACATGCTTTTAACCCGCTGCGGTTGCAATGCCGACCAGTATCTGCGTTTTGAGGATTTTCAGAGCGTTCCTAACTTCAACACCCTCGACACCGTTTCCCGCTTGGGCGCGGCCACCAGCGACATAGCCGAAATGCTCCTGCGGGAAATCGAGGCCACAGTCAAGGACATGCAAAAAGCGGAGCGAAACCAAAGCCGCACCTTTGCCAAAAATCGAGGAGCGGCGCACAATAAAAGCGTAAAGCAAATTGACGAAAGGAGCGGTGAGCATGGAACTGACCTACACGCAGCAGGGCGATTATCTGATACCCGACCTGACCCTGCCGGAAGAACAAACACACATCGGCAAATATGGGATGTTGCGCAGAACATACCTGAAAAACCACCGGAAAGGAATGTACGCCAGCCTGATGCTGTCGGGGGGCCTGCACAGCCACCTGGCGGAGATCGACCGGACGGCGAGGGAGCGCGTCGAGCGGATCACGGCACAACTCCTGGAAAAGAGCCCCGCGCCGGACAAGGCGAGCGAACAGATGGCCTGGACGGGCCACATGAACAGCCTCAAGCACCAGGCGGAGGAAACCGTACTGGCGGAACTTATTTACAGCTAACCCTGCTGCCAACCGAGGAACAGCAAATAGCGGCCATAGAACAGGCGGAGGACGAGAAATCCTCCGCTTTTTTTATCCCCCAGGAAGCCATTGACGCGGTTTTGCAGCAAGGAAGCGGTGTCCAGGACGGCAAGTACCGGATTTATCTGCACTTCCAGCAAAACGCCTCCGCGAAAGAAAACGCCGATTTTCTAAAAAATGAATACGGCACCGGCGGGCGGACGCCTGTCCTGATCGGCACGAACATCAACGAATGGCACGACGGCAAAGGCATTACTCTCACCAGCGGAAAGCTCACCGGGCCGGATGCGAAAATCCTTCTACTCTGGAAAAAGGTACAAAAGCGAATCGGTGAGCTAATTGCCGCCGACCGTTATTTGAACAACAAAGAAAAGGAACATCTCCCCGCCTACCAACAGCAGATGGAGGAACGCAGCCAGCAGCTTGCCGAGGAAGCCCACGCCCGGGAAATCCTGAACCGAGAGCCTCCCCCCGCCACACCGGAGCCGCCAGCACGGGAAAATACGCAGTATGCTTTTTCTCTTGGCGACACCGTTTATCTTGGCGCGGATGAATATGAGATTTTTTCCTTTGACGACAGCACCGTGCATCTGCGGGACATAAGCTTCCCGCTGTTCGGCAAGGAACTTGCGCGGAGCGACTTTGAGCGGATGCTGCGGGAAAACCCGCTCAACGACCATCTTATAACAGCCGGGGAAGCTCCGGAGCAACCAGCCGAAGAAAAAACGGAAAAACCGTTAGCCCGCACGCTGTACCTGGAATATCTGCCCCAGGTTATCGACAGGGTGCGAAAAGATGAGATATATCCCTACCTGCGGGACAGGGACACCGACCCGGACAGCGCCAAACAGGAATTAGATAGAGCCCTTGACAGCATCATTCTTTCCATGCGGGAGGAACACCCGGACTTTTACGAAGCCTACGCCACCCTGCCGCAGTTTCGGGAATGGCTCCAGGAGGACGTGTTCCAGCGGACCTACCAGGATTACCTGACGGAACCCCGCGACCTGGTGACCATCCACGCCGACGACCCCGACGCGCCGGAGTGGGCGCGGCAAACCGACGATATTACCGTCACCCACCAGGGGCATACCGTCACTATCGACAGCAGCCGCGAGGGCGAAAAATCCGATGTGGAATTGGACCCGGAGCTGCCGAAGGCTCAAGCCGGGGAAACGGAAAAGCAACCAGCCGAAAAAGAAATAGCCGTGGGCCTAGAATTGTCCATCGACGGCCGCCGCTTTTCCATTGACACGATTGACGAGGAAGCCGGAACGGTCAGCCTGCGGGACATCACCTTCCAAAACGGCGTGGGCTTCCCCATCTTCCGCCGGGAGAGGGTTGGCTTCGTGCGCGGCATTTTGAAGCAGCAGACGGGACCCGTCTGGCAAAAGGTACAGGGCGGCGAAGTAACCAAAGTCCGCCTTGACCTTGTGCCGGAAAAACCGAAGCAGCCCCGCGTCAATTTCCATATCACCGACGATGAATTGGGGCACGGCGGCCAAAAGACCAAATACGGCTGGAATGTTGCGGCCATCCGTCTGCTCAACCAACTGGAGAAAGAAAACCGGCTGGCCACCCCGGAAGAACAGGAGTTCTTGGCAAAGTATGTCGGATGGGGCGGCCTGCCGCAAGCCTTTGACGAAGCCAACCTCCAGTGGGCAAAGGAATACGGTGAACTGAAGGAATTGCTGGACGAGGACGAATACAATTCCGCGCGGGCTTCCACCTTAAACGCCCACTACACGTCGCCCACTGTTATTAAAGCGATTTACACCTGTTTGGAAAACATGGGCTTTCAGACCGGCAACATTCTGGAGCCTTCCTGCGGCATCGGCAACTTCTTCGGCCTGGTGCCGGAGAGCATGAAAAACTCCAAGCTCTACGGCGTGGAGCTGGACGGCATCACAGGCCGGATCGCCAGGCAGCTCTATCAAAATGCCAACATCGCCGTCCAGGGCTTTGAGGAAACTAATCTGCCCGACAGCTTCTTCGACTTGGCCGTCGGCAACGTGCCTTTCGGCAACTATGGCGTAGCTGACAAAAAATATGACAAGCATCATTTCCTCATCCATGACTATTTCTTCGCCAAGACCTTAGATAAGGTACGTCCGGGCGGCATAGTGGCATTTATTACAAGCAGCGGTACGCTGGATAAGCAAAATCCTGAAATCCGAAAGTACATCGCGCAGCGGGCGGAGTTTTTGGGCGCTGTAAGGCTCCCGAACAACGCATTTTTGAAAAACGCCGGCACAGAGGTCGTGGCGGACATCATCTTCCTGCAAAGGCGCGACCGTGTGATAGACATTGAGCCTGATTGGGTGCATCTCGACAAAACCCCCGAAGGTTTCACCGTCAACAGCTATTTCATCCAAAATCCCGATATGATTTTGGGACAACTCACTGAGGAAAATACACAATACGGACGGCAGGAATGTACGTGCCTGCCCCATGAGGACGCCGATCTTGCCGAGCTTCTCCGCGAGGCGCTGGAAAACATCCATGCGGAAATCACCGAGTATGAAATCGACGACATCAGCGAAGATGCGGATACTTCCATCCCGGCAGACCCCAGCGTCCGTAATTTCAGCTATTGCCTGGTGGACGGCCAAATCTACTTCCGGGAAAACAGCCGGATGAACCGGTTGGAAACCTCCGTCACGGCCCAGGGCCGCATCAAGGGCATGATCGGGCTGCGGGACTGCGTCCGCGGCCTGATTGAATACCAGACCGAGGATTACGGCGACGAGGCCATTTTGCAGCAGCAGCGCAAGCTGAACCGTCTATATGACGCCTTTACCGCCAAATACGGCCTGATCAACAGCCGGGGCAACAGCATGGCTTTTTCGGATGACAGCGCCTATTGCCTGCTCTGTTCTTTGGAGGTGCTGGACGAAAACGGCGAGATGGAGCGTAAGGCGGACATGTTCAGCAAGCGCACCATCCGGCAGCGCGCCACCGTTACCCATGTGGATACCGCCGCGGAAGCCCTGGCCATTTCCATCGCGGAAAAAGCCTGCGTGGACTTAGGTCTCATGCAATCATTGACTGGATTATCCGAAGAACAGCTTGCCAACGACCTGCAGGGCGTGATCTTCCGCGACTTCGGGAAGGCGGAGCCGGAAAACGCCCCCCGCGCCTTTTTCCATGTGGAATCTTTCCCCTATGTCACGGCGGACGCTTACCTGTCCGGCAATGTACGGGAAAAGCTCAAGCAGGTGCAGGAACTGGCCAAAATCCTGCCCCCCGAACAGACGGAAAAGATCGCGGTCAACATCAAGGCGCTGGAAGCGGTGCAGCCGAAAGACCTTTCCGCTTCTGAAATCGACGTGCGTTTGGGTGCGACCTGGCTGCCCCCAGATGTGGTCAAGGAATTTATGTTTGAACTATTGGAAACGCCGTATATGTACCAGCGGTATATCGACGTGCTGTATTCCAATTATACCGCCAACTGGAACGTCAAGGGCAAGAATGACGACCGCAGCGACAACATCAAGGCCAACGTCACCTACGGCACCAAACGCATCAATGCCTACAAGATCATCGAGGAAACATTGAATCTCAAAGACGTGCGCATCTTTGATACGGTCTACGAGGATAACGTTGAAAAGCGGGTTCTGAACAAAAAGGAAACCGCCATCGCCCAGCAGAAGCAGGAGGCCATTAAGGAAGCGTTCCGGGATTGGATATGGAAAGACCCCCAGCGCCGGGAACGGCTGACAAGAATCTACAACGACCGCTTCAACGCCATCCGTCCTCGCGAATACGACGGCAGCCATATCCGCTTTACCGGCATGAACCCGGAAATTACCCTGCGCCAGCATCAGGTGGACGCGGTGGCTCATATCCTTTACGGCGGGAATACCCTTTTGGCCCATTGCGTCGGTGGGGGAAAAACCTACGAGATGGCGGCGGCGGCAATGGAAGGCAAGCATTTGGGGCTGTGCAACAAAAGCATGTTCGTCGTGCCCAACCATCTGACCGAGCAATGGGCCGGAGAGTTTTTGCAGCTTTATCCTTCCGCCAATATCCTTGTGGCCACCAAAAAGGACTTTGAAACCAAGAACCGCAAGAAGTTTTGCGCCCGCATCGCCACCGGCGACTACGACGCGGTGATCATCGGGCATAGCCAGTTCGAGAAAATCCCCATTTCCGCAGAGCGTCAAAAGCGCCAATTGCAGGAGCAAATATGGGAAATCACCGATGGCATACAGGAAATCAAGACGGCTAAAGGGGAACGCTACGCCATCAAGCAGCTTGAAAAGACCAAAAAGACCCTGGAATTAAAGCTGAAAAAGCTCAACGACACCAGCCGCAAAGACGATGTTGTGACCTTCGAGGAATTGGGCGTTGACCGGTTGTTCGTGGATGAAGCGGACTTTTACAAAAACCTGTTTCTCTACACCAAGATGAGGAACGTGGCGGGCCTGGCCCAGACCGAGGCACAGAAATCCAGCGACCTGTTTGCCAAATGCCGCTACCTGGACGAACTGACGGAAGGCCGCGGCATCGTCTTTGCCACGGGGACGCCCATTTCCAACTCCATGACCGAGATGTACACCATGCAGCGGTATCTGCAATATGAAACCCTGCGGCGAAACGGCTTACAGCATTTCGACTGCTGGGCCTCCACCTTCGGGGAAACCGTGACCGCCATCGAACTTGCGCCGGAGGGCACGGGCTACCGGGCCAAAACACGTTTTGCCCGGTTTTACAATCTGCCTGAACTCATGAGCATGTTTAAAGAGGTAGCGGACATCAAAACGGCGGATATGCTGGACCTCCCCGTACCCAAAGCCAATTATCACAACGTGGCTGTCAAGCCCAGCGAGTTTCAGCAGGACATGGTGGCCGAGCTTGGCGAGCGCGCCGAAAGGGTGCGCAACCGGATGGTGGAGCCACACGAAGACAACATGCTGAAAATTACCAACGACGGCCGCAAGCTGGCCCTTGACCAGCGCCTGGCCAACCCCATGCTGCCCGATCATGAAGAAAGCAAGGTGAACGCCTGCGTGGATAATATCTTTCGCTTCTGGCGGGATCACCGCGATAAAAAGCTGACGCAGCTTGTGTTCTGCGACCTGTCCACCCCCAAGAACGACGGGAATTTCAACGTCTACGACGATGTGCGCCAAAAGCTCATAGCGCGCGGCGTTCCCGCCGACGAGGTGGCTTTCATCCATGAGGCCAACACGGAAACCCGCAAAAAGGAGTTGTTTGCCAGGGTGCGCACGGGACAGGTACGCGCCCTGTTGGGCTCCACCTTTAAGATGGGCGCGGGCACCAATGTCCAGGACCGCCTGGTTGCGCTCCACGATCTGGACTGCCCCTGGCGGCCAAGGGATTTGGAGCAGCGCAGCGGCAGGATTGTCCGGCAAGGCAACAAAAACGACGAGGTACACATCTTCCGGTATGTCACGGAAAACACTTTTGACGCTTATTTGTATCAGATATTGGAGAACAAGCAACGGTTTATCAGCCAGATTATGACCAGCAAATCCCCCGTGAGAAGCGCCGAGGACATTGACGAAACGTCGCTTTCCTACGCAGAAGTCAAGGCGCTGGCGACGGGCAACCCGCTCATCAAGGAGAAGATGGATTTAGACATCCAAGTTTCCAAGTTGAAGCTCCTAAAAGCCAACCATCTAAGCCAGCGGTATGCACTGGAGGACAGATTGCTCAAGCATTTACCAAAGCAGATCAAATCCACTGAGGAACGCATTGCGGGCTATGAGAAGGACATTGCCCTGTATGAAAAGTGCAGCACAAAGGAACCCGCCGGGGAGAAGGCCGAGGAAAGCAAATTCGCGGGCATGACGGTCAAAGACATCACCTACACCGAAAAGGCCAAGGCGGGGACGGCCATCCTGGAAGCCTGCAAAGCCATGACTTCGCCGGAGCCGCGGGAGTTGGGCAGCTACATGGGCTTTCCAATGCTGTTTTCCTTCGACAGCTTCAACAAGCAGTATCAGATCACCTTGCGGGGGGCTCTCAGCCATACGGTGTCATTGGGTACGGACGTTCACGGTAACATCACCAGACTCAACAACGTCCTGGCCGATATACCATTGGAACTGGAATATTGCCGGGAACAGCTAAAAACCCTCCGCCAACAGATGGAAACGGCCAAGAAAGAAATTGACGTCCCCTTTGAGAAGGAGCAGGAGCTGCAAAGCAAATCTGCACGGCTGCATGAACTGAACATCCTGCTGAATATGGACAAGGCGGAAAACGAAATCATGGACGACCAACCGGACGAGGACCTGGATATCCCCGAAAAAAAGGCCGTGGGCTATGAACGGTAATGGCTGAATCCGCTTTAGCAGTTTTGACTTTCTATTTTCCCAGGATTACAGTTAAACAAAAAACCAGGAAGGAGGCGCGGGATGAACGAACCTTTTATATTCCAGACCCTGCCGGAACGGATTACGGCGTTATTCCCCGAAATTGACAGCGATACCGTCATTGACCTGCTGCACAACAATGACGAGTATGGACAACTCCATCAAAGAAAAAAGGCACTCATAGAGCAGTCCCCTTTCATTCCGGCTGTCCTAGAGGGTGAAGGGCCAATTGCTCTAAGCGCGGAAGAACATAAAAGCCTTACGGACTATCTGGAGATAGCGACCCGCATGGAGGACATGGAGCGTATGCAGCTTTATTTTCGCGGGCATACGGACGGATTTTCCTATCTTAAAAAAATCGGCGCAATATAGCCGTGCCTGCAAAATTTTCATGAGAAAGCATCGGAGTACCATCCGGTGCTTTTTCACGTTCGGAGGTGATAGATATGCCCTATGTGGCCCCGGAACAGATCGAGCGCGCAAAACAGATGGATCTGCTGACTTATTTACAGCACTACGAACCGCAGGAACTGGTTCCCTTTTCCGGCAACGTCTATACCACCCGCAGCCATGACAGCCTGAAAATTTCCAACGGGAAATGGAACTGGTGGTCCCGCGGCATCGGCGGGCGCTCCGCCCTGGATTATCTTATCAAGGTGCGGGGAATGACGCTCCCCGAAGCAGTGCTTCGGATAGACGGACAGGCGGCCATCGCGCCGCCTATTCCGTCAAAGGCACGAGAACCCGCCGAGCCAAGAAAGCTGCTTTTGCCGGAGAAAAATGAAAACAATGACCGCGTGATTGCCTATCTCACCGGGCGCGGCATACACAGCACCTTGATTGATTACTGCATCCAAACCGGAAGACTGTATGAAAGCCGCTACCGGCACAACGCGGTCTTTGTCGGCTTCGACCGGCAAGGCCTTCCCCGCTACGGTACGCTCCGGGGCACATCCGGCAGCCGGTTTATGGGGGACGTAAGCGGCAGCGACAAGCACTTTTCCTTCTCCATTCCGGCAAGGAATAATTCCACAAAGCTGCATTTGTTTGAAAGCGCCATTGACCTTTTGTCCTACGGCACATTAGAGCTGCTTTCCGGCAGGGATTGGCGGCGAGAAAACTGCCTCTCCCTGGCGGGTATTTACCAGCCGAAAAAAAATATTGAGGAAAGTACCCCGCCCGCCGCTTTGATGCAGTACCTCAAGGATTACCCGCAAATAACTGAAATTGCCCTGCATCTGGACAGCGACGCACCGGGAAGGCTGGCGGCGGAGACCATCAAGGCTCTCCTTCCCTTCACCTACGCCATTACCGACGAGCCGTCCCAACGCGGGAAGGATTACAACGACTATTTGAAAATAACGTTGGGGATAAGAAGGCCGCAGGAAATTGAAAGGCTTTAACCGCTTTAACGAAATTGCTGGTTGATTCCATAGCATGAAGGAATTATAATATGGTTAGAATTTTACTATAAGGAGTTGATGCCATGCAGATTAAACCGTCCGCAAGCATCCGACAGAACTATAATGAGATAGCGGATTTGTGCAGGTCTACAGGTGAGCCGGTGTACCTTACCAAAAACGGCGAAGGTGATCTCGTGGTGATGGATATAAAGGCGTTTACCCGCCGTGAAAAAATGCTGAAGCTGCGAGAAGAACTGCTGGCCGTCGAGGAAGACCGTCTGGCTGGACGCGCCGGAACAACGCCGGATGAACTGGACAGCTATCTGGACAGCATTATTGACGAGGTAGAGCATGGAAAAGAAACCTCAATATAAGGTGCTTGTTTCCGACCGTGCCCGTCAGATGCTGGCGGGGCATGTCCGTTTTCTGGCGCAGAAAAGTCCCTCCGCCGCCCGCAAGATGAAAAACGATCTGATGGACGCCGTCCGCTCCCTTCATCAAATGCCGGAGCGTTGTCCATTTCTGACTGCCGAATTTATACCGCTCAATAAATACCATAAGATGTTCGTTGAAAAATGGTACCTAATTCTGTATCAAATCAAGGATCAGACGGTGTACATTGACTATATTATTGATTGCAGGCAGGATTATGGGTGGTTAGTGAGGTAGATTTCGATATATGGCGCAAATAATTATTGGACCTAAAAATTATGTTGAAGAAAACAGGTAGGAAATTTTTGAAATAAGAAACGGATTTGAGGGATTGATATCAGCAACGATTTTATTAGCAGCTTAGTGAAGGTAGCAATATTAAAACAATCAATGTCTCGTTTCACAGAACATGATGAAGTAGGAGATAGATGGAGTTAAATGTTTTAGGGGGGAAAATATGAAGGTATTTCTTTCACATTCCAGCGTTAATAAAGATTTAGTTAAACTGGTTCATCAAAAGTTGAGTGATAAAAATACTTGGTTTGATGCAGTTGATATATTAAATGGAGAGAAAATTCCAGACAAGATCAATGATGGCATCAATAACGCGACGCATTTTGTTCTTTTTTGGAGCAAACATGCTGCTGATTCCAATTGGGTTAAAGCGGAGTTGAATGCTGCGTTTGTCAAGATGATGTCTGATAAATGTAAGTTCATGATATTTATGTTGGATCGAACAGAATTGCCCGCATTACTGCAACCATATAAATACGATACTATTGATAGTTCTGATTTGGATGGCGCTTCCACAAAAATATGTGAAATTGTATTATCTCAAGAGTCAAACGTTTCGTCGCTTAACAGTTTTGTGAATAGAACTAAAGAGATCGGAGATATTGAAGCAACGACACGAGCAGGATATAAGCTTATCATACTTAACGGCATATTAGGAATCGGGAAATCATCATTAGCCAAAAGAGCTAATGAGTGGATATATGGACAGTATAATAGCAGCATTGTAATAGATTTCGATAGAATTCCCGGAATGGGTGAATTGGTAATTGCGTTGTCTAAACTCACAAACCAATCTATTCCTTATGAGAATATTACTCTTAAGCTTCAAAAAGATAATCTAAGATTTTTTTTGGAATTTATTTCATCAAAGAATATCTTTGTTATTATGAAAGATATTAAAGGATGGCTTACTGAAGATGGTGAACCAAATTCAGACTTATATTTTATAATTGACTTGATTGTTAATACAAAAATGTTTGCAACAATGCCAGTCATAATGACTTCGTCACGTTATGTTGATTTGTCCTATCAATTTAAAGACTCGATCAGACAGCTTCGAATAACGGGTATGGAAGATTCGTTTATTTCATCAATAATTAAAAACAATCTGTCTATCTCTTTTGATGGTTACGATGTTGAAAAAAATTTAGAGTTTGCCAAGTCGATGTGCGGCTATCCATTAGGAGCAAAGTTGGGAGCTTTTCTAGTATCTAATTTTGGCTACAATTACTATTTGAAACAACCAAATAAAGTTAACGAACTGAAAATTGGATTAGCCAAACAACTGATTGCTTATGCAAAAATTTCCGATGAATGCATAAGTTTCATGGAGATTATAGCATTAGTGCAATCAAGGCTTAGAAATGTCGAGTATGTTGAAGTATTTACGGAGTATACGGCTTCTCAAATATCAAATTTTACAAATGAGGCCTTTTTTGCTGGAATATTAAAAATTGATGATGAGGGATGTTACAAATTAGAGCATATAGTCGAAGATTATTATAATGATTTGGCATTTAACAGTAGTAAACGAAATGAACGATGCAATGAATTAGAGAGTTATATTATTGCAAAAATGAGATATTATGAGTCTGATATTAGTAATTATTTCCGCTTGTTGCCAGTAGCCATACGCATATTAGCACTGAATGGAAAAGTAAAGGATGCTGTCAGATTAAGAAGCGAAATGATTTGCACAATTATCCAAGCAATGTGGGATCAATATAATCATCGCGAATATGATGATGCTTTTCGAACAGCGAATGATATCTTAGAAATATCTGATAAATGTTTAGATGCGTTGTATATTAAAGCTTTATGTTATATAAGATTTGAAAAATATCTCGAAGCTACTAAGTTAATTAAAGATTTGATATTATGCGATTCCGAAAACCCGCGTTATTATAATTCTCTTGGTCGAATTGAAAAATATCAGGAGCGTTACGAATCTGCACTTCAATATTTTAGAACTGCATTACAAAAAAAGCAAAGATACATTTCAAGTTATCGTGAAATGGCCGAATGCTATTTATATTTAGGCGATGTGCAACAAGCACGGAACAATATCAATAAAGCCAAAGATATTGATGATACCAACATTTTCGTGATTCTTTTGGAATGTAGAATACTTCAGAAGGAGGGCCGTGGGCAAGAAGCACTTGAATTAATAAGTAGTGAAACCGTTCTTAACGAGGAACCATCGCAAATTATGTTCAGGCGAGGTCGTATACATGATGAAATAGGTGAAACTGATACGGCAATCGAGTGTTATGAGAGTGCTTTGCAATATAATAGTCGACAAATTGATGCTCAGTTATGTCTTCTAAACTACAAAATTTCACATGGAGTAGATTGCACCAAAATAATTGATAAACTTGAGAAAACGCTACGTGGAAAAAGAAAGTTCATTCTTACGAATATAAAAGCTAGATACATTGGATACTATGGCAACGACTTAGATGGTGCGCTTGACTTACTTCAAACAGTTCCCAGTAAATATATTGATAAGCAATGGTATGCTGTGAAAATACAACTTTTAGAAAAATTACATCAAAAGCATATAAGTGCAGATAGGCTGCAATTAGCAGATATGATTTATAAAGAGATGGATTCTGTAAAGAGTGAATTCAAGAAAAAATACAATGAAGATAAGGTGTCTGATGCTTCGCTACTGCCAGATGCATAGTATTTTAATAGTATAATTATCCATAATATAATCAGTTTTTAATTGTTGTTAAAGGTGCTGAAATCAGCGCCTTTTTCTTATGTCCCAAACTCAATAAAAGATGCTTTGTCAATAGATATGAACCTATCAGGGTGTGGAATCAGGGAAACAAGACTCAGCATGTCCGTTAATGTTGATGTGTTGAAGCCAAGAATACGCAACAGGCCGAAGTAATGGTATGCGAAGCAACAGCAACGCAGACTACATTCTCCACGCAGAACACTTTATCGGCGTGGATTTTACCACACAGGAAAAAGAAATGGATGCTCGAAACAAAAATAAAAAGCACCACGGGCAGGAGCGATAACCTCTTGCTTTTTCTCTTTTTCGGCTGGCTGTTTTTGAGAACAATCGTAACCCACACCCAACGAAAGACTGCCGTCTTTCGTTGCAGCAAGCACTGAATTTGGCTAGCCAAATTCGCTTGTTAGGGGCGAAGCCCCTAATACCCCCCCTTCATGTTGTACTCCCCATCAATCAAGAAAAGAGGTGTTATGAATGAACGAGCTTCAACAAAAGTGGCGGGAGGAATTTCGCGGCCTCATCGAGTGCAAGGACATCCATCCTCCGCGAAAGGAGCCGGAACGATGAGAAAACGGAATATCCAAATCATTGTACGGCTAAACGCCAAAGAACAACAGACTCTTGCCAAGCAAGTAAAAAAATCGGGGCTTTCACAGGAAGCATTTATTCGTTCTCTCATCAACGGCTATGTGCCCAAAGAGTTGCCCCCTCCCGACTATTTTTCCATGACGCGAGAGCTTCACGCCATCGGCGGCAACCTGAACCAGATTGCCGCCAAGGCCAATGCCACCGGGCATATTGACAAGACGGTATTTCAATACGAAGCCAACCGGCTCAGAAAGGCGGTCCAGGATATTATAGAGGCGATCACAGCGCCGGAAAGGAGAACCTAATGGATAAGAATACACTACTAATAAACCGTATCCACCGAAACTTTGCGGACTACAAGGCAAAGCTGCTCAAAGTGGACGGCGAAGGCATCTTTGAAAAAGCGGAGGAAATCTCCGCCTATACCCAGGTTCACCGGAATATGACAAAAAATTACAGCTATGAACCGGAGGAACTGGACTACCTCCTGCTGTTTCAAAACCCCCTGGAGGTTGTGACCGACCAATATCAGGAGGAATTCCGGTATGCGGAAAACATGCTTGCGCTTATCGTGGCGAGAATCTGTGATAAGCAAGAGGGCCTTGGGGATTACCCTTTGACGAAAAAACACGGGGAGCCGGAGCGATGACCGATGGCAACCACAGCCATATGGGATGTGACCGACCGCCTTGACCGGGTAATTGACTACGCCGCCAATCCCGAAAAAACCGAGAACCCCGATTTTACCAGTCCCGACTTTCAGGGCTTGCGCAAGGTGCTGAATTATACCCAGCAGGATGTCAAAACCGAAAAGCAGTTCTATGTGACCGGCATCAACTGCGACCCGGCCACCGCCTGCCAGCAGATGGGCCGCACAAAGCGGCAATATCAGAAGCAGGACGGCATCCTGGCCTTTCACGGCTACCAGGCCTTTGCGCCGGGAGAGGCCACCCCCGAAACCGCCCACGCCATCGGCGTGAAGCTGGCAAAAGAGCTTTGGGGCGACCGCTTTGAGGTGGTTGTCTCCACTCATTTGGACAAAAATCATTTGCATAATCATTTCGTCCTGAATTCCGTGTCCTTTAAGGACGGCAAGCGGTACTACGACAACAACGCCACCTACGCCCTCATGCGCAAAACCTCCGACCGGCTGTGCCGGGAACATGCCCTTTCTGTCATTGAAAACCCGCAGCGCGGCAAATCCAAACACTACGCCGAATGGAAGGCCGAGCAGGAAGGCAAACCCACCTGGCGGGGCCTGATCCGGGAGGACGTGGATAAAGCCATTGCCGCAGCCATGACCTTCACGCAATTTATCGCCGCCCTGCGCAAACAGGGATATGAAGTCAAAACCGGTGTGAAACACATGTCGGTGCGTCCTTTAGGCAAGGAGCGGTTTGTCCGCCTGAAAACCCTGGGCGACGATTACACCGAGGAAGCCATCAAACGGCGCATCCTGCAAAACCGCACCCCCAAGCGGCCACCCCCCTTGCCGGAGCCGAAGCGAAAGCAATGTACCTTCAAAGGCTCCCTCAAGACGGCGAAAAAAATAACCGGCCTACAAGCGTTATACTTCCACTACCTCTATAAGATGGGCATCCTGCCCAAGCCCCGCGCGTCCAGCAAACGGACGCATTTTTTATTGCGCGAGGACCTCCGCTATTTGAATGAACTCACCGCCCAGACCAAGCTGCTCTGTAAAAACCATATTTCCAGCAAGGAGCAGCTTGTCGCCTATCGGTCAACCGTAAAGCAGGAAATGATCACCATGTCTGCCGAGCGCAAGTCCCTTTACAACCGCATCCGCCGGTGCGAGGACGAGGAGCAGGCGACAGCCTATAAGGAGCAAATCGCCGGGCTTTCCCAACAAATCAGCCAGCTTCGCAAGGAGGTGAAGCTCTGCACGGGCATCCTGTCCCGTTCCGGGGAGATGCAGGAAAAGCTGTCCCGGATCAAGCAGGAAGAAATCCAGCAACGAAAGGAGGCCAAAGCCTATGAACAGCGAAGCCGCCGCCGCGGACCAAGTCGTCAACATGAGCCTTAAGGGGATCGAGGTAATAGCCAAAATCTCCGGCGAGGGGGCCAAAAACCTCGCCACCTATTTGTATGCCGTTCTCACAGACCAAAAGAAAACCAGGGGCAAAATCCGGCTGGAGGGGCTGTTGCGCAGCGGCAAGGAGCTGAAAGTCTTTGCGGTCAGGAACGAGGACTTGCAGAAATTCACCCAGGAGGCCAAACGCTACGGCATCCTCTATTGCGCCCTCCGTGACAAAAAGGACACGGATGGCATGTGCGACATCATGGTGCGGGCCGAAGACGCCTCCAAGATTAACCGCATCGTGGAACGCTTCAAACTGGCCACCGTGGACACCGCCAGCATCAAGAGCGAAATCCAGAAATCCAAGGCCGCCAGGCAGGAGGAAAAAGCGTCCGCCGAAAAGGAAACGCCCGCCGAAAAAAGCGCGGACGATTTTCTGGACGAACTCCTGGCCAAGCCCGAACAGCCGGAGCCGGACCAGGAGCGGACCGACAACCCAAACCCCACGACGGACCCTACGGCGGCGAAGGCGGAGAAATCCCCTCCGTCCGAGCCTACTTACGAGCGCAGCGGGAAAGCCGCCGGGGGTACGAGTGAGCCGGAACGGAAATCCGTCCGGCAGGAATTGAAGGAAATCCGGGAAGCCCACAGGGAGCAAGCCGAACCCAAACGCGAACGATCCAAAGAGCAATCCAGATCCACAAGCCAGCCCGCCAAATCGGGCCAACCGAAATCCAAAGCCAAAAAATCCAAACCGAAAGAGAGGTAAATCCAGATGAGCAATTTTGACGATCTTTTCCGGCAGGAACAAGGCCAAGCCGCGCCCATAAGCGACCAGCCCTTCGACAAGGAAGCCTGGGCGCAGAAAAAGCAGGAGCAGCGGGAAGTGGTGTACACCATGATCGACGAAACGGCGACAGCCATGGCACGGGACGGGGATACCTTCCAGAAGTATCTGGACGTGCAGAGCCGCTTTGACCGCTACAGCGTTTCCAACGCCCTGCTTATCCTTGTACAGCGGCCAAACGCCACAGTCATTAAAGATTTTGACACCTGGAAGGACCAGGGCGCGTACATCCGCAAAAAGGAATCCGGCTTTTACATCATTGAGCCGGGCGAGGAATATCAACGCCAGGACGGTTCCACCGGCATCAGCTACAACCCTAAAAAGATGTTCGACATTTCCCAAACCGGAAACAGCCGCAAACGGGAAACCCCCATTTATCCCGACGAGCGCACTCGCATCAAGGCGCTGCTGACCCACGCCCCCGTGCCCGTCCGCATCAGCGATACGCTGCCAAGCGGCGTGAACGCCCTGTACCAGCCGGACACGCGGGAAATCCAAATCCGGCGGGGCCTGGACGCCAATCATATTTTCCGCGCTCTCGCCCAGGAACTGGCCCAGGCGGAAATGGACAAAGGCAACGGCAGCTACAACCGCTCCGAGTATGGCTTTCACGCCTATTGTGCGTCGTATATGCTGTGCAAGCAGTACGGCGTGGAAACGAACGGTTTTTATCACTTTGAGGGCGTTCCCCAAAGGCTGGAGACTTTGGAGCCGCAGGAGATCCGTGCCGAGCTTACCACCATCAAGGAAGCGGCGGGCGAAATCTCCGGCCGGATGAACCGGATGCTTAACCAGCAACGGCAGCAAAAACGGCAGGAGCCGGAACGTTAGGAGGGATTGTCCATGAAGGAAGAAGAAAGAGTGCTGACCCTGGACGATTACGAATACGGCGTGGTGGTGAACGCCCTCAATGAACTGCGAAACGACCTGATAAAAGAAGAACGGCCTACCGACGCCGTGGACGAACTTCTTTTGAAAACCATCGACGCCCCGACCAAAAAGCAGAAGCGCAGGAACCACGATGAAACGCGCTGAAACCGCCAAGAGCAATCTCATCCTCTGGGCGGTTTTTTTAATTCCGGTGGTGTGGGCGGCGTTGCTCACCGCCCCTTCCCTTTCCGGCGGGCTGCCTGAAATCCTGGCAAACCTCACGGCGGCGATGAACAATCCGTTTCATATCCAATGGGTGGATAATTCGCTCAAGTGCGTTTTGCTCTTTATCGCCGCCTACGGCATGGGCATTGGGATTTACCTGTCCACCAAGCGCAATTACCGGCCCAGGGAGGAACACGGCAGCGCCCGCTGGGGCGGCGCGGCGGCTGTCGATAAGAAATACCGGGACAAGAACCCGCAGAAGAACAAAATCCTGACCCAGAACGTCCGCATCGGGCTGGACGGCAGGAAGCACCGGCGCAACCTGAATGTCCTGGTGGTGGGCGGCTCCGGCTCCGGCAAGACCAGGTTTTACGCGAAACCCAACGTTATGCAGAACAACACCTCTTTTGTGATCCTCGACCCCAAGGGAGAGATTTTACGGGATACCGGAAACCTGCTCCAAGCCAAGGGCTATGACATCAAGGTGCTGGACCTGATCAACATGCACCTCTCCCACTGCTACAACCCCTTTACCTATTTGCAGGACGACAAGGACGTGCTGAAGCTGGTCACCAACCTGATCCGCAACACCACGCCCAAGGGCAGCAACACCAACGACCCCTTTTGGGAACGCTCCGAAACCGCGCTGCTGGAAGCGCTTATCTTATATCTGCTCTACGAAGCGCCGGAGGATGAGCGAAACTTCCCGATGGTCATGGAGATGATCGCCGCCGCCGAGGTCCGGGAGGAGGACGAAACCTACCAAAGCCCCCTGGACGAGCTGTTTGAGCGGCTGGCCATGCGGGAGCCGGAGCATCTGGCGGTCAAGCAGTACAACATCTTCAAGCTGGCGGCGGGTAAAACCGCCAAGTCCATTTTAATCAGCCTGGGCGTCCGGCTGGAGAAGTTCAACCTGTCCACCATCGCGGGAATCACCACGGTGGATGAAATGAAACTGCCCGCCATGGGGGAGAAAAAGACGGCCCTCTTTGCCGTGATCCCCGACAACGATTCGTCTTTTAATTTCATCGTCGGCATGCTCTACACCCAGCTTTTCCAGCAGCTTTACTACCTGGCCGACCATGTTTACGGCGGCAGGCTGCCCCTGCACGTCCATTTCGTGATGGACGAATTTTCCAATGTCGCCCTGCCGGATGAATTCGACAAGCTCCTTTCCACCATGCGCAGCCGGGAGGTCAGCGTCTCCATCATCCTGCAAAACCTGGCCCAGCTAAAGGCCCTGTTCAAAGATTCTTGGGAGTCCATCGTCGGCAACTGCGATGAGTTCCTCTATCTGGGCGGCAACGAGCAATCCACCCACAAGTATGTGTCCGAGCTTTTGGGCAAGGAAACCATCGACCTGAACACCTACGGCCAGAGTAAGGGCGCCCACGGCAGCTATTCCACCAATTTTCAGTTGTCGGGCCGGGAACTTCTCACCCCCGACGAGGTGCGGATGCTGGACAACCGCTACGCCCTGCTGTTCATCCGGGGCGAACACGCCGTCATGGACGACAAGTACGATATTCTCAAACATCCGAATCTGAAGCTGACGGTTGACGGCGGCGGCCACCTCTACCGGCACGGCACCACGGAACACGCCCTGGACTGGAAAGCCGTGACTTTAAAGGAAGATGGCGATTACGAGCTGCTTTCCGAGGAAGAACTCGCAAGCCTGTCTCCATCATAAAAACGAGGAGGAATGATACGTATGAAAATGCCTGGAAAAACCAAAAGGGTTTTTGCCGTTTGCTGCGCGCTGGCGCTGATGCTGACCCTTTTCGCCGTTCCCGCATACGCGGCCAACGACCCGCTTCAGGTGGTCAACAACCTGTCCGAATTTATCTTCGGCCTGATCCGCGCCATCGGGATGATCCTGCTGGGCTTCGGCATCGTGCAGATCGGCCTGTCGCTGAAATCCCACGACCCAAGCCAGCGGGCCAACGGCTTTCTGACCCTGGCGGGCGGCGTCATCATCACCTTTGCCAAGGAAATTCTTAATCTCATCACAGGAGGTTGATTGCCATCATGTTTAACAAATTCCCGATTGCTGAAAACATGCATATTCATTCCCTGGACGGCGAACTGCGGGAAGCCACCATCCTGGGGAGGCTGGGCGACAACGATTATCTTGCCGAATATAACGGCGTCAGGTGCCATGCCATCTACAACCCCTTTGTCAATCATTTCTATGTGGATGACAAGTCTGGTGTTATCAGGGACAAAAAAACCGGCAGAGACGCACCATGCCGGTAACGATCACGAAAGCAAAGCCCGTGCTTCAGGCACGGGCTTTGCCTTGGAAACGAGGTGAGTTTATTTGGAAAGCAGCAACTGGGTGATTGAGAACCTGAACAGCGCCCTGGGAACCTGGAACGAAAAGCTGGCGGAAATCTGGCAGCTTGTCACCCAGTCCCCCACGGAATTCCGCGGCGGCGGCATCTGGCACGTCATTGCCGATATCCACGGCGCGTTGCAGGCCACCGGCCTGGCCCTGCTGGTATTGTTTTTTGTTATTGGCGTGGTCAAGACCTGCGGCAGCTTTGCGGAGGTAAAAAAGCCCGAACACGCCCTAAAGCTGTTCATCCGCTTTGCTTTGGCGAAAGGCGTTGTGACCTACGGGCTGGAGCTGATGATGGCGCTGTTTGACATTGCCCAGGGGATCATCTCCACCATCATGAGCAGCGCGGGCTTCGGGACCACGACTGAAGCCGTTTTGCCACAGGCCATCGTGCAGGCCGTTGAGGAGTGCGGCTTCTTGATGAGCATCCCCTTGTGGGCGGTGACGATTATCGGCAGCCTGTTCATCACGGTGCTGTCCTTCATCATGATCCTGTCGGTGTACGGCAGATTTTTCAAGCTCTATCTTTATACCGCCATCGCCCCCGTGCCGCTGGCCTCCTTTGCAGGAGAGCCGAGCCAGAGCATCGGCAAATCCTTCCTCAAAGGTTATGCCGCCGTCTGTCTGGAGGGGGCGATCATCGTCCTGGCCTGTGTCATCTTTTCCGTCTTTGCGGCCGCCCCGCCGGTGGTGGACGCCAGCGCCAGCGCCGTGACAATGGTGTGGAGCTATATCGGGGAGCTGGTTTTCAACATGCTGATACTGGTCGGCGCGGTGAAGATGGCCGACCGGGTGGTGCGGGAAATGATGGGACTGTGATAGAAAGAAGGGATTAAAAATTGGATATAAAAACATTGCAATTCCATTGGAAGTATAGGAAGAATCCTATCAAACTGGCAATAGAGGTTCAATCCTATCAAATGAACGGCAATCTCTATATCGGATTGTGGTGGAAAAATAGTGGACAGTTTGAATCATTTACTGACCTGACCGTAAATCTTGGAAACAAGCTAAAACCAAATGAGGCTTATGTTAAGACATTCGGTGAAAACGAAGGCCTGCTGGATTTTATTTTGAAAAACCAGTTGGGAACACTTCTGCCGGAAAAAGGATATTCGGGATTTAACGAGTATTTGAAAATCGCTTTTGACATGGAACGCCTTAAAGAGTTTGACCCGGACGGCGTTAAAAATTATATGGAGTCACACGCCAAAGCGCAAAACAGGTCGGCCAAGAAAAAATCCGACCCGGAGCGGTAAGCCGCAACCACCTCATTATGAATGAACGGAGGAAATCACAATGTCATACGAAAGAACAAAACCGAGCAATGAACCGCTGTCTGCGGAAAAGCTGACCGAAGAATTAAATAAATGTGTGGAATCGCAAACCACTATGAAAGAGGTCAACGCCTATTGGCGCAAGACCGGCACTTGCATGGGAGCGCCCGGTATTACTGAAGCGCAGGCAAAAAAGCTGGACGAGAAAATCGCAGCCACGCGCTATTCGTGGGAAAAGCAGCCCTTTTCCACTTACGACCTTACGAACAACAACAGCAAAATCAAACGGCTGCAACAAAGCCTTGCCGAAGCGTCACGCGGTTTTGAGGGCTGGGAATTTAACGGCGGCCGCGCCGAAGCGAATACTGAAATGAACCGTTTGCAGCTTTTCTTTGATGAAAGGCCGAACGATAACCAACGTGCGCTTCTCAAAGCCAGCGGATTCAAATGGGCCCCGTCACAAGACGCGTGGCAGCGGCAGCTTACCGATAACGCCATCTACGCGGCTGGACGGCTGGACTTTATCAAGCCGTCAGACGGCAGGACGGTACGCGAACACCAGCCGAAAGCTCCGAGCCGGGATACCGGGGCGCGATGATAATGGCAGAATTATAAAAAGGATACCGGACATGAAAATCCGGTATCCTCACATATCCTTGAACGGAACGCCCTCTCCATAAACAACAGGCTCCCCCGTTCTTGGGTCAAGCAAATCCCCCTGTTCGTTAAACTGAACCTTGTCAAGAGGTACGCCCATCTCTCTGGCCCGGCGGATCTGCCACACGACATCATCTTCCATGTATTTCTCGTCCCGTTTGCGCCGTATCGCCTTTATCAGAGACACAATCCAGCTCAACACGGCCAGGCCGAGCAATGAGAACAGGATGATGTACGCCAAAGTCTCATGTTCCACCGCCCACTTGTTCAGCACGGTGCCGAAAAGCAGGAAGCAAAGGACGGGAATCGTCAGCCGGAGCTTTCCTGCCGCTTTGAAGGTGAAAGAAAGAATGAGCAGTCCTACTGTAAGGCAAAGAGAAATGAGGGCCGCGGCTGCCATAATGGTCACTCCTTTCCACATAAACCGTATATTTCCATTATATCACGCGGCACAAATATACAAATAAGACCGAAAAATCGAAGCGACCTCGAACTTGGAAGTTTAACGGGAGCATCAACAGGAAGATGAAGATGGATTATTTTGGCCTATCCTGCGCTTTCAATTATTCCGTTTTTTCCCTAACAATTCTTCAACAGAAATATCCAAGGCTTTCGCAATGGCAACGATCTCATAATCCTGGACCAGACGGTACTGTCCTTCCAGGCGGGAAAGACTCGTCGGGCTGATGTCCAAGCCCACGGTTTGCAATTTCGCCAGAAAATCCTTCTGTTTTATTTTCCTTGCCTTCCGAAGGGCAACAACCTTGGCACCGATCATGTTTTTGTTGCCGGGCGGGTTCTTTCGTGGTTTCATAACCTTCGCACCTCACTGTTCTTCCCATCAATTTTAGGTGAGGATGCAATGGTTTTAATGCGATTATCGCAGTAAAATTGAAAGGAGTATGACATAAAGATGAAACAAAAATTGGTTGTTTCACGGGATACAAGCATATCAAACTGCATTGTGAGTGATAAGGAACATCTTATTTTTATCCGGCTTAAAATCAGGCAAAGAAGACTTCGGCCATGAAAAAGGCGTCTCTCAATGACAGGCTGGAAAAAGAGCAGGAAAAACTGCGCAAACTTGGGGAGGAAGCCTTGAAAAACGGTATCCCCCTCACTCAGGATGAGGAATTTATGGCGCAAAACCGCAAGGTTGACGCTTTGGTAGTCAAGGTAATTAAGGAGAAAGAACGAAACAGGAAAAAACAGCAGGAACGATAAGGCAATTGTTGTACTGGCGCTTCGTGAAAGAGGCGCTATTTTTTTGTGGAGGTGATGATATTTGGAAGTCAAGATCAACCGGGAAATCCGGGACTATACCGAGAGCTTGTTTTTTGGACTGTCCATGCGGCAGTTCATTTTTTCTGTTCTGGCCGTCATCGTGGCCATCGGCATCTACTTCGGCCTGCGCAGCTTCTTCGGCACGGAAACCGTAAGCTGGATGTGCATTTTGGGGGCCGCCCCCTTTGCCGCCCTCGGCTTTATTCAATACCACGGCATGACGGCGGAGCAGTTTTTGTGGGCCTACGTCAAGTCGGAGTTTCTCCTGCCCAAGCGCCTGACTTTTCATCCGACCAACATCTATTACGAAGCCCTGAAGCCCGTCCTGGAAAAACGCGAAAAGGAGGCATGGAAACACCATGATTAAAACCCTGCAAAAAATCATGAAGCAGGACAAGGAAAGGTTTGCCGTCCCCAAAGGTGTGCAGCAGGCCATCCCCATCCGCGCCATCTGGCCGGAGGGGATTTTCCAGGTAGGAAACAAGTTTTCCCGGACCTTTCGCTTTGCGGACATCAATTACGCCGTGGCCTCCAAGGAGGACAAGGAAGCCATGTTTCTCTCCTATTCGGAGCTTTTGAATTCCTTTGACAGCGGGGCAACCACCAAGATCACCATCAACAACCGCCGCCTGAACAAGACGGACTTTGAAAACTCCATTCTGATCCCCCTCCGGGAGGACGGGCTGGACACCTACCGCCGGGAATACAACCGGATGCTTTTAGAGAAGGCCACCGGCGCGAACAGCATCGTGCAGGACAAATACGTCACCGTGTCGGTGGCAAAAAAGAACATTGAGGAAGCGCGGAACTACTTTTCCCGCATTGATACCGACCTCATCACCCATTTTTCCCACCTGGGCTCCAAATGCGTGGAGCTGGACGCCACCGACCGCATGAGAATCCTGCACGACTTTTTCCGGGCCGGTGAGGAAACGTTTTTCCGTTTCGACCTGTCCGAAACCATGCGCAAGGGGCATGATTTCAAAGACTACATCTGCCCCGACACCCTGGAGTTTGAACGCGATTATTTTCGCATGGGCAGCAGGTTCGGGCGCGTCATTTTCCTGCGGGAGTACGCCAGCTTCATCAAGGACAGCATGGTAGCCGAATTATGCGACCTGAACCGCAGCATGATGCTGTCTCTGGACATCATCCCCATCCCCACCGACGAGGCTGTGCGGGAGGTGGAAAACCGGCTGCTGGGCGTGGAGACCAACATCACCAACTGGCAGCGGCGGCAGAACCAAAACAACAACTTTTCCGCCGTGGTGCCCTACGATATGGAACAGCAAAGGAAAGAGAGCAAAGAATTTCTGGACGACCTGACCACCCGCGACCAGCGCATGATGTTCGCCGTCCTTACAATGGTGCATGTGGCGGACAGCAAGGAGCAGCTTGACAGCGACACGGAAACCCTGCTGACCACGGCCAGAAAACACCTGTGCCAATTCTCCCCCCTGACCTGGCAACAGATGGACGGCCTGAACACGGTGCTACCCTACGGCCTGCGCAAAATTCACGCCATCCGGACCCTAACCACCGAAAGCACGGCGGTGTTCATCCCTTTCCGGGCGCAAGAAATCACCCATAACGGCGGCATTTACTACGGGCAGAACGTGATCAGCAAAAATATGATTATCGCCAACCGGAAATTATTGCTGAACGGCAATTCCTTCATATTGGGTGTCTCCGGCTCCGGCAAATCCTTCACGGCCAAGCGGGAAATCGTTAACCAGATGCTGGCCGGTGACGACGACATCATCCTGATCGACCCGGAAAGGGAGTATTCCTCCCTTGTCAAAGCAATGGGCGGCGAGATTATTCATATTTCCGCGACCTCGAAAAACCACATCAACGCAATGGATATGAGCAAGGATTATGGCGACGGCGCAAACCCGGTCATCCTGAAATCGGAGTTCGTCCTGTCCCTGTGCGAGCAGCTCATCGGTGGCCAGAATCTGGGCGCGAAGCAGAAATCCCTGATCGACCGCTGCACCGCCAATATCTACCGAAAATACCTGCAAAGCAATTTCAAGGGAAAAACGCCCACCTTGCAGGACTTCCATGCCGAGTTACTGAAGCAAGCGGAGCCGGAAGCGCAGGAAATCGCTTTGGCCATTGAGCTTTTTACCTCCGGCAGCCTGAACACCTTTGCCAAAGCCACCAACGTGGACGTGACCAGCCGCCTGGTCTGCTACGATATTCTGGATTTGGGCAAGCAGTTGCTGCCCATCGGGATGCTGGTCGTATTGGACAGCATTTTAAACCGCATCACCCAAAACCGGGCCAAAGGCAAAAACACCTTCATTATTATTGATGAAATCTACTTGCTGTTTCAGCATGAGTACAGCGCCAACTTTCTGTTCACCCTCTGGAAGCGGGTCAGGAAGTACGGCGCGTTTTGTACGGGGATCACCCAGAACGTGGACGATCTTTTGCAGAGCCACACGGCCCGGACCATGCTGGCCAACAGCGAATTCATTGTCATGCTCAACCAGGCTTCCACGGACAGAATGGAGCTGGCCAAGCTCTTGAATATCTCCGACCTGCAACTCAGCTATATCACCAACGTTGACGCAGGCAACGGCCTGATCAAGGTGGGTAGTTCCCTGGTGCCCTTCACCGACCAATTCCCGCGCAACACCAAGCTCTACAACCTGATGACCACCAAGCCGGGCGAACAGGCCCAGAGCTGAATTAGGCAGCCAAACACCAACGGCTGGCCGTAATTTTCCGGCCAGCCGTTCATTTTTCGACGTTAGGAGGAAAACACAATGGAAATCAGCCGATTTGCAGAGAAGGAACATAAGACTTTTTATAATCAAATGCTGACCAAAACCCGCAATAACGACGTCTACCACCAGGCGTTTTTTTACGCAACGGGCATCTGCGCGGAAACGAGACGCAATATCCATACCCTCTTTGATTTCGAGGAGGGCGGCATCAAATCGGAGGGCCTTGCGGCTCCGTGGCAGACGGGCGGAACCCGCCGCTTGTGCCGCCTAGCCTTCAACCTGTGGAACGGCTGGACGGAGGAAGGAAAAGAAACCCGTTCCACACCTTACGAGCTGTTTGACTGCGGCTTTGCCCCCTATTTTTTTGAAGCCATCCGGCTGCGCTATCCCGAATATTGCCGGAGCTTGGAACGCACCGCGCCCCATATTTTTGCAAAGGCGCGGTAGTCAGTAAACCCTGGAAGGAGGTTGGGCGCGTTGAAAGACATCAAAACCAAAGCCACCGTCAAGGACATTAAGGCGCTGGACAAAAGCCTTGATGTAACCCGCAGGGCAAAAAATGCTTTTATCCGCACCAGAGATCAGGCCGAGCGGACGCAGCGGCCGGAAGACGACAGCTATGTGGCGCATGCCGAAGACAAGGTAAAGGAAAGCGCGGAAACGGTCGGCAATGAAGCTGTTCACACGATAGGGCGTCAGTGCCAAAAGGCGGTTCAAAAAATCAAGGAACGCCGCAATTCTCCCTCGGACAGCCATCACGCCGATGCTGCCGACGGCCATGCTACGGAGCAGACCTCCTCCCCTTCCGAAACCGGGCGTCCCCCAACGCGCCGAAGCGCCGTTTCCCCTCAAGGAAAGCAAGCTGCCTCGCACAAGGCCGGAAAAGCACCTGCACAGTCCCAATCTCCCCCGCAGGCCAAGCCATCGGCCCGGCGAAAAGCTGTCCCATTCAAAGTGACGGAAAGAGGTAAACGAAAATATACCCTGGCCAAGCCCAACGAATTGGCAAAACGGCGGTTTGTTCAGAGCCGGGCAAAGGCGCGGTTTACCCAAGACAGAGAAATCCAGGCGGCGGAAACCAAAACCACCCCCCAGGCCATTCCAAGTCCCGTGTTCAGATCAGGCGGAAATATGACACGGCATACCGCCCCAACCGGCATCGGCGGCACTGGCCGCACCGTCCGGCAATCTGCCCGGCCCGGCAGTAAAACCGTAAAGCAAACTGCCAAGGGCACCATTAAAACGGCGCCAAAATCGGTCAAGACCGCCGGACAAACCGCCAAGGCCGGTATAAAAACCTCTCAGACAGCGGCGAAAGCCGCCGCCCAAACCGCGCGGACCACCGCTAAAGCGGCGCAACGAGCGACGCAGACGGCAAGGGCCACAGCCAAATTTACGATTCATATGGCAAAACTAACCGTCAAAGCCGCCGCCGTGCTGACTAAAGGACTGATTGCCCTTATAGGCTCAGGCGGGGCTGTTCTTGCCCTGTTCCTGATTATTATCGCTGTGGCCGCCCTGTTCTCGTCTCCCTTTGGCCTGCTCTTTTCCGACGAGAACCAGGACGCGGGGGTAACGCCCGTCTCCGTGGTGATACAGGAAGTGAACGAGGAATACAACCAGCGGATAGAAGACATCAAGAACGACAACACCTGGGACACGCTGGATGTTCAATACGTCGGCACCGGAGGCAGCCGGGGCAATATCTGGATAGACATTCTGGCCGTGTTTGCCGTTAAAACCGCCCTGACCGAAGACGGCATGGATGTCGTCACCATCGACCAGACCCGTGTTGACCTCATCCGGGAAGTGTTTTGGGATATGACGGAAATTGACCACTGGATAGAAACCGTGGCGCACACAGACAGCGACGGGGAAACATGGTACGAGCGCATTTTGCATATCGTCATCACCCAGCGAACCGCAGGGGAGCAGGCGGAAATCTACGGCTTTAACGACGACCAGAGGGAAGTACTGGAGGATCTTCTGGGCGGCGACTATGACCAGTATTTTATAGCCCTGATCACGGGTTTCCGACACCTGGGGGACGGAACGGAGGTTATTGCGGAGGGCTTTTATATCTGGCCCAGCGCCGCCAGCGATTATGTAACTTCCTTTTTTGGCACCAGGTTGCATCCCATCCTGGGCGTCTACAAAACCCACAGCGGCATTGACATCGGGGCGAGATACGAAACGGCAATATTGGCTGCTGCGGACGGCGTGGTCACAACCGCCGCTTACGACGCGGGCGGCTACGGAAACTATCTCATCATCGACCACGGCAACGGCAATATGACCCTTTACGCCCACATGAGCCAAATGAGCGCCGGTGTCGGGCAGACGGTGACGCAAGGCCAGACCATCGGCTTCGTGGGCAGCACGGGATTGTCCACAGGTCCGCATTTGCACTTTGAGGTTTATGTCGGCGGCACCAGGGTTGACCCCCTGCTGTACTTCTCTAATTACACGGCGGCATGGTAAGGATGTGGCTGATTAAAAAGTTGCTGACGGTCACCCAAAAGATAACGGAGACGTGATAGCCGATTACTTGGCTTTCACGTCACCGTGCTTTTTATTAGTGCTAAATTTGAAAGGTGGAAAAAAGAATGAATTTAGAAGCGTTAAGGGAGTTGGAATATAGAAAGTGCGCGGATTTACTGGCTGAATTGCTTGACTTGGACGGGGATGCCAAAGAAAAAATTCAGAAATGCTTTCAGCGCATGGGAATCAGAAATTTTTTTCGGCATCTTGAATCAGCGGACTTAGCCCCTGAGACTTCCGGGAAGCTGCGAAGTATACAAGCCCTGATTGAGATATTGGACAACAAAAGGGGGCGGATATAATATGAGGCCAGACACACGGCATACCGAGAAATTTCTAAAAGGGCTGACAACCTTAACGGGTCTGCCCTACAAAAAGCTTCAGCGGTATGTAAAACAAAACAACCCCTTTAACATCTTGGAGCATCCCCGCATTATGGAACCAAATGAAAAGCAGCTCGAAAAGATCGGACTGCTCAACGAGTTCATTGCCTCCTACAACCTTTTGAAAATCTATGAGAGCAATGAAAAAATTACCTTCAATTCCTCAACCGCGGCAGGCCAGTATTTTTACGCCCTCTTAAGCGGGATGAAGGATAAAGAACGATTTATGGTCGCTTTTTTAGACAGGAGCAATAACGCAATCGAAATAAAAACCATGTCGGAAGGGAGTATTGGCCAGACAGCCGTGTATCCGAGGGAAATCTTAAAATACGCCTTGGCCTGTGATTGCAATGCGGTCATTCTGGCCCATAACCATCCCGGAGGCTCCCGGAACTTTTCCCCGGAAGATAAAGCGTTGACCCAAAGAATTGTAGATATTTTCCATCCTTTGGAGATCAAAGTCTTAGATCACATTATTGTGGGTGCCGGAAACTATTCTTCTATGGCGGAAAAAGAAAGTATACCTGACTTCTGTAAAGATAAAGCAAATTATGATGCGATTGCATTAGGCGCAATACCCATAGCAGAAAAGCGAAATAGATTTCAAAATACCCGCTAAGGGCGGAACTCTAAATATAGTGCGATACCAAAAAGACCGATCGACAATACCTAAAAACGGTATTGCCGGGCGATCTTTTTTTTTAGAGAAACTTTATCAATCATTTGCGTCAGCGTTATGTCAAAGAGGTACGCCTCCTCCCTGTACTACATCTATTATCAATGCCGGATTACTTGACATGGGCAAAAAAATTATGATAAAATAATACGTACGTACGACCAATATTTTGGAGGTGCCACATGCAACAAAAGACTGATAAAACAAATCCCTCTGAGAAAATCCTTATAACGGCCTTTGAATGTCTTTCTACAAGAGGCTATGCCAATGTATCCATGCGTAATATTGCCGAGGAAGCCGGAGTCGCGTTAAGCCAACTGACATACTACTATAAGAATAAAGAAAAATTATTCATTGAAGTTATCAATATGATGACACTCCAATATTTACATGAAATAGAAGGAAATTTAGAATCTGTCACGGGTGAGAAAGAAAAGCTCGCGTCCCTCGTGAGGTTCTTTAAGGAACTGATCAGGGATAAACCAAAACTTTTGAAACTTTTTATTGATTTTATAGCACAGGCTTTATGGATTCCATCTTTTAGAGAACAACTGGACAGCTTATTTACTGAGCTGACGGAGGTTATTGAAAGAAACCTATTGACCCACACGAAAATCAATAAAAAATATCTTGGATATTCTCCCCAAACGGTAGCTAAATTAGTTCTTGGAGCTTTACTCGGAACATCTATTCAAATAATACTCGGTTCCGACCGGGACAGCGCCTTTGAATCCTTAAATTTGGCAGAGAGCCTATTAAATTAAGAGGGAGTGTGTATTATGTCAAACGCATTTGAAAAGACAATCAACTTAGGATTAGGGCTTTTCTTGTATTCACAGGAAAAGGTGGAAGAAGTGGTTGAGGAACTGGTCGGCAGAGGCGAGGTGGCCAAAAAAGACGCCCGGCAGTTTGCGAGCGAGCTTATGCAAAGAAGCGAAGAACAGAGAGAAGAACTGAAAAAGCTGATTCAGGGTGAGGTCACCAAGGCTCTGGATCATGTAAATGTGGCGAGAAAAGAAGACCTTGTTACAAAAGATGAAATCAGAGAAATTGTCAGAGAACAAATGCAGCAAGTACTCCGGGAACAAGGATTTTTCAAAAGCGAGGGCACCAAGTAAAGGGGATAATGTTCAGAGTGCCGGAAAAGTAGCAGGCTCAGGAAAGAGAGCAAATCAATCTGAATATGCTTTTGCTATGTGATGAAACGATAGAAGCGCCTCCTTTCCCCTCTGCTTAAATATAGTGCGGAATCGCGGGATAGAGTTGATATGATGAATTACAGGCGCGTTCGTGCCAGAAGATATAAAGAAATTATTGCTGTTTTTACAAAACATGGTTTTGGATTGCTTGTAAAGCGACTTAGGCTCCCTTATTCTTTAAGGTCCAAAAATAGAATTTTAGACGTCGGAACTGCACCTGACACGGCCGGAGCTTCAGCAGGAAAAAGGCTGAAGATGGCCTTGGAAGAATTGGGTCCGACGTTTGTTAAACTGGGACAAATTTTAAGCATACGACGGGATATTTTACCGGCTGATATTATTGAAGAGCTTAAAAGGCTGCAAGACTCGGTGCAACCGTTTCCTTTTTCTGAGGTCAAGACGCTCATTGAAACGGAATTTAATGACACGCTGGGAAATCTCTTTAAAGAATTTGACGAGGAGCCTGTGGCCGCGGCATCCATATCCCAAGTCCATCGCGCCAGACTGATTTCGGGAAAGCAGGTGGCCGTAAAGGTTCAGAGGCCGGAGATAGAAAAACTCATAGATCTGGACTTAAACATTTTAAAAGATATGGCGCATTTTCTCGACCATCACACAAAATACGGGGAGATTTATGATTTTAGCGGTATGGTGGCGGATTTTGAAAACACGCTTAAAAATGAACTGGATTTTACCAAAGAAGGTGAAAACGCGGATACCTTCAGGCTTAATCTCAGCCGGGACGAAGGCGTAACAGTCCCAAAAGTGAAGTGGATATATACAACAAAGCGGGTTCTCACCATGGAGTATTTTGAAGGTATCAAGATCAGCGATACTGCCGCCTTGGATCTGGCGGGCATTAATCGAAGAAAGATCGCCGAGAGGCTTGCCGCCTCCATATGTAATCAAATACTCAGAGACGGTTTTTTTCATGCGGACCCGCATCCGGGTAATATTCAGGTCATGCCGGACGGCACCATCATATTTCTTGATTTGGGGATGGTAGGTTGCTTCAACGAATCCCGGAAAAGAGCGATTTCAAATTTTTTTATCGGGGTTGCCTTCAAAGACAGTCGAATGGTGGTCAACTCCATTTTTGCTATGGAGGCCGCAACTGCTCGAAGCAATGTCAAAAGCTTTGAAAAAGGCGTTGATGCGCTGATCGAAAAGTACCTTACGATGCCTATGAACGAGATGAAAATTGATAAGCTGATCCAGGAAATCTTCCATATTGCGTTTTTGAACCATGTAAAAACACCCCGTGAATTTGCTTTGCTTTCCAAAACATTGACAACTCTTCAAGGACTGTTGGAAAAATTAGCCCCGGATATTAACTCCCTTGTTATTGCGGAACCTATCGCTAAAAAGCTGCGTTATCAGTCGCTTTCAATCGAGAGAATGGGAAGCGGAATAAAAAAGAACTTATTAGATTATTGGAATCTGTTGAGCGAATTCCCGGCCGCGATGCAAAACCTTCTGCATAAAGCGGCAGATACAGACTTTGCCGTTCAGTTTGAGATGAAAGAGATGGATAAGCTTCAAAGGCGGCTGGAACGAATCTTCAATAGGATATCCTTCAGCCTGATTTTGCTTGCCGTAAGCATTATCATCGCCGGAGTCCTGATAAGCTCCGGCCTTAGTGCGGATAGAAGCAGCGAAATGTATTTTTTCAATATTACCGTCTTAAAAGTAGGTTTGGCATCGGCGGCTATTATTGTTTTGGTACTGGTGATTTCCATGATCAGGTCAAGAAGCTGAAAATAACGCATAAAAGGGGCAATATTAAATGAACGGCTGGATCATTTCAAAATTAAGACTGGAACCGGATTCCTTCGCTGATGCGGAATACCTGGACTGTGTAAGCGGGCTGATCAACCATGAAATGGTCCGGTCGATGGGAAATTATATCCAACACAGCGACATCAATTGTTTAAAGCATAGCCTTTATGTGTCGTACAGCAGCTATCTTGTTTGCAGGCGGATGGGGCTTGATTATCGTTCGGCGGCCAGAGGAGGATTGCTTCACGATTTTTTTCTGTACGACTGGCATCTTGAAAAACCGTACAATGGGCTACATGGCCTTACGCATCCTCAAGTCGCTTTGCAGAATGCGAATAAATATTTCCATTTAAACAAAGCGGAACAGGATATCATCCGAAAACACATGTGGCCTTTGACAGTAACACCGCCCAAATATAAGGAAGCATACATTGTGGCCGCGATAGATAAATATTGTGCATTTATGGAAACTTTCAATTTTGGAGAAAGAAAAAATGTGCGTAGGTTGCAAAGCCTATTGTGCCGTTAATGCACCTTCCTTAGAAAGGATCAAAAAGTATGTTAGATTTTATAGCAATCCCGATGGGAGCCATCTTGAAATATATATATGATAACATTGCGTTTCAGAATTATGGGATCGCAGTCATATTTTTAACGGTAGGAATAAAATCACTTATGCTTCCCCTGACCATAAAGCAGGTGCAATCGACCTCAAAAATTGGTCAGCTTCAGCCACAGATGCAGGAAATTCAAAAGAAATATAAAGACGACAAGGAAAAGCAGAGTACGGAGCTGATGAAACTCTATCAGGAAAATAAGGTGAATCCGACCGGCGGCTGCCTTCCCCTGCTGATCCAGATACCAATTTTGTTTTCTTTATATTACGTTATTTCCCAGCCTTTGAAATACATGACTGGGAAATCTCCTGAAATCATAGCGCGGCTCTATGAACTGATACCGCAGGGTGCCGAAAAGATTGCGAACATGAAAGACCTGAGTATTATTGCTTATTTTAGTGACCACTCAGAAAAGCTTCAGGCGGTATCTCATTTGCTGCAACCGGAAGATTTACTCAATATGAATTTTTTAGGGATCAATCTTGGAGCAGTGCCCGCCTGGAATCCCAGCAATTATATCAACAGCGGTACAAGCATACATAGCTACCTTCTGCTGTTAATTCCGTTGCTGTCGGCCCTCACATCCTATATTTCAGTAAAATATTCCATGAAGGATACGCCGAAAACAAACGCAGATCGGATGCAGGCGTCCATACAAAATAACTTAGCCTTAATTTCACCCATCATGAGTGGCGTAATTACTTTTACAGTTCCTGCCGGGCTGGGCCTGTATTGGATCATTGGGAATATTTATCAAATCGTGCAACAGATGTTTATAAACATCGTTGTTTTAAAAAAGCGTAGTGACAGGAAAAAGCAAACCGAAAACAGCAATAGTGAATTACGTCAGACGGATACAGCATAAGATGAATTCTCGGATTACTTTGGGAGGGGGCTCAGCTTAAATGTCTGATTCGAATATAACGAAACTAGCCCTTGCCAATTCATTGAAAGGGCTAATGGCAAAGACCGCTTTTAATAAGATTTGCGTCAGCGATATTGTGGATAACTGCGGACTAACAAGGCAAGCATTTTATTATCATTTCAAAGATAAGTATGATCTTATGAATTGGATTTATTATACGGAGACCGCCTGTTTTATGAATTCCTATAACAAAGTGGAGCATTGGATGGATGGCCTGACAGATTTGTGCAATTATATGCGGCAAAATAAGACGTTTTATATCAACGCTCTTAACACAACCGGGCAAAATTCTTTTCAGGAATATCTGCATGATTACATCCGCGATATTTCGATATCTGTAATAGAGAGCATCAAAAACACAGAATTTGAAGAAGAAAAATGGGGATTTATTGTCGAATTTATTTCCACTGCTTTTGTCGGTCTGATTGTGCGGTGGGCCGACAATGGCATGAAAGATGATCCGGCAGAGTATGTAATGAAAATGCGCAGCTTATTTGACGGAAGCATTCTTTGTGAACTGGAAAGCCAAAGCGAAGGGATCGCCACGGAAAATCCGACCAAACCGGAATGATTATATGGCAGCCCATTATTTTTTATTTGTCAGTAATCAGATTTTAGCAATGTGAAAGCTGCACTGCCTGTAAAGCATTCCCAAACTGAAATTGGAGCAGGTAGTATGAAAAACATTATTGATTACGCAATAGAAGAAAGTGATACTTTTAAAAATAGAAAATTCAACGCGGCTGACAGCCTGGTTTTATCCCAATTGGCGTATCTGCGTTTTGATAAGTTCGTACCCGGTTTATTTGATACCGCGACGCCGGTAAGCATAAAAGAAATAGCAAGCAAGGAAAACCTGGATATGCTGTTTCGTGATACATGGAACAGTAAAAACAACCGGCATCTATTCTTTGCGCTGGCGAACAGTTCAAGGTTTCGTGACTTGAAAATGGCTTTTTATGTCAATAAAATAGACAACAAGACTGAGAAGCAGTTCTCAGCCATTACGTTTTTGCTGGACGACTGTTCAGCCTATATCGCTTATCGCGGAACCGATTCAACCTTTATTGGATGGAAAGAGGATTTTAACATGGCATTCATCAGCCCTATTCCCTCGCAGGAAGAAGGCGTCGCCTACCTGAATGCCGTTGCCGATAGAATTTCATGCCAATTAAAAATTGGCGGACACTCGAAAGGAGGAAATATTGCGGTCTATTCCTCCATAAAATGCTACCAGCCCATTCAAAATAGGATCACGCATGTCTTTAGCCATGATGGACCCGGATTCAGGGATGAAGTTTTTCAATGCCACGAGTATTTAACTATAAAAGACCGAATCAATAAAACCTTGCCTCAGTCATCCATAATCGGAATGCTATTGCAGAATCAGGAACATTATTCCGTGGTGAAAAGCAATCGCATCTGGTTTATGCAGCATGATTCTTTTTCGTGGCTAATTGACGGCAGTGATTTTCAATATGTTCAATCGGTTAAAAAAAGCGCGCTTTTTATGAACGGGACGCTAAACCAATGGATTAACTCCTTTGACGACCAAAAACGGGAGTTGTTTGTCAATACTCTTTTTCAGATTATCCAAGCAACAAATGCCAAAACATTTTATGATCTGACCGGAGATTGGCCCCAAAAGGCTGTTGCCGTACTTGGCGCAATCAGAGGTATTGACGATGAGACAAGGAAGTTTGTTTTTCAAACCATAAGGGCGCTGTTTGCTTTGGCTGTTAAAAATATACGAGAAATGGGCTCGGAGAATAGTTAATAAGCCTGAAACCCGTAAAGCTGAAAAATGCGCTGAACATTCACTCTTTGTTAGCCCAAGGCAATTCTTTCCTAGAAAACATCACTATGCCAATTGCCAAAATTATTACAGATATCAACTGAGATGTTGACAGAATTCCGACGCTACCCCTGTAATCGTTTCTAAAGAATTCTATTATGAATCTTCCCACACTATAAAGAATGAGGTATAAAGACCCTACCTTCCCCGTTCTCCGGTCTTTTTGAGCATAAAATAACAATACTATCGCGATCAAGAAGTCTCCTGCACTTGAAAACAACTGGGTTGGTATAAGTTTAACTCCATTAGGTGCAAAAGATGAATTGTGAAAAACTATACCAATGACCGAATCTGTTTCACGTCCATAGCAGCATCCGGCAAGAAAACAACCAATTCGACCAAATCCTTGTGCCAGTACTACGGATGGCACTGTTAAATCAAAGTATTGAAAGAAATTAACTCTTTTTGATCTACAATACATCATTGCTGCTAATATGCCGCCAATTATGCCTCCATATACTACGAAACCGCTCCCGGATACAATCCGCATAGGTTCATTGAAAAAGGCATTTATTTCTACTAAACAATAAAGCAGTTTTGCTCCAATAAATCCGAATATAAGGGTTACAACTCCTAAACTATACACAAAATCTGCATCAAGCCCTCTTTTTTTTGCCCGTTTACCCGCTGTTATCAAAGCGCATAAGATGCCGATCCCTATCATTAGCCCGTAGCCGTGTATTGATATGAAACCAATATCAAATATTTCGTTATACATATGATTATAGCCTCACAAAATTGAATGCTATCTGTGTTCGTCCCTTCTCTTCCTTTTAATCCAGACATTATCCAAAACTTATTCTGTTTTTATCAGCTATTGCTTGAAAAAATCATTATCATAAAGATGTTTTATTATGACTACGGCGACAGGCAGAGCGAGTATTCCGATTAATCCGAAGACCTTTAATCCGATATATATGCATATTAACATGACAAGAGGATGCAGCCCTATTTGTTTTCCTACCAACTTGGGTTCCAATATATTACGGACTATAATTATGATAAGGTATAATACCGCAAGCCCAATGGCAAGCGGTATATTGCCTTTTATAAGTTCAATAATGATCCATGGAACGACAACGCCACCCGTGCCAAGCACGGGCAGTATGTCGATAACGGCAATCAGCGCGGCAATGGTAATCGCCCCGACCACCTTCAAGATAGAGAGCCCCACTGCAAGCTCAATAAATGTTACGGCCATTAAAATCGCATAAGCTTTGATATACTTTAAGCCGATGCCGGTGGCAAAAGCTTTTATCTCAGCTAAAAGGTTTTGTTTTTGAGACGGAAACAACTTAGCAATATACCCTGTAATTTTATTGTAATCCATAGCAAAAAACAGGGATGAAATGACCGCAAATATAATAGATAGGAACAGCCCTGGTACAAAAGATGCCGAGGATGCTATCAACCCAATCGTCTTTGAGGAAATACTGGAAATAAACGA